>NZ_CP083950.1:2758000-3116000 GCF_006439395.2 Mesorhizobium sp. B4-1-4
CGGAGCGGCTGAAACAGCGCTTCCCGGTCGGCATCGAGCTCAATCTGGTATCGGACCAGCCCGAGGTCGTACGTGAGGCGATTGGCGAATTCACCAAGGCTCTCCTCGAAGCAGTCGCCATCGTGCTCGTCGTGAGCTTCCTCAGCCTCGGCCTGCGCGCCGGCCTGGTGGTCGCCCTGTCCATCCCGCTTGTCCTCGCCATCGTCTTCGCGTTCATGGAAGCGGCGGGAATCAGCCTGCAGCGCATTTCGCTCGGTGCGCTGATCATCGCTCTCGGCCTTCTGGTCGACGACGCCATGATCACGATCGAGATGATGATCTCCAAGATCGAAGAAGGCATGCCGAAGATCAAGGCAGCGACCTTCGCCTATACGTCCACCGCCTTCCCGATGCTGACGGGGACGCTGATCACGCTGCTCGGCTTCCTGCCGATCGGGTTCGCGAACAACAATACCGGGCAATACACCTTCTCGCTGTTCGCCGTCATAGGCGTGGCGCTCATCGCGTCATGGTTCGTGGCCGTCCTCTTCGCGCCGGTGCTCGGGCTGACGCTCTTGCCCAAGCACATGAAAGCGCATGGGGCGGCGGAGCCAGGGCCATTCATGCGGCTGTTCCGACGCCTGCTGGCGTTCGCCATGCGGCACCGTTTTCTCACCATCGCCGCATCCCTCGTTGCCTTTGGCCTCTCGCTCTACGGCATGGGCTTCGTCCAGCAGCAGTTCTTCCCGGCCTCCAACCGGCCTGAACTGCTGGTGACGATGACGCTGCCCAAGAATGCCTCCATCATCGCTACCGAGACCCAAACCAAACGGCTGGAGAAGGCGCTTGCGGGTGACGCCGACATCGACCACTTCTCCTCCTATGTCGGCGGTGGCGCCATCCGGTTCTATCTGCCCCTGGATGTGCAGCTCGACAACGACTTCATGGCCGAGACCGTGGTCGTGGCCAAGGACCTTCAGGCGCGCGATCGTGTGCAGGCCAAACTGCAGGCGCTGTTCGCCGACAAATTTCCGGACGTGACCGCGCGCATTTCGCGCCTGGAACTGGGGCCGCCGGTCGGCTGGCCCGTGCAATACCGGGTGAGCGCGCCTACTCCCGACGACGCCAGGAAATATGGCGAGCAGGTGGCCGATATCCTGCGGGCTTCCGGCCTCGTGCAAACCGTCAACTTCGACTGGGGCGAGAAGAACAAGACGTTGCGCATCGTCGTCGACCAGGACCGCGTCCGGCAGGCGGGGCTTAGCTCCGAACAGCTTTCCCAGGCGCTCAACCGCGTGCTCAACGGCTCGACGGTCACGCAACTGCGCGATTCCATCTACCTGATCGACGTGGTCGCACGTGCCCAGAACGATGAACGCTCCAGCATCGAAGCCCTGCGCCACCTTCAGATCACCACGCCGACGGGCGCATCCGTTCCGTTGCGGGAGCTCGCCGATTTCAAATACGACCTCGATGAAGGATATGTCTGGAGGCGCCGGCGCCTGCCCACGATCACAGTCCAGGCAGAGCCGCTGCCGGGACTGCAGCCGGCCTTCATCCACCAGCACGTTGCCGCCGCGCTGGAGGCGCTTTCCAAGTCGATGCCGGCGGAAACGTCGATCGAGACCGGCGGCACGGTGGAAAAGACCGCGCTCAGCAACGCTGCCCTGCTGGCTCAGTTCCCGCTGATGATCACCCTGATGCTTACGGTGCTGATGGTCCAACTCGGCAGTTTCCGGCAGGTCGCCATGGTTATCAGCGTGGCGCCTCTCGGGCTCATCGGAGTTGCCATCGCGCTGCTGACCACCAGTACGCCGATGGGCTTCATCGCGACGCTCGGCATCATTGCGCTCGCCGGCATGATCATCCGCAACTCGGTGATCCTGGTGCACCAGATCGAGCATGAGCGGGCCCAGGGGGTCGAGCCGTGGAAGGCGGTGATCGATGCCACCGTCCACCGGTTCCGGCCGATCATGCTCACCGCGGCCGCGGCGATCCTCGGCATGATCCCGATCATGCACGACGTCTTCTGGGGGCCGATGGCCTACGCCATCGTCGGCGGGCTCGCCGTCGCCACCATGCTGACGCTGGTTTTCCTGCCAGCCCTTTATGTGATGGTGAACGGAATCCGGGAAAGCGACGAGCCGTTGGCGGCGCCCGAGCCCAGCGCCGACGCAATCCCGATCCTGGCCTTGTCGGATCGATAAAGGAGGCAGCCATGCTGGAAACACGCCCCACTCTCCTTGACCGCTTTCTCACGACCGATGCCGCCAGGTGCGCGGAACCCGACGGGACGACGCGCGAATATGTCGACAAGATGCTGGCCGCAGCGCTGCAGGAGGCGCAGTCGGTGGCGCGTTCCTACGACACCAAGGCGCAGATCGTGGGCGTGGGCTACATCCTCGCCCTCAACCTGATCCTGCGCTTCGGCGACCTGCTGCCGTCGCATGCCCCGCTCGGGCCGCTGTTTTACGTGGCCGTCTGGGGGATCGTGATCATGCCGATCGTGCAGTTCGGGCAAGTGCTCTATCCGAGCCGCAGGCGGGCTAACAAGGAACTCAACCGCAAAGTGGCCGGTGCCTGCGCCGTCCCGCCCATCTACTATGTGGATCCCGGATTCTTCGCCGGTGTGCGCGACCTGGTCCACTTGGCCCTGCAATCCGATTGGACCTCGGTGATAGCTGCTGAGTTGCTGAAAACCTCACGCGTAAGGGAGATCAAACAGGCGCGTTTCCACCGCGCCCTGCTGATGACCGTCGTCTCCTTCGCCGTGCTCGGAGGCGAACAGCTTTTTCGCAGCTTCGCCTTAGCTTGAAAAGAAACCACGTCAGGCCCCGATAGCTATGCTGAGGATCATCCTGCTTTGCCTATGTGCAATTCAACTCACAGGCTGCATCGCCGCCTTTCCACGCGATGGCGTGCCTATAGAACGCATGGCTGCCGCCGAAGTGAGCGGCTATCCCCGGGACATACGCGTCTGGGGCGATTCCGACGAAAGTTTCCCGCCCGATCGTCTCGTCGCGTTCCGCGACGAGAGAATCAAAGCGGCAAAGGCCGACTCTTCCATCAAGCTGCGAGAGCTCGACGCGCTTACCATTTCGGGCGGCGGCAGCAGCGGTGCCTTCGGCGCCGGAATCCTGGCGGGCTGGACCAAAGCCGGCACCAGGCCAAGGTTCGACATTGTCACCGGCATCAGCACCGGATCGCTGATCGCGCCCTTCGCGTTCCTTGGCCCGGCTTATGACGATCGCCTGAAGCTTGCCTTCACAACGATCAAGGACGCCAACATCTACACCGAGCATAGCTTCATCGGCGTGCTGTCGAGCGCCTCGATCACCAGCAACGCTCCCCTTGCCAAAATGCTCGACGAAGAAGTTACCGAGGACATGCTCGATCAGATCGCCGCAGAATCCGGCAAGGGACGGAGGCTCTTCATTGGGACGACCAATCTCGATGCGGATCGGCCAGTGATCTGGGACATGGGCGCTATCGCGGCGAGCCGTCGTCCGGACCGGCTGAAGCTCTTCAAGCAAGTCATGCTGGCCTCGACCGCCATTCCAGGGATATTCCCTCCCGTCGAGCTGCAAGTGACCGCCTCCGGCAAAACGTATCACGAAATGCACGTCGATGGCGGCACCAGCAACCAGGTCTTTCTAATGCCCGCCGGCTTGAGCATGCGCGAACTCGATCGGACGTTCCACGCCCGGGTCAAGGCGCGCCTCTATATCATCCGCAATGGCCGAACGACGCCGGTGCCGGGGATCGTGAAGGCCACACTGCCCGACATCGCGGAGAAGGCGGTCTCGTCCCTCATCAAGACGCAAGGGATCGGCGATCTTTACAGGCTTTACGCCATCGCCAGGCGCGACGGCATCGCCTACAACTTCATAGACGTTCCGGCCGACTTCACCGATGAGCCGAAAACCCCGTTCGAGAACAAGTTCATGCGGGCTCTGTTCGAAAAAGGCTATGAAATGGGCCGGGATGGCGTGCCATGGAAAAACGTGCCGCCTCGTTTTTCGAGATGAGCTGGTTCGAGCCGGTGGTCCGGCGGTACCCCGCTGGTCGTTCCGCTCGTTCCGGAAGGTCGGCCTGAACCTTGCCACTAGCTGTTATGCGAGGCGAACGGCGGCTTACCGGACGCCATACGGGACGTTCAATGTCGTGGATGAGGCGCGTTGCTGCCGCTTCGGCAATTTCCCTCAATGCCGCTTAAAATACTGCACCTCCTTCTCATGCTTCTCCGCCGCCTCGCGCGTGTCGAACGTGCCCAGGTTCCGCCGCTTGCCCGTCTTTTCATCCTTCTTGCGTGAATAGAGCCGGTATTTTCCGTCCTTGAGTTTCCTGATCATCGGTCTCTCCTCTTCGAAAAGACGAACGGCCCGGTCGTCGCCGGGCCTTCAGATTGTCAGTCGCGGTGCTCGGGCATGGCTTTCAGCTGGTCCTTGGTCCAGTTGGTCACGGCGTGGACGTCGCCGTCCTCGTCGCGCATGAAATCGAGTTCGCTGGCGGCGACGGCGACCGGCTTGGCGCCGATGCCGAGGAAGCCGCCGACGTCGATGACGACCTGGCTGCCGTGCAGATGGTCGACCGAGCCGATCTTCTCGTCGCGGGGCCCGTAGATGGTGGCGCCTTCGAGCGTGTCCGGGGTCAGTTCGGCCGGGCTCAGCCTGACGTGGTTTGTGTGGTCCATGACTTCAATCTCCTTGGTTGGGGGACAGGGTGAACCTCCGAGGCGGCCAAGGGTTCCGATGCAAGTGAAGGAGCTGTCGCCTATGTCGATGACGCCGTCCAGGCAGCCTTCGCCCGTCAGCCTGGCTGCCCGGCAGCACCGCGCTTTCATGGCCGGCTTCAGCAATTCGGGGAACCGTGCGCGGCGCCTGTCCGCCCGGAATTGCGTGAAAACAGGGCGTCAGGATCCGGCGCGCTTCTTCGCCTCCAGGTTGCGCGCGGCCTGTTCGATCGCGGCGCGGTCGCTGCCCAGGCGGTCGAGCAGTGCCTGCGCCTCGTCGCCCGATATGCCGGTTCGCATGGCGAGATCCTCCACCGCCAGCACGTCCGAGCTGGCGATCTCGCGGGTCTGAGGCAATGCGTCGTCGGCCGTCAGCGGCAGCGCGGCCTCCCTGTCGATCTCCATCTCGGCCTGGTGCCAGTGCCGCTCGTGGTCGCCATGCACGCCGCCTTCGCGCTGCCAGATCTGGTAGGCGCGCTCGCGGATCCTGTCGTTCCTGTCGTCGCTCATATCACTTCCTCCACCGTGTGGGGAATGAACGCCGCGCCGAGGCGAACGATCCAAAAAATCTGCGTGAAGGCGCCGGCGCCTTTCATCGCCATCGGGCCCGCTACTCGCATTGCCGTCTCGGCCCGCCCGAATATGGCTGGTAGCTGTTGTCCTCCGGCCGGTAGGAGCGGTAGCGGCTGAAACAGCTATCGACATGGTCGGCGGAAGGTTCCGCCGCGGCGGCCGAACCGGCGCCGCCCGCCTCGACATAGCTGACTTCGGCCGAAGGCTGCGCGGACTGGTCGCCGGCATCGAGGTAGGGCGAGCTGCAGGTGCGCTGCCGCCCGCTGTAGGACATGTAGCTGTTGTCGTCCGGATTGTACGAGCGGTAGTGGCTGGCGCACCATTGGACATGCGACGGCGGCAGCGCGGCCTGCCTTTCGGCCGCCACCGGCGGAACCGCGCTTGTCACGGTCGGGTCGGGCGCCGGCTCTTTGGGGGCCAGGTCAGTCGGCGCGGGCTGGTCGGCCGGCACGCGTTCGAGATTTTGCGCCGCCTTGTCCACCGGCCGCGCGTTTCTTGTCCACAGCTCCGACACGCTGACGGTCGGCCTTGCCTCATGCGGGGCTTTGGCGGCAAGCAGCCAGGCGGCGAAGCCCAGCCCGCTGCCGAAAACGGCAAGAGTCAAGACGAAGCCGCAGACCAGTCCAAAAATCGCTTTCACGTCACCCTCCGTAAGCCCTCGCTCATAAAATGCGGAGCATCAAGGCTGGTTCCAGCAAAGTGCGTGCTGCAAACGCCGGCAGGCGGGTGAGGGGCAGCGCCGACTTCGGCAACTGGCAATCCGAAGCAACTATCCTGGCCCTTGATGACGTCGGGGCGCCAGCAATGCCGCCACCATGTCCTTGTCGCGCTGCCGCTGCCCTAGATAGAGGGCCAGCAGACAGTCCAGCGAAATTTTGCCGGCGCCGGCGATGGCCAGCACGAACATGCCGCCTGATATCGCCAGGTCCTTTTCGAAATGCAGCAGCTCGTTCCGGCTGGCGAAGTTGGCGTGGAACAGCGTGGCCGTGGCCAGGCAGAACAGGCCGAGTCCGATGGCCCCCAGCCGCGTCAGCAGGCCGGATGCGATAGAGAGCCCTGCCCCGAGTTGCAGCGCGATGGTGGCAATGAACAGCGGCAGGCCGACGCCAAGCGCTGCCATCGCCTTTGCGGCGGCGTCGAAATGGGTGGCCAGCGTGGCGCCCTCATGCAGGAAGATGAGGGCAAGCAGCAACCGGCCGGCGAGCAGGGCCGCGTCCCCCAGGTACAGCTTGGTGACGAGGCGGTGCAGCCTCGCGGCGGGTTCGGTCGGTATCATGGTCAACCTCCATTTTGGGTAACAGCGGGCGCCGCGCCCTGCCGGACACGCGGAAACGGCGCCCGCCCGGCATTCGGCGAAAGGGCCGGAGCCGGCGCGAGGGAGAGGATGCCGGCTCCGGCAATGGGCGCCAGCCACGAGCGCCCAAACTTTTTGTGGGGACTGGCGTCGGCGCCAAGGCCTCCTTATCCGGCCGCTTCGCGGCCACCTTCTCCCCACGTCCTTGGGCAGGGCAATCGCATATGGGCCAAGGCTTTCGCCCTACGAGTACCCCCACCCCTATCCCTTCCCGCAAGTGGTCCCGCGAGGGGAGAGAAAGGCCGCTGCTATTTCGTCACCTTGGTGTCGATGGCCTTCTGCAGGTCGGAAAGCTCGTCGCAGCCGGCGGGGCACAGTTTTTGCAGCGATGCCAGTTGCTCCCTGGCCTTGTCCATGTCGCCGGTTTCGACATAGAGCTCGCCCAGATATTCGCGGGCGGCCTTGTGGTCGGGCTTCAGCTCCAGCGCCTTGCCGTAGTAGGTCAGCGCCGTCTTGGTGTCGCCGGTCTTGCGCAGCGTGAAGCCGAGCAGATTGTAGACATCGGCCTGCTGATTGTCCTGCGCGAGATCGCGCAGGTCGGCCAGCGCGCCCTTGTAGTCCTTGGCGTCGATCTTGGCCTTGACGGCGGTGAGGTCCGGCGCATCGGCGCCTTCTACGTCATCCACCGCATAGGCCGGCATGATCGTGGCGACGGGAACGACGGTCAGCACGGCAATCGCGCCGAGCAGGCCGAACAGGGCGTTTCTGCCCAAAAGAGACTGTTTCATTGTCTTTCTCGCTTTGATTGAGGCTAGCGTTGCTCGACCGTTTCGAAATTCGCTCTGGCGCCACCAGAATAGGGTTTCCAAACGGTCTCAAATTTGAACCGGGGTGAAGCCATAGGCACCGCCGTCCTTGACGAAGGTGCCGGTGCCCGGGAACGGGAAGTGCGAACCGCAGACGCGGATGTTGTCCGCGATCACCCGGTCGATGATCTTGTGACGCGTGGTGATGGCGGTCGGCCCATCCTGGTCGTAGCTGCCCTGCCACTCCGGATGCGGCGCGAGAAGCGCCGGCACATACATGGTGTCGGCCGAGACCATGCACTGCTCCTTGCCGGAATTGGCGAGGTACACCGAATGGCCGGGCGTATGGCCGGGTGCCGCGATGATCTGGATACCGGGCGCGACCTCGGCGCCGTCCTCGACCAACTTCCAGTTCTTCCATTTGGGGAAGTTTTCGGCGATGCGCTTGCCGGCCGGCTTGCGGCCTTCCGGCAGTTTCGCCAGCCGGCTGGGGTCGGTCCACCAATTGTATTCGGTGGCGTTGACGATCAGCTCGGCATTGGGGAACACCGGCGTGTTGGTGCCCTTCTCCATCAGGCCCCAGACATGGTCGGGGTGGAAATGCGAGATCATGATGGTGTCGATCGCCTTGTAGTCGATGCCGGCGGCGGCCATGTTGGCCGGCAGATGCGTGGCGTTGGTCTGCCACTGGCCGACGCCCGAGCCGGCATCCATCATGATCAGCCGGCCGCCCATCTTCAGCACCACGACGGTGAGCGGAATGGGCATGAAGTCGGTGGTCAGCCCCGCCTTGGCGAGCGCCGCCTTGGTGTCGTCGACCGAGACACCCTTGATGAAGGCCGGATCGTGCGGCTTGCGCCAGATGCCGTCATAGACGGCGGTGACCTCTATGTCGCCGACCGTGTATTTGTAGAAGCCGACGCTGGGTTCCACCAGCGTTTCGGCGAAAGCGGGGCGAATGAATTCAAGCTTGCCGGCAAGGCCGAAGGCGGCAGCGGCGGCGGCGGACTGAAGCACTGTGCGGCGTGTCATGCTGAACATTGGGATCTCCTCTGGTGAGTGGTGGCTGTCACGGATGGAAATGGCGGAGGCCCCTGCCCTCCGCCGCTGATTGCGCGCCATGGGCGCTGCCGGCAAAGGCCGAACTCGAGGCAAGCAGCATCGCAGCCACGCTGAGAGCGAGCTTGGTCATTCGGTAAGTTCCTTGTCCCGTTTCCTCGACGCGGGCCGCTGAAATGGCCCCGCTGTAGGGAGGACCCGGCAAGACCGCGCTTTATTCCCGGCTGCGGCGAGATTTTTTTGGAAGGCTGGAATCTGGTGGCAGCGGCCATGCGGAGAGGGCGCCCAGACACAATCCAGAAACAATATTCAACAGTTCGGAAAAACTGGCGAAAAGATCGGATGGCATAACCATCCCTCAGCGACCGGAAATTGGCCGCCGCGCGGGCGAACGGGGTTTGGTACGGGGCAATGCAACGAGGTTCGAACGGAAGGTTGGGGGTGCTGTTCGGCATGTCGGGCGCCGCCGGCAGCGCCGAGGCGATGTGCTCCGTGCCCTGCTCCCGAACATGTGAAGACAGAGCGCCGAATATGTGATATCGGGCCGGCCAAAGAGGGGTGCGACTCGGCGGTCATCGATCGCCGGTCGGAATTCCAGGCTCTTCCATGATGGAAGCGCCAGTCATTCCACCTCCATCAACAACGGTCAAATTGCAGCGGCGGCACAGCCGAATGCCTGTCGGCGCGGCGGCATGAGCGAGATGTGCCTGTTCGGTCAGGACGAGAAAGTTTTGGAAATGGATCACGGTGTCGATGTCGCCGAACTGGACAGGGAGAGATCGGGCGGAGACCCCGAAGGGGCTCGCCTGGACAGCGTCGATGCACTTGTAAGGATTGCCTCCGGTTCCGGCACGGATAAACGCGCCCAGATTTTGACGGGCGCCGATTTCGCCCGGCAGGGTCAGCCCGGTGAGCGGCTCGATGCGGTCTTCGAACAGCTCGCCGCGACGTTCTCCACCTTGCCGGCGGTGATCTCCGGGGGGCGTGCCTGGACCTACGAAGAAATGGACAAGCGCGCCAACCAGTTCGCGCGCCTGCTGATCGAACGCGGCGTGCGGCCCGGTCACCGGGTTGGGCTTATCCTCGACCGGTCGGCGGAAACCTATGTCGCCCTGCTCGGCGTGATGAAGGCGGGCGCGGCCTTCGTGCCGCTGGCCACCGCCTTTCCCGAAGAGCGCATGTCGCTCATCATCGAGGACGCCAGCGTGGGGCTGATCGTCACCATCGCCGCCTACGCGTCGCGGGCCGAACTTCTGCCCGTCCCCTATGTGCTGATCGACAGCGCCGCCGCCGAGATTGCCGCACGGTCCGACGCGCCGCTGGCGCCGCCTGCGGCGGCATCACCCGACGACACCTGCTACATCCTCTACACGTCGGGCACCACCGGCCGGCCCAAGGGCGTGGTCATCAAGCACCAGAGCTTCGTCAACTTCATACGGGTGGCCGCCGCTTCCTACGGATACCAGCCGGGCGACCGCGTCTACCAGGGCATGACCATCGCCTTCGACTTTTCGGCCGAGGAGATCTGGGTGCCGTTCGCCGCCGGCGCGACCGTCGTGCCGGCGGCGGGCCAGCTGCCGCTGGTAGGCGAGGAGCTCGCGGATTTCCTGCGCCATCACGACATCACCTGCATGGCCTGCAGCCCGACGCTGCTGTCGTCCATGACCAGCGACGTGCCCAGCCTGCACACGCTGCTGGTCGGCGGCGAGGCCTGCCCGCACAATCTGGTGGTGCGCTGGTCGAAGCCGGGACGGCAGATACTCAACACCTATGGCCCGACCGAGGCGACCGTCACGGCGACGATGGCCGCGCTGACGCCGGACAGTCCGGTGACCATCGGCGCGCCGCTGCCCACCTATTCGATCGTCATCCTCGACCCGTCCCTGCCGCAACTCGCCGAGCCCGGCGAACTGGGCGAGATCGGCATCGCCGGCATCGGGCTCGCTGTCGGCTATCTCAACAGGCAGGACCTGACGGAGCAGAAGTTCATCGCCGATTTCGTCGGCCTGCCGAACAATCCGTCGAAACGCATCTACCGCACCGGCGACCTTGGCCGGATCAACGACGATGGCGAGATCGAGTATAACGGGCGCATCGACACCCAGGTGAAGATCCGGGGCTATCGCATTGAACTCGGTGAGATCGAGGCGGTGCTGCTGGATCAGCCGGAGATCGCGCAGGCCGCCGTCACCACCTGGGAGATCGAGCCCGGCCGCGTCGAGCTCGTTGCCTATTACGCGCCCAAGGCCGGCCAGCCGCCGCTGTCGCGCGCCGACATTGCCCAGACGATGAAGCGGCGCCTGCCGGACTATATGGTGCCCTCCTATCTGGAGGAACTGCCGGCGATCCCGATGACAGTCTCCAACAAGATCGACCTGCGCCAGCTGCCGAAGCCGACAAGTGTGCGGCTGTCGGTCGGCCGCACGATGGTGGCGCCCGGCAATGACGACGAGCGCTTCCTGGCCGATGCGCTGTGCGCCGTGCTGAAATTCGACGACGTGTCCGTCGAGGACAATTTCTTCGACGATCTCGGCGCCAACTCGCTGCTCATGGCCCATTTCTGCGCGCGCGTGCGCACCAGGAAGGAATGGGCCACGACCTCCATGCGCGACATCTATCTCTACCCGACGGTGGCGCGCCTGGCCAAGCACCTGCGCGTGCCGGAAGAGATGACGACGGCCACCAACGAGCCCGTCCTCACCCGCCAGGCATCGAATTTCGCCTACTGGACCTGTGGAATGGCGCAGCTGCTGTTTTACGGGGTCTACAGCTATTTAGCGCTCTGGGCAGTCAATCACGGGCTCAACTGGGTCTATGACGCGCTCGACGACCCGGTCCAGCTCTATCTGCGCTGCGTGGCGCTTTCAGCCGGTGTGTTCTTCGGCATGTCGGGCTTCGCCGTCGCCGCCAAATGGCTGCTGGTCGGCCGCTGGAAGGCCGAGGCGTTCCCGATCTGGGGCCTGCGCTACTATCGCTTCTGGGTGGTCAAGACGTTGATCCGCTCGGCGCCGGTCGTCCTGTTCCGCGGCAGCCCGCTCTACAGCCTCTATCTGCAGCTGCTGGGAACCAGGATCGGCAAGAACGCGGTCATCGAATCCCGCTCCGTGCCGGTCTGCACCGATCTGATCTCCATCGGCGCCCGGACCATCCTGCGCAAGGAATCGATGATCCTCGGCTACCGCGCCCAGTCCGGCTATATCCACACCGGGCCGCTGACCATCGGCCGCGATGCCTTCGTCGGCGTCGGCTGCACGATCGACATCGACACCTCGATCGGCGACGGCGGCCAGCTCGGCCATTCTTCCTCGCTGCAGCGCGGGCAAAGCATTCCCGACGGCGAGCACTGGCATGGGTCGCCGGCCGTGCCGACCACGGCGGACTATTGCAAGATGCGCAACGTCAATCCGTCCAACATCCGCCGCTTCCTCTTCGAGGCGGCGCATCTGGTCGGCCTGTTTGCCATCGTCACCCCCCTGCCGCTGCTGTTCCACAGCTACTGGGAAAATGTCGGCGACGACTATCAGGAGACGATCGGCGTAGTCGCGATCGGCACCACGGTCACGCTCTTCGGCTATATCGCCGCCGCCTTCCTCGCCGCGACGCTGATACCGCGCCTGACGAACCTGATCCTGAAGCCAGGCCGCACCTACACGCTCTACGGTTTCCGCTACTGGCTGCAGACCGTCGCCGAATTCACCAGCAACTCCCGCGTGCTCGGGCTGTTGTTCGGCGACAGCTCGGCGATCGTGCACTACATGCGCGCCATCGGCTGGAAGCTGAACAAGGTGGTGCAGACCGGCTCCAACTTCGGCTCCAACCAGCAGCACGAAAACCCGCTTCTGTGCGAGATCGGCACCCAGACCATGGTGTCGGACGGGCTGTTCATGATCAACATGCACAAATCCGCCACCGCCTTCAGGCTGGAGCGGACGAAGATCGGCGAACGCAACTATCTCGGCAACAACATCTACTATCCGCCGGATGGACGCACGGGCGACAACTGCCTGCTCGGCACCAAGGTGATGATCCCGGTCGACGGGCCGTTGCGCGAGAATGTCGGGCTCCTGGGCTCGCCTCCCTTCGAAATCCCCCGCATGGTGAACCGCGACAAGGAGCTTATAGCCGGCATCGACGAGGAAGACCGGCGTCAGCGCATCCCGCACAAGAACCTGCACAATCTGGTGACGGTGGCCCTGTTCATGGCGGTCCAATGGGTCATGCTGTTCGCCACGCTGGCGATCTGGGACCGCGCGTTGAACTACTATACCGAATGGGCCGAAGTCGCGCTCTTCGTCGCCGTGCTCTTGACGTCCGCGATCACCATTCCGTTCTACATCCTGGTCGAGCGAGCCAGTCTCGGCTTCGGCAGGCTGAAGCCGCGGATGACGACGATCTACGATGTCACGTTCTGGCGCCATGAACGCCACTGGAAGCTTGCGGATTCGCCGATCGTGCGCTTGTTCAGCGGCACGCCTTTCCGGCCGATGATCCTGCGCCTGCTGGGTGTGAAGGTGGGCAAGCGCGTCTATGACGGCGGCGCCAACCTGACCGAACGCTCCCTGGTGGAGATCGGCGACGACGTCACCCTCAACGAGGGCTGCGTCATCCAGGCCCACTCGCTGGAAGAAGGTGCGTTCAAGTCCGACTACATCCGCATCGGCAAGGGCTGCACGCTCGGACCGTCCGCCTTTGTCCATTACGGCGTCGTGATGGGCGAAGGCTCGGTGGCCGATGTCGACGCCTTCGTGATGAAGGGCGAGGAGCTGGAGCCCTACTCCATCTGGCGCGGCAACCCGGCCAAGCTGCACCGGTTCGTCGAACCGGTCACGGACGGTGGCGCCAAGGCCTCCGCTTGAGGCCCGGCATGGCCATCGGGAGAGCCGGCCTCGAGGTCCCGGGGACGGCGCCTTTGACGGGTCGTCCGGCCAACACCGTGGATATCCGTCTCGCTCCAGTGACCAAGGCCAACCGGGCCCTGGTCGCGTCGCTGGAACTGGCCCCGGACCAGGTGGATTTTGTCGCCAGCAATGCGGAATCGCTGAAGGAGGCGCGGTCCGACCGGGATGCAAGGCCCCGCGTCGTGATGGCCGGCGACCGTGTCGTCGGCTTCCTGATGTACGAGGCGCCCGACGATGACGACGAGGCGCGCATCTACCGCTTCATGATCGACCGCGCCTGGCAGGGCAGAGGCTATGGCAAGGCCGCGTTGCGCCAGGTGCTGGACGAGATCGCCGGGCTCGGCCATATCAGCCACGTTTCGATTTGCTACGAACCGGAGAACGAAGCGGCGCGCCGGCTCTATCGCGCCGCCGGTTTCCTCGAAGAAGGTCTCGACGAGGACGGCGAAATGATCGCCGACCTCGTCCTGCCGGCGGACGGTCGTTGACGCGGCCGCCCTCCGCCGAAGGCGCGCTGCTCGAGGCCATGGCGGCTATCGCGCCCGGCGGCGTCCGGACCGGATGCCGGTTGATACGCGAGACCGACGAAGCCCATCTCATGCCCGAGGAAGCGCGCTCCCTCCCCGCGCGCCAGCCGGCGATGCGGCGCGCCAGCGGCGCGGCGCGCTTGGTCGCGCACAGGCTGCTGGCCGATATCGGCATCCGCGACGTCGCCATCTTGCGCGCGCCGTCGGGCGCTCCGGTCTGGCCGCGCGGCATAACGGGTTCGCTCGCCCATGACGACGAGATGGCCGTGGCGGCGGTCGCACCCGTCGGCCGCATCCGCTCGCTGGGCATCGACGTCGAACCCGCCCAACCTCTGCCGGACGACATTTTCGAAATCGTCTCGACAAACGCCGATCAGATCGGCACGGCCGACCGCCTGCTTGCCGGCCGCATCCTCTTCTGCGCCAAGGAGGCGGTCTACAAGGCGGCCTATCCGCTCGATCGCCAGATCCTCGGCTATGAGGATATCGCCGTTGACCTCGGCACGGGCCGCGCGATGACGAGGACGGGCCGCAAGGTCAACCTCGCCTATTGCGTCGCCCCGCGCGTGGTGGTGCTAGCGTTTGTTGATGGCGCAGATTAGGCGGTGAACTCATTAGCGCGAAATGACCGAACTTGGTGGAAATCAGTCATCCCGCGATGCGGTTGGCCCAAGAGTAGGAAAACGAAGCGGGGTTGCCGGATCAAGCCCGACCTCAGCAACTCGTAGCGGTATAACACAATCGTCTGAATGAGCGCGACCGGGCCAATTTCCCCATTTGACTTCCGCCATAAACCTACGCCCGCGACATTGGACCTCAATCAAATCACCGACCACCGGAGCCGGTCCAGCAAATCGGTTTTCATCTTCACGAAGCTCACGCTCCGTGACTACTTCGCCATCCTTTAGCGCAATACGCTTCACCCAATAGGCCATAGCGACGTTTTAGTTCCCGCGTGTGAGATGGTCCAGTCAGGTTCAAACCGATGACCGCTTGCGCAGTCCGCACTCGTTACGCGATAGTGACTCTACGTCCTAGTCACCTGAATCTGAAGTTCGGTTCATTGTCTTCTGGCAGAAGCGCTTGACCGACGCGAGGATTTGGTCGGCGGATTTGACCCATTTGTATGGGGTCGGGTTCTCGTTGTGGGTTTCGATGAAGGCGTCGATATCAGCTTCCAGTTCTGCGGTGGAACGGTGTACGCCGCGCTGCAACTGCTTTCGCGTCAGCTCTGCGAACCACCGCTCGACCTGATTGATCCAGGATGCCGACGTTGGCGTGAAGTGAACATGCCAGTGTGGACGGCGCGCGAGCCAAGCCTTGATCCTCGGCGTCTTGTGGGTCGCATAGTTGTCCATCACCAGATGCACGTCCGGGCCATTGGGCATTTCGGTGTCGATCCGCTTCAGGAAGTCGAGGAATTCGGTGGCCCGGTGACGCTTGTAGCAATGACCTATCACCGCCCCAGTGGCAACATCGAGCGCGGCGAACAGAGAAGTCGTGCCGTTGCGAACATAAGTATGAGTACGCCGTTCGGCGACGCCCGGTGCCATAGGCAGAACCGGCTGCTCGCGATCCAATGCCTGGATTTGCGATTTCTCATCCACGCATAGCACGATCGCCCGGTCCGGTGGTGACATATAGAGGCCGACGATGTCCTGCACCTTATCAACGAAGAGCGGATCGGAGGAAAGCTTGAATGTCTCGGTACGATGCGGCTGCAGGCCAAACGCGGTCCAGATCCGACGGATGGTGGTATGAGAAAGGCCGCGGTCGGCTGCCATCGAACGGATGGACCAGTGCGTGGCATCCTTGGGGAGTGGTGTTCAACGTACGCTCGACGACCTGAGCAACCTGGGCATCGGAGACAGTTCGCGGTCGACCGGTACGATATTCATCTGTCAGCCCTTCAATACCATCCTGTACGAACCGACGGCGCCACTTGCCAACCGTGTGCTCGTGAACACCCAGGCGTTCGGCAACGTCTTTGCTTTGCAAACCCTGCGCGCACAGCAAGACCATCCGGCATCGATCCGACAAGGAGCGCGGCGCCTTATGCCGGCGCACCTGAGATTCGAGGAAACCTCTATCCGCGTCGCTTAGAACGACAAGGTCCGCCTGCCTGCCAGCCATGAATCAAACTCCTGCTCTTGTGACAGAAGCCAAACAAAATGAAGCTTACTTTTGTTCCAGGGGACTAGGCGCCGTGCTCGTCGTCCCCTTCGCCGACGATCTCCCGATAATCTCTCACCGCGCCATCCAGTCCGCGTATCCGCCAGCTGTCTCCGTCGCGTTTTTCGAGGTGACACGGTCCGAGCGGCACCTTGCCGCCGCCTTCGGGCAGGTCGAGCACGTAGACCGGATTGCAGATGCCGGACAGCCGCGCCCTGAGCGCTTCCACCAGCGCCTGCCCTTCGGCGATCGTGGTGCGTCTGTGCGCCATGCCGCGCGCCAGGTCGCCATGGTGGAGGTAATAGGGCTTGACGCCGAGCCGGTACATCAGCTCGCGGCACAGCTCCTCCAGCACCTCCACATTGTCGTTGACGCCTTTCAGCAGAACGCTCTGGTTGAGCAGCACGAAGCCCGCCTGCCGCATCGTCCGGCAGGCTGCCTCGGCAGCGTCCGTGATCTCCCGCGCGTGGTTGAAATGGGTGACGACTGTGACCATCAGCCGGCCCTGCAGCGCCGCGACCAGCCCGGATGTGATGCGCGAAGGCAGCGCCACCGGCACGCGTGTGTGGATGCGCAGGAGCCGCACATGGGCAAAGGCCTCGATGCGGGCACGGATCTCGGCCAGCGCCTTGTCGGGCAGCGACAGCGGGTCGCCGCCGGTCAGGATCACCTCGCGGATCTCGGGATGAGCTGCGATATAGGCCAGCGCCGGCTCCAGCGCCTCGCGCGTATAGCCACGGCCAATCGAGGTCAGCGATTCCTTGCGGAAGCAGAACCGGCAATAGACCGCGCATTGATAGGTCGGGAACAACAGAACCCGGTCGGCATGGCGATGCGTCAGCCTGGGCACCGGGCTGAAGTCATGGTCGGCGATCGGGTCGCCGAGTTCGCCCTCCGCCTCCTCCAGTTCGCTCGGCGACGGGATCACCTGTGCCCGGATCGGGTCGGCGGGATCGCTCCAGTCGATCAGGTCGAGATAGGCTTTCGGCGCGCGCACCTTGTGGCGGCTGGCGGCTTCCCGCGCGGCTTCGCGCTCGGCGGGCGACAGCGGCAGGGAGGCCAGGTCGCGCACATGGCGCACGCCCTGACGGACATCGTCCTGCCAGGTGGTGTCGGCGGGGGCGGTAGGGGTTGCGGTCATCCAAAGCTCCTTGCACTTGGGCCGCTGAATACAGCATTGGAGGCAAGGGCTGAAGGTTCTTGCTGGCCGAAACGGCCAGAAAGCTTGGGTTCCTCGCCCCCATGAAATGGGGGAGAGGTGGCTCGGCGAAGCCGAGACGGAGCGGGGGCAGCGCCGGCCTCGCGCATTATGTCCAGAGGTTCCATTTGCAAAGCCGGAGCTTGACGAGGCCCCTCTCCGGCCGCTTCGCGGCCACCTCTCCCCCGCCTTCGGCAGGGGCGAGGAACCCAAGGCATGCGGGGCCGCGCCTAGCCTAGCCACCTGTTCCGCTCGTCGCCGCCAACGCCACGAAGGCGCTTTCAATCGTCTCGAACGTCAGCTCCGGATAAAGCGCGCCCGCTTCAGGATTGGCCGTTTGCAGCGCGGTCTCGCCGCGGATCCAGAACGCCCGCAGCAATCCAAGGCCGGGGACTTGCGCGATCATCGCCTCCAGCTCTTCGGCGCTCTGCCGCACGATGCGTGGCGAACGGCCGCTCACGCGCCGCCACAGATCGATCATCGCGCTTTGCGTGATCCTGTTCTGCGCGATGCGGATTTCACTGCGGACAGCACCGGGATCCTCCAGCGCGCGCATGGTGACGGCGGCGATGTCCTTTTCGCTGACGAATGTCGCCGGCACATTGCCGTCGCCATAGAGCGTCACCTCGTCCGGCGGCAGGGGCGTCGAACCGAAGCGCGTCAGGTCGCCCAGTGTCGCCACCCAGGTCGAGAAGAACCCGTTGGTGTAGATCACCGTATAGGGCAGATCGGCCTCCCTGACCGCATCGAAGATGGCTCTCTTGAGGTCGAGCGGTTCGATCGAGCCCGGCGCGGCGGCGGCAAAGTCGAGGCCGAAGCCGGCGGAAGGCACATAGCGTGAAACGCCCGCGTCCTTGACGGCGCGCACCAGCGTCATCTCGCTGGCCGAACTGACATGCACCGAGCTGATAACGCGATCGGCCTTGCCGACGGCGCGCACAAGGCTGTCATAGTCGTCGAGATCGCCGACATGGACCGTGGCGCCGAGCTCCTTCAGCGGGCGCATCCGCTCTTCATTGCCCGCAGTTGCCGGCCGGACCAGCACATGGACGCTGTCGCCGTTGCGCGCGCTGGCCTTGGCCATCTCGCTGCCGAGCAGCCCGGTGGCGCCGATGATAAGGGTGCTGGTCATATCCCCCTCCCATTGCCAAGGATGGAGCCGTCCCAGTCGCGCTCCAGGCCGATGTCGCGCAAACGGTGGTCTGAAAGCCGGGAAATCCGGCGCAGCGTGCGGCGGCGCTCGAATGTTGCGGCACTGCGCCTGGCAAGGCCGCTCATCGCGGCGCCGATGGGTCCAAGGGTCAAGGTCATTGTCCGTCTCCTGTTTCACTGTGCGCAAGCGCGCCGGTGCCGCCGCGAGGGCGAGCGTGACGATTGCTCACACTGTGATTGGTCATTTCAGCGCATCCGGTGTTCCGAAGGCCGATCTGGATGCGCGCTACACCTGGATATTGGGTGTTTTCGGGCTGGACGACAAACGACTCTTTGTGCAGGATTTGTGAGCAACGCTCACAGATCGAGATCATGCCGCGCCGACTGCCACCTCTAACCGCCCTGCCCGCCTTCGACGCTGCCGCCAGGCATTTGAGTTTTTCCAAGGCGGCGGAAGAGCTCAACCTCACCCATGGCGCGGTCAGCCGCGCCGTCCGCAACATAGAAGACAGGCTTGGCATCCAGCTTTTCGATCGCGGGACAAGGTCCGTACGCCTGACAACCGTGGGCGCTGCCTATGCGGTGGAGGTCGGCAAGGCGCTCGACCGGATCGCCGCCGCGACCATCGCCGCCACTCCCGACCGCTCGACGCGCATCCTGAATGTCAGCACGTCGGACGGCTTTGCCGGCCGCTGGCTGGTGCCTAGGCTGCACCGCTTCCACCGCGCCAACGCCGACATCGACGTGCGGCTCTCCACCTCCGGTGTGCTCGCCGATTTCGTCAGCGACGGCATCGACATCGCCATCCGTTACGGCCGGGGCGGCTATGCCGGCGTGACGGCTGAATTTCTTGCCGACGAGGAGGTCTTCCCCGTCTGCAGCCCGGAACTCCTGCAAGGCGAACATCCGTTGCGCCAGCCTGGGGATTTGCGGCATCACAAGCTGATCCACGATGCCTTTCGCATCGACTGGGCGACATGGCTGCAGCAGGCCGGCGTCGAGGACATCGACCCCAAGCGCGGCGTGCGCTTCGATTCCGCCACCTTCGCGGTGGAGGCCGCCGTGCATGGCGAAGGCGTGCTGCTCGGCCGCAGCGCGCTTGTCTCGGCCGACCTTGCGGCCGGACGGTTGGTACGGCCGTTCAATCTCGCGCTGAAATCCGCCGCCCGCTACTACGTCGTCTACCTCGAGGGGGCACTGCGCCAGAAGAAGGTCCGGGCGTTCCGCGACTGGCTGTTCGCCGAGATCGCGGTAGACTGGGCCGGTGCGACAAGCAGCTAAGTAGCCAATGGCAGCACGTGCCTTATCCAGGCGCCGCGCTATCGCTTCGAGAAGGACCTTGCCGACGGCACGCTCGTCGAGGTGCCGGCCGGCTACCCACCCTCGCCGACGCCGCTGTCGGCGCTCTACCCGCAGAACCGGCAGCTCTCGCCGCGCCTGCGCGTGTTCCTCGACTGGGCGGCGCGCATCTTCGCCGAGGCGAACTTGTAAGCGGCTCCGCGACTCGTACCCCTGCCCGCCGCGCTCGGACCGGCCAGGCGCTGCGCAGCGTGCCTCCTCTGCCGCAGCTTCGACCGACCCGACATCGCGTCTTCATCACTATAAAGGGGGACGCGAGCCGGCGGCCGTGAGATGATGTCTGGCAAGGCAAACACACGTTTGCCCGAAACCCAGGCCGCAAAAGGCGGACCTGTCCAGGTCTGGTCGCCATGAGCGGATTGATGCTCCCGACACTTGAGAGGCCTCTCCCGTTCGGCCGCGGCATCGCCGAACACAGCCGCCGCCGTCACCGCCTGCGAAAGATGTTCCGAGACGGAAATCGGAGGCTGCGATGAAGCGCCTCTGTCTCATGCTTGGCTGTCTTCTGCTGGGTCTCTTGCCGGCCGGCAGCACTCTGGCGGCTGGCGCGGTCTTCTTCGGCGATGATGAGTCCTATGGGTGGTGCTCCGGCTACACAAGCAGGGAAGCCGCGCGTAAATGCGCGCTCGAGCAATGCAAGGGAGCAGAAGGCGTCAATTGCCAGCTGGCCTTGGAATGCCAGGGCGGATGGGGGGCGGTCGCCACAGGCGACAATGGCGGCTATGGCATAGCCTGCGAGGCCTCAATGGAGGTCAATGCACGCATTCAGGCCCAACTGGCATGCACCTTCGCGGTGAAAGGCTTGTGCCACACGCAAACCACCTTCTCCGAGCGCAATCAGTCCATCAGCCAGGAGGATAACGCGCTGTTTGACCGCACGATTTTCGCGCAGGTCCTGCTGCTCAAACTGGGTTACTACAAGGGCCGGATCGACGCCCACGCGGGATCGGATACAAAGAGCGCGTTGAAGTCGTTTCAAAGCCAGGCAGGCTTGCCGGTTACCGGCGAACCAGACGAGAAAACGCTCGACCAGCTGACGGCCAAGCTCGGCGGCGCCGGCGCGCTCGTGGCAGCCATCCTGGAGGGGAATCGCGGTGTCGACACTTCGGACTGGCACATGAAGACGGCTGCGCCGCGCGCCGAGGCCGTGCAGCCATCGACGGCGCAGAACATACCGACCTCCCCGCTCGACTCATTCGGCGTGAACGAGGAGGCCCTGAACGGTGCCCTGTCGGAAGGCATCGGCAACATCAATGGCCAGACGGGCAATAATTTCAGTTTCCAGGGAACTTTCACCTGCGGCCGGCTGGCGGGCGACAGCAAGATCAGGTGCACGGCGACGGTGACCGATCCGGCCAGCCCGGAAGCGGATATCGTCGATCTCTACCATGTCGATGGATCGGACGTATTCGCGCAAATGGAGGCGATGGCCGACAAGAGGTCGCGCGAGGAAGGCGGCGCCGACCATCTCGACAGGAAGTCGCAGGCGACGTTCACCACCAAGGACGGAGAAAAACGGGTGGTCGATTTCGGTTGCGTGCAGCACTTCGGAGACCGCGTCTCGCACGGCATCTGCTATATCGAAGTCACGAAAAGCATCGGCTTGATGACGACCGTGGCGCCGCCGTCGCCAAATCGCGATCCGGGCGGCGTGAAAGCCACGGACGGTGGAACGGCCGAAATGCAAAGAGCGTTCGACCTGTTGGGAGGAATGTCGCTCGCCCTGCTCGACGTTGCGTTGAAGAAGTAGGGACCCGTCTTAGCCCCGCCGACGCCCCCGACAAGGAGATGGGGCGTCGATGGTTGCCCATCGGCGCCATCTGATGCCAGTGTCACGGCGACAGCGCGCCATGCGATGGCGCGCCGCCAGGGGAGGATTGCCGTGACCAGATTGAAACCGGCTTGCCGCGCTATGAGGACGCCGTTCAGCGCTTTCGCATCGAGGACGAAATCGCCACGCTCGATGCCTCTTTCAGGCTCGGTGCTATGTTACCGCGGTGACCCTGCCCGCTTTATTGAGGCGACAACTGACCTGCGCTTGCCGAACTTCGATGCCGCCCTGTCTTGCATAGTCTATTCGCACCTTGATCGGCGCCGTGAGTACACCTCCACGGTGGTGCAAGGCACCCGCGCTGACGGCATTGACGCGCACGGCGCCAAGCGGCTTCGCGGCGGACATGATCGCCGCGCGGCAGGCTCGCGCGATCGCGGTTGGCGTGCCGGGTTTCGCTGTAACGGGCTCCAGGGATCGAAGAGGGTATCCCGGGGTGGGGTCGCCCTCGCCGGCTTTGGAAGGCCTGAGGACGGGTGGCAGGAAATTCGATTGCCTGGTGGCCTTGGCGGAGGCAGTGGCTGTCGTGGCCGCGGCCGGCTTGGCAGCGGCCGGCTTGCCGGGAACGGTCGCCGAACCGTTTTCGGCGGGCGGGGCGTTGCCGAGGCCGAGACCCTTCGAAAGGCTTCCGCTTGTATTGCCAAACTTGCCGCTGGCACCAACGCCCGCGGCGGGTGATCGGTTATCGACGCCGACCGACGCGCCGACGTTTGCTCCGCCTGCGCCGCCCACCTTCGTGCCCATCCCCACGGATCCGCCTTGCGAACCGACGCTCGCTCCGGCGCCGACCCCGAGGCCGCCAACCTTACCGCCTACACCTGCATCGAGAGCCGAGGCGGGCCCAATTCCGATACCGATCGCCAACGCGGCGGCGAAGTACTCTTTCATCATCATCCTCCCCTGCGGGATGCATGTCGCTCGCTTGTCTTTCACTGCGCAGGTGGTCGGGTTGGGAGCAATGCAATGGGAAGAGCAATGGTTGCCAGCAACACAGTTTGCGGAGGCTTTGGACCCTTCACTTTCTGTTTTTTCGGCAAACCCGGGTTACGGGCTGCGCCCGAACGCGTTGATGAACTTGCAAGTGCATTCGTACGTGCCTTGGGCGCGCGCTCAACGGCCGCGCTCCGACGCTTATCCTTCGCGCGGTCGATTTCCTCACGCGCGGCACTGAGGCTGCGGGCTAAACCGTTGGCCCTTTCACGCTCTTGCTCCAGCGCCGCATTCAATTCCATCGAGTTCTGCTTCAGGGCATCGCGTTCCTTGCGAGCACTCTCAAGGTCACGGATGGCTGCGTCTGCTCGTTCACGTTCCAGTTTGAGTGCTTGCCCGGCTTGGTTTGAAGCGGCGTCGGCCACCTGCCGGGCCTTCACGGCCTTGGCCCGCTCCTGCGCGGCCAGATTTGCGCCTGTCTTGAGGGCATCGATCGTTTGACGAGCCGTGGTGAGTTCTTGTTCCAGGAGCTCTGCCTTATGGCGCTCGTCATCAAGCGCTCGCGTCGCGGCGGCCTGAGAGGCTTCGCTCGCGGGGTGCGCTTCAGCCATGGCGCCTTTCCCGCTGTCCCAGAGACTGGCTTCCGCCCTGAAGTTTTCGATGACACGCTGCGCCGTCTCCAGGTTGAGCGTGAGCGCTTCGTCCGTTTGCCGCTGCTCTTTCAGGACCTGCGCTTGCCTGGCCAGTTCGGCTCGTGCCGCGGCCAATTCGCGGCGCAAGGCCCCCTCATCCTCGCCGGGCGGCACCTTGTCCGGTTCTTTCGCGATATCGGTCTGGTCCGAAACCACGACCGGCGAGTGGCCATTGGTTGCGGCAACCGCTGACGCTTCGGGCGCCAGTTGACTGTTGGCCGGGGACGCCAACAGCAGAATGAGGATTGAAGGAACGAGGGACAGCATGGCGTTGCCCCTGCCAGATGTCCCATGACTTAAGATCAAGGGTCGTCTTTTGGTAAAGGTGAAGCCGCTGCTTGGAGATTTTGATCTGGTATCCGGCAAATCAATCATCACTTGATCCCACCTGTCGCGACCCTCACCGCGATTCTATTCTCCACTTGGTTCGAGCTGGGGCGCTCCATGCCGCCCCGCCCGCACGCTACCTCCTGATCCCTTGCTTGTTGTCATTCGAACGAACGAAGAGCGTTTCGCCGTCCCATCATTGCGATCGCGCGACAGACCTGCCCAGGGAGCGGGTGCCCGTGTCGCTCGGCCACCGCAACCTTGACTGCATGGACGCGGCAGTCTCTTGTTCGAACGGAATCCGCCGACAAGAGAGGTGCCACCATGGAGAAGATCATCCTGGACTGCGACCCCGGGCATGATGACGCCATCGCCATCCTGCTGGCGGCGGGCAATCCGAAGATCGATCTCCTCGGCATCACGACGGTTTCGGGCAACCACAATGTCGAGAACACCACGCGCAACGCGCTTTCCGTGTGCACCGCCTATGGCATCAAGGTGCCGGTGGCGAAGGGCTCCCCCGGCCCTTTGATCATCGATCAGGTGCTGGCGGTCGAGATCCACGGCGATACCGGGCTCGATGGCCCGGTGCTGCCGCCTGCCTCGTTCGAGCTCGACAAGCGGCATGCCGTCGACTTCATCATTGACACGGTCATGGCGCATGAGCCGAAGACGATCACGCTTGTCCCGGTCGGCCCCTATACCAACATCGCCTTAGCCGTCCGCAAGGATCCGCGCATCGTCGAGCGGGTGAAGCGGGTGGTCGCCATGGGCGGAAGCTACACGCGCGGCAACATCACGCCGGCGGCGGAGTTCAACGTTTATGGCGACCCGGAGGCCGCCGACGTGGTGTTCCGCGCCGGTTGGGACGTCACCATGGTGGGGCTCGATCTCACGCACCAGGCGCTGGCCACCCCGGAGCTGCAGGACAGAGTGCGCGCCGTCGGCGGCCCGATCGCCAGGTTCATCCTCGACATCTGGGAGTTCATTGCGACCACCCATGGCGGCCTGCTGCAAATCGAGTATCCCGCCGTCCACGACGCATGCTGCGTCGCGGCAATGATCGATGGAAGCGTCTTCACCACCGAGAAGGCCGACATCCGCGTCGAAATTGCCGGACGGTGGACCAAGGGCATGACGGTCTGCAATTTCGAGAAGATGGGTGGCATGCGCCATTTCGGCGGCACGGCGAGCGAGCAGGTCGACTTCCGCCATACCGTGGCGATGAAGCTCGACCATGCGAAGTTTTGTGATCTGATCGTGGATGCGCTCGAGCGGCTCACCAGCCAGAAGACGGCGTAATTCAAGCGCTGTCTGAACAAGCAGGACGCGGCCGGCCGTAACGCGGAGGCCCAGCGGAACGGCAGACTTGGCTTGGTCCCGTCCGAGCGACCGCTTCAGGCGATGCATCTCTCATGCGCACGGCTATGGGCGCGGACGTCGAGACGTTGCTGGCTTGCCACTGCAGTCATGGCTCAGGGAAGATGCGCGCCTGAGCGCGGCTGGCGTCCTAAGGATTGGCAGCTGGCGGTTTGATCTTCGTCAGGCGGGCCCTGGCTTGGGCCACATATTGCTGCGCGGACCTGATCCGGCTGCACAGCGCGATATTGATGCCGACACCACAGTCTTCATCCATCAATTCCTTGGCCCGAGACAGGGCCAGCTCAGCCCGTTTGACTCGCTGCCTTGCCCGCGCCAGTTCCAGGTTCATAAGTTCTATCATTGTTCCGCATCCGTTGCGGTCCCTTCGATCGTTAACCTCTCCCCGATGCTTTTGTTCCAGCCGTTTGTCAGCTCGGCGGCGCCGCCACGTTGCCCGGCTCCGTCGAGATCGCGGAGCCAGGCAACTTGACATCAGATCAGTAACCGCCGTTTTCGATCACGACGTGATGATGGTGATGGCGGTGCGATATGGACGTTGTCACGACGACATTGTCGTGCCGATGATGCCGGCGGCCGTGATCGTAGAATGCGATCTGGCCATGGTGGCGGTGATGCAGGCGCTGGCCGTCCTCATTGATGACCACATTGGCGCGATGATGATGGTGATGTCTGTTGATGACGACGGTGTCTTGCGCCGAAGCCACAGCAGGCGCGGCCAAGCACAGCGCCAAAGTGCCCAAGATCATGATTTTCATTTTGAATTCTCCAAAAAACTAAGATGCCCTTCACCCGATAAACACCGCCCAAACGCTTTTGTTCCGGTTTGACTGAGAGATGTCGGTGAGAGGCCTTGTCCGCCGGTCTCGCGGCACAATAGGTGGTCCGCTTCATCTATTTGACTGATGCGTTACCTTATCCTGAGGGCCATATTGAAGATGATCCTACCGGATCACTGAGTAATCCCGCAGCCAGTCCCTTGCGGATTGCTCCAAGGGCCCCGCTTGACTCCCGGTCGGCGGGGCTTTTCCATGCGTTCCACTTAAGCGCTAAAATGAGTGGCAGGCGCTCAGCGCAGGATCCTCTCTGCAATAGCGAGCTATCCGTTGGGCTCTCCGCCAGCGTGACTGACTGCCGCCGCTGCTGGACTTGTTTTTTCTTGCCGATGGCGCCGATCGTCCTCCCGGTCGGATATGCTCGGCCCACCCACCAAAATGGCAAGGCGGCCTATGTCCTTTCAAAGCGCGTCGCCTCGAAACCGATTGAGGCGACGCGCTTTGGGGTCTTGTTTTATACCTGTCGTTCTCTCAAGACCGAGGTCACTTTTGCGCGACATGCATCAGGTCAAAATGAGAACGATCTTGAGTGAATCCGGATCGACGATCACGATCCGCCCGTCGGCGAGCACGAAATATTCGTAGGATTCGTAGGCCGGCACGATCTTGACGATGCGAGCAGGCAAGCGGTGCAATCTGATCTTGTGCCGCGGAATTTCCACGCCCACGGAAACGTCGAAATCGACATTGGCTACGGGCTGGACCTTCGTCTCCTTGATCACCTGCGTGATCTGGGTTTTCTGTTCAACCGTCACATTGTTGATCGAGGCAGTCGAAGTCTTGTCCTGGGTGGAGGCTTTGCCCTGCGCCTGCTGGTCGGTCTGGACCTTGGTCTTGTCCTGGGCCTGCTGGTCCGTGCTGGTGCCGGTCTTGCCCTGGGCCTGCTGATCGGTCTGGACCTTGGCCTTGCCCTGGGCCTGCTGGTCCGTACTGGTGCCGGCCTTGCCCTGGGCCTGCTGATCGGTCTGGACCTTGGTCTTGCCCTGGGCCTGCTGGTCCGTACTGGTGCCGGCCTTGCCCTGCGCCTGCTGGTCAGTCTGGGCCTTCGCCTTGCCCTGGGCCTGCTTGTCCGTTTTGGTAGTGGACTTTTCCTGGGCCTGGCCGTTCATCTTCGAGCCGGGCTTACAGTTAGCCGTCCCGGAGGTGCAGTTCGTGTCCGCCCCTGATTGGTTGTCGGCCGGCTGCTGCGTCTGGGCCATTGCCGTGCCACAGCCGAGTCCGATCGCGAGCATGCTGGTGATGAGAACATGTTTCATAGGTAAATCTCCTTTGAAAGGTTCGCCCTTCAATGGGTAAAACTTCTCCAAAAAGGTATGGTTCCCCGGGTCAGGAGGCGATACCAAAGCGACCGGCGCGATCATGGCGAAACGATCCTGCCGTTCGTGCGATTTGCAGGGGCTTGTTCTGGCGGGACCTCACAAGCATGATCTGGAGGGCGAAAGGTCCATATCTTTCAGACGATCGGGCCGTGTGGAACGCTGTCCGACATCAAGCCTGCCATCAAGCCGGATGAAATTCCTGGCGAGATAGAATATTGAAAACCTGTGAGGCTCGGCCCGAAACGAAAGCTGGGGATACGCCGTGACATCAAGCAGGCCAGTTCTGATCACCGGCGCGGCCGGTTTCATAGGTTTCCATCTCAGTCAGAGGCTGCTTGCCGAAGGCCGGCAGGTTGTCGGCCTCGATTCCATGAATGCGTATTATGACGTCACCCTGAAACAGGCCCGGCTCGACCGGTTGAAAGCATTCCCGAATTTTCGTTTCGAGCATGTCGATCTCACCGAGCGAGACCGTATTTCGGCGCTGTTTCAGTCAACCGCGCCGGAGATCGTCGTTAATCTCGCGGCGCAGGCCGGCGTGCGCTATTCGCTGACCAATCCGCACGCCTATGCGGAAAGCAATCTCAGCGGTTTCCTCAACATCCTGGAAGCATGCCGGCACACCTCGGTCGGCCATCTGGTCTATGCATCGTCGAGCTCGATCTACGGCGGCAGCACGCGCATGCCGTTCTCCGTGCATGATCCGGCCGATCATCCGTTCAGCCTCTACGCGGCAAGCAAGAAGGCAAACGAGCTGATGGCGCACACCTACAGCCACCTCTTCGCGCTGCCGGCGACAGGCCTGCGCTTCTTCACCGTCTATGGCCCGTGGGGACGGCCCGACATGGCGCTGTTCATCTTCGCCAAGGCCATCCTGGCTGGTGAGCCGATCGACGTCTTCAACCATGGCAACATGCAGCGGGACTTCACCTATATCGACGACATTGTCGAAGGCGTTGTCCGCGTGATGCGGCAGCCCGCGACGGCCAATCCGGAATGGACAAGTGCCGCGCCGGATCCAGCGACCAGCAACGCGCCGTTCAGGATCCACAACATCGGCGGCAATACGCCCGTTCAGTTGAGCCGGTTGATCGATGTGCTGGAAGACGCACTCGGGCGCAAAGCCATTCGCAACCTGATGCCGATTCAGCCGGGCGACGTTCCGGCAACGTTCGCCGATGTCAGTTCGCTCGAGGAGGCGACCGGTTTCAAGCCGAATATCTCGATCGAGATCGGGGTTCCGCGTTTCGTGGACTGGTATCGCGAATTCTATCGGGTATGAAAGCGCTGCCAGTTCGCTCGCAACGGTGAAGCCGCTCTCTCGCCTTCGCCGAGGTTGCTTCGGATTCGCACGAGACTCCTGCTCCGGCATCCCCTGTTTGCCGATCCGGTTCGGGCACGATCGCACGGGAACAACGCGGGAAAGCCCTCGTTGATGGACCGGCACGTTTGCTTTGGGATGCTCCCGATGAAGCTCCAGGATGAAGCCCGTCACAAATCCGAAGATGTGAGCAACTCCGTCCTTGCGGACGTCGTGCTGGCTTTGCAGCGACGCATCGAGGTGAACCACCAGTTCGATATCCCTTATCTTGCCGGTTACAGCAAGGACGGGCGAACCGTCTATATCGATCGCCACTTGCCGCGAACCATGGCTTGGCAAGGTCAGTCAGTAAAGCTTGCGCCCTTTTTGGTCACACATGAAATCGTCGAGAAATCCCTCCTTGACCAATTGCGGCTTCACTATCTGCATGCCCATCAGATAGCACTGCGGACCGAGCGGGATGCCGTGCGCGCGGCCGGTGTCTCATGGCGGGCCTACCAAGCCTTGATGAAGCGCAACGAGAAGTCGATTGACGAGGAAAGGGTGCGAGCTGTCCCTCGCGACCTCGATTTGACGCCCTACCGGGATTTGGAGGATTTCCCCGTACTGGATCGGCTGGTCAAAGCTGCCGGATGAGCGGAACACGGTATCCCGGGGCGAACACCGGCCGCCGCGGAGCAGGCGAGCCTGGCTCCTCAACGATGAGTGCCGTTACCTCACGATTGGTCGTTCTGCCGAGGGCCAACGCTGGCACGCCTAGCTACCGCTGGTGGTGCCTGTGATGGCGCCTGTGGTGGTAATACCGGTGCGGGTAGTAGTACCGGCGCGGGTAGTAGTATCGGTGGTAATACCTGTGCCGATAGCCGAAGTACGGCCGGTAAGGCTGGTAGTACGGATCGCCGTAATACGGACCGTAATACGGGTTGTAATACGGGCGGTAGGCGAAGGGCATCCCTCCGAAGCCACCAAAATAGCCGCCGAAGGGTGGGAAGAGAAATTGTGCCTTGGTCGGTGACGTCACAGCGGCTGTGGCAGCAAGCGCGAGCACGGATGAGAGTATCAGTTTTCTCACGGTTACCTCCATTAGTTCGGTCTTGAATAACGCGGATTCTGGCGCCTCGTTCCGCAATCCGTCCCGGCCGCTGCGGCCTGAGATCCGAGACCGCCTTCCCAAGCAGGGCAATTTCGTGCGGATTTCCCAGCACCGCGCCGACCGCGATCCTCAGCGGCGTCTCGTCTGCCGGTAAGTTCCAAACACAAAGCCCGCCCCGGCTTGGCCGGGACGGGCTTTGCTCGTTCACAGTCCGGTGAATGAGCACTCGACGGGCACAAACCTTGTTCGAACGAAATAGTTCCTGCCTGCTCAGCCAATTGGCCTCTGGATCGAACGCTGACACGGCGAAGGCGCGACACTGGCGCACAATCGCTACCTTCAAAGCATCGCGCCCTGAGCAGCAACGATTGCCCGGACGCGAACGGCAAAGTCGCCCCTCGCCTCTCCAGCCGCGATCTGGGACTTCTGGCTGGCGAAGATCGGCGCGTAGATCGCATCTCGACCATAGGCTTCGCCACCGTCACGCGGCCGGCCCAAGCCGGTCCGGCATCGAACAGTGAGCCGGCTCATCAATGCTCTCACCGACGGCCTTTCGGCCCAGCTCTTGCCAACCGGATTAGCTGGTCCGTTGGCTGCTGCCTCGTTCGCGCTCCTCCGCCAGATTATAGCCGCAAAGCTGCCCGATGGCTGCCAGGCCTGTTGATCGCCACGAAGAAAGGTTCTGTCATGCGCTTGGTCTGGACGGTCATGTTTGCGCTCGCGAGCACTGCCGCTTTCGCGGCGTCGCCCGAGGACGACTATATCGCCGCGCGCGACAAGGCGATCGCGGCCATCACCGAGCTGAACAATTCGAATGCACCCGTGGAAACCCTCGATGCCGCCGATGCCAAGGCGCGGGCCGACCTCGAAGGGCGCCTGTCCGCCCTTCTCGGCCCCTTGACGGTCAAGGATTTCCCGACTAACGGCACCATCAATCTGGAAAGCCTGAGTGACTCCGATGTCGGATACGGCATGCTCGACGGGCTGCGATACACCCAGGGCGACGATGGCCCGAGCCTCGTGGCCACGACGCGGGGGCTGCTGGATCGCTGGCTCCAGGCCCGGGCCGCCGAGACCGACGAGGGTCTCAAACTGCCCACCGGCGTCGATGAGGCGCTGAAGCTCGATGCCTTCTACACCCAGGCGATCAACAGCGACGCCGCCTTCATGGGAACGCTCGACTTTCCGTTGAAAAAGCCCGAAGGCGCCGACATCGCCATGGCGCGGCTCGGCGGCTGGACGCAGGATGTCGGGCCGATCCACGAACAGCAGGTCGTCGTCACGCTCGTCAAGGGCAATAGCGTCATGATCGCTTCGGCGCCCGCCACGCCACCTGTTCCCAGGATCGCGGCCTGCGAGGCCTTGTGGACGTCCGCGGACGAGGCCGCCCAGAAACTGGCCGCCCAGGCATCCGAGACCAAGGACGAGAAGCTCTATGACACCGCCAATGCCGCCTGGGAAAAAGGCGACGGCGACTATCGCAAATGCATGGGCGACAAGCTGCCCAGCGACCCAGCCTTCCCCGCGCTGCTCACCCAGGCGCAGACGCTTGCCGACCACATGGCGGGCAAGTAGGGCGCAGGACGAGCGCCGGCGGCGAAGCTGACGCCGTGCCCACCTTACCCCTTGTCGCCTTCGCACCACATCACGATATTGTCGGTCGCGCTGGCCCCTGTTGAACGCGGTTGCCAGCGCAATTGAAAATGGTTGAAGGATGATCCCGGAACGTGCATGGCGCGGTGGGCAGAACGACTATGTGGGAATCTTGAAATGACGACGGATACCAAAGCGACGGAAACCAGGGCGTTCGAGGCTGATGTTTCGCGGCTTCTGCACATGATGGTGCACTCGGTCTATTCCGATAAGGACGTCTTCCTGCGCGAATTGATTTCCAACGCCGCCGACGCCTGCGAGAAGCTGCGCTTCGAGGCCGTCAGCCATCCCGAATTGCTGGCCGACGATCCCAAGCCGCGCATCTCGATCTCGGCCGATCCGGACAACAAACGGATCGTTGTCGAGGACAACGGCATCGGCATGAGCCGCGACGACATGGCCGAGGCGCTGGGCACCATCGCCCGCTCGGGCACGCGCGCCTTCATCGAGCGCGTCGGCTCCGGCACCGAGGACACGCAGCTCATCGGCCAGTTCGGCGTCGGCTTCTACTCCGCCTTCATGGTGGCCGACCGGGTCGACGTCATCAGCCGGCTGGCGGGAAGCGAGGAGGCCTGGCGCTGGTCGTCCGACGGCAAGGGTTCCTACGAGATCGCGCCGGCCCCGCTTGAAGCAGCACCCAAGCGCGGCACCCGCGTCATGCTGCATCTCATGGACGATGCCGTATCCTACACCGGGTCCTACCGGCTCGAGCAACTGGCCAAGTCGCAGTCGGGCCATGTGCCGGTGCCGATCACGCTGGTCGAAAAACCCGGCGCCGAGGCGCGCGACATCGCCGACGGCACCGCGCTCTGGGTCCGGCCGAAGACCGAGATCAAGCCCGAGGAATACACCGACTTCTACCGCGGCGTCGCCGGCCAGTATGACGAGCCGGCCGCCACCATCCATTTCCGCGCCGAAGGCCGACAGGAATACTCGGTGCTCGCCTTCGTGCCCGGCTCGCGCCCGTTCGACCTCTTCGACCAGGACCGCAAGGGCCGCATGAAGCTCTATGTGCGCCGCGTCTTCATCACCGACGATGCCGACCTTCTGCCGCGCTACCTGCGCTTCGTGCGCGGACTGGTCGATTCCGCCGACCTGCCGCTCAACGTCTCACGCGAGATGATCCAGGAAAGCCCGCTGCTCGCCGCGATCCGCAAGGGCCTCACCAACCGCGTGCTCGGCGACCTCGCCAAGCTGGCGGAGAATGAAGTCGAGCCTATGCCAAGATCTGGGACAATTTCGGCGTCGTCCTCAAGGAAGGGCTTTACGAGGATTACGAGCGGCGCGAGCAATTGCTGAAGCTTGCCCGCTTCCGCTCGACCGCATCGGGCGAAGGCTGGCGCGGCCTCGCCGACTATGTCGCCGCGATGAAGGAAGGCCAGAAGGCGATCTTCTTCATGGCCGGTGACGACCGCGCCCGGCTCGAAGCCTCGCCGCAGCTCGAAGGCTTCAAGGCGCGCGGCATCGAGGTTCTGCTGCTCACTGACCCTGTCGACAGTTTCTGGGTGACGATGGCGCCGGAATTCGATGGCAAGCCGTTCAAGTCGGTAACACAGGGCGTGGCCGAACTTTCCGACATTCCGCTGCTCGACGAGGCGAAGAAGCCGGAGACGGCGGCGACGCCTGAGGTCGATGGCTTTCTGGCTTTCGTCAAGACGGCGCTTGGCGATGCCGTCTCGGACGTCAAGGCCTCGGACCGCCTGACCGAAAGCGCGGTCTGCCTCGTGGCGCCGGAACATGGCCCGGACCGGCAGTTCGAACGGCTGATGAACGCCGCCGGCCGCCTCGACAAGGCCGCCAAGCCCATTCTCGAGATCAACCCCCGGCACGACCGCGTGCTGGCGCTGGCCAGCCTCGGCGACGACGAGCAGGCCTTCAAGGACGATGCAGCCCACCTTCTCTACGACGAGGCGCGCGTGCTTGACGGCGACAAGCCGGCGGACGCCAGGGCTTTTTCCCAGCGCCTCGCCCGGCTGATCGAGCGCGGCCTGCCGAAGGGCTGAGGGCCGCTTCATGGCCTGAACAGGATAAAGCCCGGGCGCCGCCAAGCGCCCAGGCTTTTGATCTCGATCATGCCGGTTCAGTTCTTGCCGACGCCGGCGGCGGCCTGCTCGATGAGCTTGGCGACAGATGCGGGATCGGAGACGTAGACCGCGTGGCTGCCGGGCACTTCGACCGTTGTCGCGCCAGCCCTATTTGCCATCTGGCGCTGTGCCGGCGGCGGGATCATATGGTCGTCGGTGGCGACGAGATACCAGCTCGGCTTCACCCTCCAGGCCGGCTTGGTGACCTTGCCTTCGAGTGCGGCCACGGCCCACGGCACTTGCGAGTCCGCCATGAAGGAGGCGAGCGAGGGACGCACGTCGGCGGCGAACGAGGCGGCGAACTTGGCCTTGTCGAGCATCAGGAAGCCGTCGACGGGCGGCAGGATCGGTGGCACGGCTGCGCCTGGAGGTGGGTTGGCGATCAGGGTCGCGACCGACTCGCCGGCATCCGCCGCGAAGGCCGCGATGTAGACGACGGCTGAAACCTTGGGATCGGTGCCGGCCTCCGACACCACGACGCCGCCATAGGAGTGGCCGACCAGGATGACGTTGCCGGGAGCGGCGGCGATGGCGCGCTTGGTGAAAGCGACGTCGTCGGCGAGCGAGGTGGTCGGGTTCTGCACGATGGTGACGTCGTAGCCGTCCTTCTTGAGCTGGTTATAGACCCCTTCCCAGCCGGAGCCATCGACGAAGCCGCCATGGACGAGGACGACGGAATTTGCTGCGGTGTTGGACATTTGAGTTCTCCTTTTCAAATCGTTGTTTGCGTTGGTTGCAGGAGGACTATGCGCCGGGGCCGCCGCGCTCGCTTTGAGGCGGCATTCAGGACCTCTTGATTTTCCCTTGAGAGGGCTTTGATTTTGCGGTCACGACACGTCTACAGTGTCCAGGTCAGCGTTTCCGCCTCATCTGGAGCCAGCAATTTGCCGTATCTTTTCGAGGATTTCGCTCTGGACGGTGACCGACGTGAACTGCGTAAGGGAAACGAGCTGGTCCCGGTCGAACCGCAGGTGTTCGACCTCTTGCAATATCTGATCCGCAATCGCGAGCGGGTGGTCAGCAAGGACGATCTGGTCGATGCGGTCTGGCAGGGGCGCATCGTCTCCGACGCCACGCTGGCCAGCCGCGTCAATGCCGCCCGCGGCGCCCTTCAGGACAATGGCGAGCAGCAGCGCCTCGTCCGCACCATCCTGCGCCGGGGCTTTCGTTTCGTCGGCACCGTGCGCGAGGAAGCCGCGGCCGAGGCGGCGGCGCCGGTGGAGAAACCGAAGCCCGACCTCGGCATACCCGCCCGCCCCTCCATCGCCGTGCTGCCTTTCGTGAACATGAGCGGCGATGCCGATCAGGACTATTTTGCCGACGGCATGGTCGAGGACATCATCACCGGCCTGTCGCGCATCCGCTGGCTGTTCGTCATCGCGCGGAATTCGAGCTTCACCTACAAGGGCCGTGCCGTCGACGTGAAGCAGGTCGGGCGCGAACTCGGCGTGCGCTATGTGCTGGAAGGCTCGGTGCGCAAGGTCGGCAGCCGCGTGCGCATCACCGGCCAGCTGATCGACGCCGAGGATGGCAGCCATCTGTGGGCCGAACGCTACGACCGCGAACTGACCGACGTGTTCGCGCTGCAGGACGAGATCACCGTCAGCGTGGTCGCGGCCATAGAGCCCAATCTGCGCCGGGCCGAGATCGAGCGCGTCAAGCGCCAGCGCCCCGACAGTCTCGACGCCTACGACCTTTTTCTGCGCGCCCTGCCCGACGTCTACACCTTCATGCCGCAGGGCGCGGCCAAGGGCCTGCCGCTGCTCGACCAGGCGCTGGCCATCGAGCCGAATTACGCGCTTGCCCATGGCTTTGCCGCCTGGGCGCATCAAACCCTTTTCATACGCGGCGGCATGCTGGCACAGCACCGCGAGAAGGCGTCCCGCCACGCCCACGCCGCGATCGAGCATGGCTCGGGCGACGCCATGGCACTGGCCCTGGCCGGCTTCACCATCGGCCTGGTGGAACATGACCGCGGGCTGGCCGACGAGGCGTTCGCGCAGGCCCTGTCGCTCAGCGCCTCCTGCGCCTTCGTCTATGCCTTCGGCTGCGTGCCGGTGGCATATGGCGGCGACGCGGCCCGCGCCATCGACTGGTGCGAGCTGGCGATGCGGCTCTCCCCGCTCGACGCCATGAGCTGCGTGCCGCAAGGCATTATCGGCTTCGGCAATTTTCTGTCCGGCCGGCACGAACAGGCGATCGCGGCAGGCCGCAGGGCGGTCGAGCTCAACCCAGGTTTCAGCATCCTGCACGGCTGGCTGGCCGCCCCCCTCGCCAAGCTCGGCCGGATCGAGGAGGCAAGGGCGTCGGCCGCACGGCTGATGTCGCTCGAACCGCATTTCACCATTGGCCGCTGGTCCGCCGCCGTCGGAATCGCCCCTGGCATAATCGACGACGTCACCGACGCCCTGCACGTGGCCGGCCTGCCGGCGTAGAAGGCGATCTGCCGCCGACAGGTTCAGCGTCCAGCCGGCAACACGCGGATATCCACTGGCTCAATCGCCGACTGTAGACATCGCGCCGCCAATCACCCAATCTTGGCTCGGGAACAAAACAGGCGCTTCAAAGAAGCGCGGACGTCCGGGTGCTCATGGAACGACGATGGACATTGTATGATCCGCGGCTGGCGTGGATGCTGGTCGCGCCGGTGCTCCTGCTGCTGATCTTCTTCCTGGTGCTGCCGATCGCCGTGATGGCGGCCTTCACCTTCTTCACCTTCGTCACCGCCGGCGTGGAAACCAGCGCGTTGACGACCGCGAACTGGCACGAATTCCTGACCGACAGCTATTATTCGGGCTTCCTTCTGAAGACGCTGCGGGTCGGCGCGATCACCGCGCTGCTCTGCGGGGTGCTGGGCTATTTTCCCGCCTATTTCATCTGGGCGACGACCTTCAAGCACAAATGGCTGCTGCTTCTCCTGCTCATCGTGCCGTTCTGGATCAGCTTCACCATCCGCACCTTTTCCTGGATCAACATCCTGGGCGAACAGGGCGTCATCAACGTCGCGCTGCTGAAGCTCGGCATCATCAACGAGCCGCTGCCGATGCTCTACAATGAGGGCGCGGTCATCCTGGGCATGCTGCACTTCCTGCTGCCCTACATGATCCTCAACGTCTATGTCAGCCTCGAAGGCATCGACCGCACGCTGATTTCGGCGGCCCGCTCGATGGGCTGCACCAGCGCACAGGCGTTCCGCGAGGTCACCATGCCGCTGTCGCTGCCCGGCCTGGCGGCAGGCCTGCTGCTCTGCTTCGTGCTTGCCGCCGGCAGCTATGTGACGCCGCAATTGCTGGGCTCCGGCCGCGACGCTCTGTTCGGCAATTTGATCTACGACACCATCATGGGCGAGCTGAACTGGCCGATGGGCGCCACGCTTTCGATCGTGCTGTTCGTCGTGCTCGGCTTCTTCGCCGCCGTCTACACCCGCTACATGGGCATGTCGCAGATCGTCAAAGGGCTTGGCGGATGAGAGGGACACGGCGCAAGCAGGAAGGCAGATGGGCCTGGCGGCTGACCGGCTTCGTGACGGTCTGCGTCTACATCTTCATGTTCGCGCCGATCGTGGCGACGGTGGTCCTGTCGTTCAACGCCTCGATGTTCGGCGGCTTCCCGATGACCGGGTTTTCCCTGCAATGGTACGCCAAGCTGATGACCAATGAGGCCGTGCTGGCCGCCTTCCGCACCTCGCTGTGGATCGCGCTGGTCACCGCCGCCGTCACCACCGCGATAGGCGTCGTCACCGCGTTCGCGCTGGTGCGCTTCGAATTCCCCGGCAAGCAGGCGCTGAGCACGCTGGTGATCCTGCCGGCGCTGGTGCCGGAGACCATCCTCGGCGTCGGCCTGCTGGTGCTGATCAAGGCCATCGACCAGCCAAGGACCATGCTTCTGCTGGTCCTCGGCCATATCCTGCTCGCCGTGCCCTATGTGGTGCTGATTACCCAGGCGCGCATGGTCGGCATAAGGCGCGTCTATGAGGAGGCCGCACTCTCGCTCGGCGCCTCACGGCTTTCGTCCTTCCGCGAGATCACGCTGCCGCTGCTCATTCCGGCCGTGGTGGGGGGCGCCCTGCTCGCCTTCACCATCTCCTTCGACAACACCTCGGCCAGCCTGTTCTGGCGGCCGGCGGGCGTCGAGACCATGCCCACCCAGATTCTATCGATGCTCAAGATCTCGATCAGCCCGGAGATCAACGCGCTCGGCACCGTGATGATCCTGGTGACCGTCGGCATCCCGCTGCTCGGCGGCCTGATCCTGCAGAGCCTGACAAGATTGAAAAGACGTGGCGAACCAAAGGAGGAGATGAAATGAAACTCACCAACAGCAAGCGGCTGGAACGGCTGCAAGACCGATACATGAATGGCGGCCTCAGCCGCCGCACCTTCCTGACGCTGACGGCTGCCGCGGCCGCCTCGGCCGGCCTCGACATGCCGTGGATGCGGCAGGCGCTCGCGGCCGTCGAACAGGTCCGTTTCGACGGCTGGGGCGGCACGGTGCAGGACGCGATCGACAAATATGCCTTCCAGCCCTACACGGCCAAGACCAAGATCAAGGTGGTCCAGGGCACGTTCGGCGACGAGGACGAGATCATCACCAAGATCAAGACCGCCAAGCCCGGCGACTACCAGGTCATCCATTCCTCCGGCGTCAACTACTACATCAAATACGTCAACGGCGGCCTGACCTCGGAGATCAACGAGGCCAACATTCCCAACATGGTGAATGTGCTGCAGCCAATGATCGAGCCGTTCCGCAAGCTGACGCCGAAGCTGTCGGCCGTGCCCTACGACTACGGCACGACGGGCATCGCCTACAACACCAAGGTGATCTCGCCGGAGGAAGCCAAGGAAAAGGGCGCGGCACTGCTGCTCGACAAGAAGTACGCCGGCAAGGTCGGCGGCTATGACGACATGACCACGCGCGTCTGGTACGCCGCGCTCGCCACCGGACAGGACCCCAACGCCATCAAGGACATGGACGCGATCTGGGCCAAGGTGCGCGAGACGCGCGACCTCGCCAAGAAGTTCTGGAGCTCCGGCGCCGAGCTGATGGACCTGCTCTCCAAGGGCGAGATCGTGGTGACCGATGCCTGGTCGGGCCGCGTCGCCGCCTTGCAGGACCAGGGCCATCCGATCGGCTATCTTGACCCGGCGGGTTCCTATGCCTGGATGGAAGACATGCTGATCCTGAAGGGCTCGCCGATGGCCGAGTGCGAGGAACTGATCAACTTCATGCTCGACCCGGCGACTTCGATCGCGGTGGCGGAAGGCCAGAGCTATCCGCCGTCGCTCGACCCGACAAAGGTCAAGCTGACCCAGAAGATCGAGAAGCTGCCTGCCTTCGACAAGACCGGCACGATGAAGACGCTGACCTTCGCCGATCCGGTCTACTGGGCGACCAACGAGGACGCCTGGACCAAGCAGTGGAACAGGATCTCCAAAGGTGCCTGACAGCCAGAACCTGACCGAAGCACCCCGGCCGGAAGCGGCCGGGGTTGCCAAAGCCGGCGCGGCGAGACCCGCCCCGGTCGGCGCCGAGGCGGACAGCCCGGCGGTCGAATTCCGCAACATCGACATCGCCTATGGCAAGTTCGTCGCCGTGCGCGATTTCTCGCTGTCGATCCGCAAGGGCAGCTTCGTCACCCTGCTCGGGCCTTCGGGCTGCGGCAAGACGACGATCCTGCGCTCCATCGCCGGCCTGGTCGACATTTCGGGCGGCCAGATCATGATCGATGGGCGGCGCGTCGACGACGTGCCGATCTACAAGCGCAACATCGGGCTTGTCTTCCAGAGCTACGCGCTGTTCCCGCACAAGACCGTATTCGACAATGTCGCCTTCGGCCTGAAGTACCGCAACGTGCCGAAGCCCGAAATCAAGCGCAGGGTCGGCAAGGCGCTCGAGATGGTGCGGCTGCCGGGCAGCGAGAAGAAGCTGCCCTCGCAACTGTCGGGCGGGCAACAGCAGCGCATTGCGCTCGCCCGCGCCATCGTCTTCGAGCCGCAGGTGCTTTTGCTGGACGAGCCGCTGTCGGCGCTCGACGCCAACATGCGCGAGGAGATGCGCGTCGAGATCAAGAAGATCCAGAAGGAAACCGGCATCACCGCCATCTTCGTCACCCACGACCAGGAAGAGGCGCTCTCCATGTCGGATCGCATCGTGGTGATGAATGCGGGCTCGGCCGAGCAGGTCGGCACGCCAGAGGAGGTCTACGAGGCGCCGGCCACCGCATTCGTCGCCGACTTCCTCGGCAAGGCCAACATGCTCGCCGGCACGGTGAGCGGATCCGGCCAGGGAACAGCGACTGTGGTGCTTGCCACTGGCCAGACGATCAACGTGGGCTGCCCAAGGCCGCTTGCCCAAGGCAGCAAGGTCACGGTGGTGGTGCGGCCGCAGAAACTGTCGGTCGGCGCGGCGGCGAGTGCCAACCGGCTGTCCGGCCGCGTCGTCGCCGCCTCCTACCTGGGCGGCAGCGCCATCTACGAGGTCGATATCGGCGGCAAGAGCAGCATCCGCGCCAATGCGCCGATCAGTGGCCGCGTGCTTCGCGAGGGCGAGGCAATCGACCTCGGCTTCGATCCCGAAGGCTGCGTCCTGCTCGACGGGGACGGCCGGCGGATTTCGTGATGCAGCGCCATGCGGCTATCTGCGTTGCGGATCAACGCAACGCCTTGGCATGGCATCCGGCGACCTTCGCCGATGAAATCGAGCCTTCCAGCGATTCCCCGTGCTAAAGGAACTGTTTGAGCCCGGTTTCGGTTGTCTCCTGTGCGCCGTTCCACGGAGGCAGTTGAAGAGCGAAGATGACACATGAACCCGGCGAAAAGACAACGCGGTTCCTTTCGCAAGATCCTGAGCGGCATCGTTGCCACCATCGCCGCCGCCCCTGACCGCCCAGCGAAGCGCGGCATGAGCACCGCCACGCCGTCAATCGTCGCCGAATGGCCGCTGCCGCCATCGGCGACGCTTGGCTCCTCCTTGCGCCTGAAGGGCATCGAACGCGAAATCCGCGCCAGGCTGCGTTGGACGGTGAGGAAATTCGCCAGGGTCGAGACGGGCCGCATCGTGTTGCGCATGCCGCAAGCCGACGCGGATGCGTTCCAGGCCGCATCGGCGATCATCTCCGACACGCTGGAGGGGATCGAAGCCCTGGTCGTGCTTCCGCGAGAGGCGGAGGACATTCTCGCCATCTCTGCGCGCGAGCGCCACAAATGGCTGAAGGATGGCCGCCTGAAGAGCATCGGCACGCGCACCGTGAAGATGCGCGGGCGATCCAGGAAGGTAACCTTCCATGTCTTCGACCCACGGCACATCGAGGACATTCTCGATCGTGACCTTGCGGCCACCTGGCGGGAGGACGATGCGCGGGAAGTGTCCGAAAACAGACGGCGCGGGGCCGGCAAGGCGGCGCTCACTCGTGCAGGCAAGCGGACGGACAAGGCTCGCAAGACCAGAAATCCGGCAAAGGACGATGCTCCAGCGCCACGGCTCGAAGGCTGGGACGCGTTCGAGGCGGAAGGATTGCTCCGCTAAGGGGCTGCTCTCAGCCGCTTTGGCCCGCGAGACCGAACGCCGAAATCCGGGGCAACTGTCGGGAACGACCCTGGTCGTTCGTCCTATGGGTGCCAGGCGCAACGATCGAACCCGACCGATTACCCATCCGGAGCCTTTCCAATGACCCCCACCATCACCGCCTTTGCACGATCCCCCGACCGCGGCAGCGGACAGGCACGCGACATGCGCGTTCGCTGGGCACTGGAGGAAGTGGGCCAGCCCTACGACGTTCGCCTCGTGTCGTTCCGCGCGATGAAGGAGCCTGCGCACCGTGCGCTCCAACCTTTCGGACAGATTCCGACCTATGAGCAAGGTGATCTCGCGCTGTTCGACTCCGGCGCGATCGTGTTTCATATCGCCGAGCGCCATGCGGGCCTGCTGCCCGATGACGCGAATGCCCGAGCCCGCGCGGTCATGTGGATGTTTGCCGCCGTCAGCACGATGGAGCCGGCGATCGTCGAACGGGAAGTCGCCGTGCTCGTTGAGGGCAAGGAGAGCTGGCACGAGCAGCGCCTGCCCATGGTCGAGGATCGTATTCGCGGTCGCCTCGGCGAACTCTCCGACCGGCTCGGCGATGCCGACTGGCTCGATGGCGCCTTCAGCGCCGGCGACCTTCTGATGGTAATGGTGCTGCGCCGGTTGAACCGGTCGGGCTTGCTGGACGAACACCCAAACCTCGCCGCCTATGTCGCGCGCGGCGAAGCGCGGCCCGCCTTCCAGCGCGCCTTCGCCGCCCAGCTGGCGGTTTTCACCAACGCATCGAACGGTGGATGAGGTCAGGCGAACATTGCCGCCGGCGGCGGGTCGCGGTCGTCAGGCAGCGGAACGGGAGCGTATCCGACATAACGGGCGCTCAAGCGTGCCTGCCCTTTCGAACGTGACCGCAGTGTCTCCTCCAATTCGAACGTGGTTGCCAGCGGCACCATGGCGTTGATGACAATGGCGACATCGCGGGTTTCCTCTTCCCGGATCTGGCCACGGCGGCTTTTCAATTCGCCGATGATGCTCACGACAAAGTCCGCCGGCGTCACCACCTCGACCTTCATGATCGGCTCCAGCAGTTTTACGCCGAGATGCGGAGCGGCTTCGCGAATGCAGGCGCGACCGGCGATTTCGAAAGCCAGGGGCTCGATATCGTGCCAGGCGGCATCCACCAGGGTCGCCTTGACACCGATCATCGGAAAGCCCGCAAACGGCCCCGCCGAGAGGATGCTGCGCAGCCCTTTTTCGACCCCTGCAATACAATCGTTCGGAACCGCAGAGCCGACGATGCTGGACGCGAGCGCGAAGTCCGGTTCATACGCGTTCGGCTCGAACATGATCCTGACGCGGGCGAACTGACCCACGCCACCGGACTGCTTGTTGTGGGTGTAGTTCTGCCGGTGGCTGCGGGTAATCGTCTCGCGATAGGCCACCTGCGGAGAGCCGATATTCACATTGATTTTGAACTCACCGCGCACGCGGTCGATGATGTTGTCGAGCTCAAGTTTACCCATGAAGGCGATGATCGTCTGGCCCGATTCCTCATCCCGCTTGACGTTGAACCAGGGATCCTCGTCCGCCAGCTTCGACAAGGCGATATGCAGTTTCTCCTGATCGGCTTTCGATTTTGGCTCGATCGCGATTTGCAGCAAAGGCCATGGCGCGGCGGGCGTTTCCATGACGTTATGATCGCAGTTTGGCCAGATGTCTGCAACGGGAGAGGAAAGGCGCCGCCGTCTCCCTTCTCAGCTTCTCAGAGCTCGGCGCCTCCTGCGAATAAGGCAGGTGCGCTTACGGATATTTCATCTGACTTGCGCCTGCCGAACTTGTATCGCCCTGCAACTCCTTTGGCAGGGGACGGCTCGAGCATTGCAGATGCACATTGCGGGCAAACAGTTTTCGCTGTTTCTGCTCATGCTCCTTGACGGCTGCTATGAGCCCCAATCCATATGGGCCGAGTGCTGCGAATTCCCAACCCGGGTGCTGTTTTTCGCGAAGCTCGTAGTCTGAAGCCGCCGCCCGGGCCTGCTGGCATGCCGGCGATGCCCATTTCTGGTCCTGCTGCGAAAGCGACGCTCCATAGTCGACCGGAGAGGTCGCGCACCCAGCCGCTGTCGCGGCCAATGCGGACATTGCAAGTCTCACCGCAATTCCCATCCGGAAGCCCTTCCCGACCATTGTGGAGAGTGGACGGAACTCTTGCCCTCACAAGGAGATCGTTCTGATAAAGCAGCCCGGGACGCGGTTGCACCAGGCCGGCGCATACAATCGCGAGCCGGGTGGCTGCGATCGGTCGCCCCTAGCTCCGCAGTCCCGGCGCTTCCTGTCCTGTCCTCTCCACATACTCCGTATAACCGCCGCCATAGGTGTGAATACCTTCCGGGGTCAGTTCCAGCACACGGTTGGAGAGTGCCGCCAGGAAATGCCGGTCGTGCGAGACGAACAGCATGGTGCCTTCATATTGCGAAAGCGCCTCGATCAGCATCTGCTTGGTGGTGATGTCCAGATGGTTGGTCGGCTCGTCGAGCACCAGCAGGTTGGGCGGGTCGAACAGCATCAGCGCCATCACCAGCCGCGCCTTCTCGCCGCCCGACAGCACCCGGCATTTCTTCTCGATCTCGTCGCCGGAAAAGCCGAAGCAGCCGGCGAGTGCCCTCAGCGGCGCCTGGCCGGCCTGCGGGAAATTGTGTTCCAGCGTCTGGAACACGGTGCGCTCGCCTTCGAGCAGTTCCATGGCGTGCTGGGCGAAATAGCCCATCTTCACGCTCGGCCCCCGCGCCACCGTGCCGGTGTCAGGATCGGAAGCGCCGGCCACCAGCTTCAAAAGCGTCGACTTGCCGGCGCCATTGACGCCCATGATGCACCAGCGTTCGCGCCGGCGGACCTGGAAGTCGAGCCCCTCATAGATGGTACGGCTGCCATAGGCCTTGTGGACGTTCTTCAAGGTCACGACATCCTCGCCGCAGCGCGGCGCCGGCTGGAACTCGAAATTCACCACCTGGCGGCGCTTGGGCGGCTCGACGCGGTCGATCTTGTCGAGCTTCTTCACCCGGCTCTGCACCTGCGCGGCATGCGAGGCGCGCGCCTTGAAGCGCTCGATGAAGGCGATCTCCTTGGCCAGCATCGCCTGCTGGCGCTCGAACTGCGCCTGCTGCTGCTTGTCGGCGATCGCCCGCTGCTGCTGGTAGAATTCATAGTTGCCCGAGTAAGCGGTGAGCGAACCGGCATCGATCTCGACGATCTTGTTGACGATGCGGTTCATGAACTCGCGGTCGTGCGAGGTCATCAACAGCGCGCCGTCATAGCCTTTCAGGAACTGCTCCAGCCAGATCAGGCTTTCGAGGTCGAGATGGTTGGACGGCTCGTCGAGCAGCATGACATCGGGCCGCATCAACAGGATGCGGGCCAGCGCCACGCGCATCTTCCAGCCGCCCGACAGCTTGCCGACATCGCCGTCCATCATCTCCTGGCTGAAACCCAGCCCGTCGAGCACCTCACGCGCCCGGCCGTCGAGCGCATAGCCGTCGAGTTCTTCGAAACGGTGCTGCGCCTCGCCATATTTCTCGATGATCTCGTCCATCCGGTCGGCCTGGTCGGGATCGGCCATGGCGGCCTCGAGTTCCGCCATCTCGGCCGCCACCTCGCTCACCGGCCCGGCGCCGTTCATCACTTCGGTGACGGCGCTGTGGCCCGCCATGTCGCCGACATCCTGGCTGAAATAGCCGATGGTGACACCGCGATCGACCTGCACCTGGCCCTCGTCCGGCTGCTCCTGGCCGGTGATCATGCGAAACAGCGTCGTCTTGCCGGCGCCGTTCGGACCGACAAGGCCAACCTTCTCGCCTTTCTGCAAGGCAGCCGAGGCTTCAATGAAGACGATCTGTCGGCCGTTCTGCTTGCCGATGCTTTCAAGTCTGATCATGGGTGGTCCAGGAAGCTCAAGCGGATTGGAGGATTTGCCCGCGCCCTTACGCGAATGACAGTGCGGGGGGAAGAGGCAGAAGCGCCGCAGATAGCCGATCTTCCCCTTGCGGGGAGATGGCCGGCAGGCCAGAGCGGGGGCGCTGTCCCGCCGCCCCTCTGGCCGTCGGCATGTGCGGAAGCGTTAGTAACTATGGCAACGCCTACGAAGTTGGTGATCCTTCGCGCCCCCCTCTGCCCTGCCGGGCATCTCCCCCACAAGGGGGGAGATTGGCAGCTTCAGCCCCCCGGAAACACTCCGGAAACAAGATTCAACACTTCAGAAAAACTGAGGAAAACATCAGCAGGCATAAGCAGCCCCGCGGCAACCGGACAGCGGTCGCCACATCAACGCAAAGGGATGGTCCCGACAATGCAACGACGTTTGACCGGATGGATGGGTGCCGTAGCCGGCATTTCGCTCGCCATGCTTGCGGTCGCACAGTCGGGCGCGGAAGCGGCGGCTACCCGGAGCGAATATTGCAGCCGGCTCGGTCTTCAACTCGACGGAGCCATCCAGACCAAAGCCGCCCCCGGTGCCAATGCGAGCCGGATCGCCCAGGCAACGGCCCTCCAGGACAGAGCGAACCGGTTCTGTGCCGAGCGCAAGCAGGCGCAAGGCATCCGGACTTACGCCAACGCCCTGAAGCTTCTGGGCGTGACGCCGGTAGACGTCGACCAGTGACGGCAACCTTGACTTCCTCCCGGAAAAAGCGCCACCCGCAGAAGCCCGCAAAAACAAGCGCTTACGGCAATTGCACGATTCAGACCGTGAAACACACAGCGTCACCTCCGGGGCGGTGCTTGCCGTTCAAGACATCACCACGGCGGTCCTCTTGCCGTGGCAGGAAAGCCATCAGCATGAATCGGGTGTCGGCGCACAGCGCACCATGCGAGCATCGATCCATCACGAGGATCGGCCATGCTCACGCTTCACGATTATCTGCCGTCGCAAAATGGCTGGAAAGTCCGGGCCCTGCTTGGATTGCTGAAGATCCCTTACCACACGCGCATCGTCTCGATTTTCGAGGGCGAGAGCCATACCGACGCCTTCCTGGCGCTCAACCCGGCCGGTGCGGTTCCCGTGCTTCAGCTCGAGGATGGCAGCGCCATCGCCGAATCCAATGCGATCCTCACCTACCTTGCCGAAGGCACGCCCCTGCTGCCTGATGACCGTTACCGGCAGGCGAAGGTCATGCAGTGGCTGTTCTTCGAACAGTACAATGTCGAGCCCGTCATCGGCTCGCTGCGCTTCTGGACCCTGACCGGACGACTTGAGCACAACCTGGCCATGGTGGCCGGCAAGCGCGAAGCCGGAGCACGAACGCTCGCCGCCCTGAACCGCAGCCTTGGCGAGACGCACTTCCTCACCGGAAACGATCTCACCATCGCCGACATCGCCGTCTATGCCTACAGCCACCGCGCCGAGGATTGCGGATTCCATCTTCCGGACTATCCGGCATTGCTCGCCTGGACCGGCCGCGTGCGCGACGCAATCGGACCCGGCTATCCCGTCCACCCCTATGGCATCGACCCGCATTCCGGAGCCTGAGGGCTCTATTTCTTGCCCTGTGGATGGATCGTCTCGCCGCGCTTCAGCATCGCGACGAAAGTCTCGATCTTCTTTCTACGGCCGGCCTCGGTCTTCATGTTGTGGGTGCGGAAGACGAGCGCGAAGCGGTTCTGCGCGCTGAGTTTTTCGAACATCGCCCTTGCCTCGGGTTCGGCATCGATCGCCGCCTGCAGATCGTCGGGGATATTCATCTCCTTGCCGCTGCCATAGGCGCGCGCCCAGCGCCCGTCGGCCTTGGCCGCCTCGACCTGCTTGAGCCCATGCTCGGTCATGCGGCCCTCCTCGACCAGCCGCGCGACATTGTCGATGTTGATCTTGCTCCAGATGCTCCTCCTGCCGCGCGGCGTGTAGCGCTGCAGGAAGCTGTTCTCGTCCAGCCCCTTGCGCACCGCGTCGATCCAGCCGAAGCACAGCGCGACGTCGATGGCCTCCTTGGGCGTTATCGACTTCAGCCCCGATCCCACCTTATGCACCTTGATCCACACTTCGGTTTCCGTCGCGTGGTGCTGGCCGAGCCAGGCATGGAAACTCGCGGCATCCGGAAATTCCCGGACCTTGGCGGGATCGACCTTGACCGGCGCCATCAGGCGGCCTGCCTGTTCGGTGTTGGCGTCACTGTGATCTTGCCTCCGGCATCATGCGAGTTCCGGCATTATTGCATGTTTCACTGTCAGCTTTCGTCAGCAGCGGGACACGCTGCCGCGAAGCAACGGAACGCACCAACCGCCGTCGCGTTGCGGCAGGAGTCCAACGCCGAGGGAGATCGCCATGGCAATACAAACCATTTTTGCCCATGTCAGCTGCTCCGACCTGGAGGCCAGCATCGGCTGGTATGAAAAGCTCTTCGGCAAGGCGCCGTTGCGCCAGCCGATGCCGGGGCTGGCCGAATGGCAATTCACCGAAAGCGCCGAGGTGCAACTTTTCGAAGACAAGGACAAGGCCGGCACCTCGACGCTGACGCTTGGGGTGCTGCCGCTGGCGCCCGAAAGGCAGAGGCTGATGGAGGCGGGCCTCGAACCCGGCCCGATCGAAGAAGCCGACGATTTCTGGATCATGCGCATGCGCGATCCCGACGGGAACCTGGTGGTGTTCGCGAGCGCACTGCGGGACTAGAGCAATTCCAGGAAAAGTGCGTAGCGGTTTTCTATCTATAAAAACAAAGAGTTAGAGCGGGTCAACGTTCTATCAAACGCTGAACCGCTCCAGGAGTGCCGGACTGCCCGCCTGGGCATATCCCTCTCGCCTCGAACGGCAGAATGGCTATGCCGGTGGCGGCGCTGCCGGCGTCAACCCGTGGCGACGCATGATCTCCATCATCTTGGCCTTGTCCGGCGGTCCGCCGGCGGCGGCGTTGAGCAAGCCGAAGGCCTCGCGGAAATAATCCGGACCGATCGCCGCCGGGGTGATGACGCACAGCGCCTTCGCATCCGTGGTGCCGTTATTGTCGAAGCGGTGAACCGCGCCGCGTGGAATGCACAGTGCCTCCCCTGGCCCAACCTCGATCGGCCTGCCGTTCACGGTCCAGGTCAGCACGCCGTCAATGCCGTAGATCGTCTCCTCATAGTGATCGTGGCTGTGCGCCGGCGCGGGCAAGCGCTGTGCGCCGGGCACCATCAGTTCGAAAGTGGCGACGCTGCCGTTCGAACTCTCGCCCGACACCAGGAAACGAACCGACAATCCCTTGGTACCGATGGTCTCGTCGGCTGGATTGACCTGAAGGTCCATGGCTGGCATTGCGCAAACTCCTCCGGTAAACTACATTTACCAGCAATCAGTAAACTCAATTTACCAAGCGGTCAATGGCCACATCCACTGAAGTTCTGCAGACCAAGACCGAGGATCTTTTGATCGGCGCCCTGCTGCGCGTGCCGGCCCAGGCGATCCAGCGCCGGCTGATCAAGGAGCTCAACGCCGCCGGTTTCGAAGAGTTGCGCCTGCCGCACATGGCGGTGCTGCAATTCCCCGGCCCCGACGGCGCGCGGCCTGGCATCATTGCCGAGCGTGCCGGCATGAGCAAGCAGGCCATCAACCAGTTGCTCAGCAGTCTCGAAGGCTACGGCTATCTCGTCCGCTCCGACGGCGAAAGCGGCGCGCGCGTCGTTCGGTCCACCGAACGCGGCCATGCCGCCTTCTGGAAAATGGTCGATATATTGCGCGACATCGAGGAGGAGTGGCGCACCGAACTCGGGCCGGAGCGCTTTGCCCAGCTCAAGGCGCTGCTGTTCGTCGTTTGGGACAGCCCGCTGGTGCGCTGAGCGGGGCGGCATTCATCGACAAGCCGACCGCTTCCGCGCGTTGCCGTTCCGCGCCGCTGCGCTTCACCATCGACATGCATCGGGTGGCCGTCGCCCGGCCTATTGCAACTGCGGCTTTTTCAGGAAGCTGCCGCGGTCGGCGGACTTGACGCGCAGCCAGGTCTCGCGTCCGTCGCGCACCACGCGCATCGGGATCTCCGCACCCGCCGAGCCGCTGTCCCACAGCTTGCGATAGAAGTCGGCGAGCCCGTCGACCGCGCCGTCGCGGACCTCGGAAATGACATCGCCTTCGCGCAGGCCGGCCTTGGCCGCCGGGCCGCCTTCGGTCACGCTCATCACCACCACCTTGCCGTCGCTTTCGGCCGACAGCGCGCCGAGCCACGGTCGCGGCGGCTTGGCCACCTGGCCGCGTGTCAGCAGATCGTCGAGGATGGGGGGCAACAGGTCGATCGGCACCACCATGTTGATGTCGGCGACCTCGCCGGCGCGGCTCATCTGCAAGCGCAGCGAGCCTATGCCAAGCAGCGTGCCGTCCGCGCCAAACAGCGGCGCGCCGCCCCAGGACGGATGCGCGGGTGCGATGAAGATCGCCTCGTCGAGCAGATACTCCCAATAGCCGGCGAATTCCTGCTTGGTGACGATCCTGGCCTCCACCGCCCGGCCGATACCGTCGGCAAGCACCACCGCATCGCCGATCCTGGCCTTGCCGGCATCGCCCAGCGCCACCGCCGGCAGCCCGGCCGGCGCCAGCGCCTGGACAAGGCCGAAGCCCGATTCCTGATCATAGGCCAGGGCGTGCGCGGGGATGACGCGGCCGTCATGCGAGGTCAGCCAGACCTCCTCGGCCTCGGTGATGAGATAGCCGATGGTCAGCACCAGCCCGTCATCCCTGATGACGACGCCGCTGCCTTCCCGCAGCGTGCCCAGCGCGCCGGCCGTGAAGGCATCCTCCGGCACGGTGGCCCGCACGGCGACGACGGAGCGCGGATTGGGATTGATGGTCATGCTTTTGTCCTGCGATGCAAATGCCCTGGCGGTTTCTCCTATAGGTATGCCTCGGGGGGCATGGCGCAAGGGGAGAAGGGAAGAAGCCCCAGCGCCACATCAACAATAGTTCAACACAAGTTGAACTTCCACCTCGCCAACCCTAGTTGTACAGCGACCTATTCATTCCTCCCCACCGCCCGAGGCTCGACATGACCGACTACACCCCGCCGAAAGTTTGGACCTGGAACAAGGCAAATGGCGGCGCCTTCGCCAGCATCAACCGACCGATCGCCGGGCCGACACATGAAAAGGAACTGCCCGTCGGCAAGCACCCGCTGCAGCTCTATTCGCTGGCGACGCCGAATGGCGTGAAGGTGACCATCATGCTGGAGGAGCTTCTGGCGCGCGGCCACCGGGGCGCCGAATACGACGCCTGGCTGATCCGCATCAACGATGGCGACCAGTTTGGCAGCGGCTTCGTCGAGGTCAATCCCAACTCCAAGATCCCCGCTTTGATGGACCGCAGCGGCGCCACTCCGGTGCGGGTCTTCGAATCCGGTTCCATCCTGCTTTATCTCGCCGAGAAATTCGGCGAATTCCTGCCTGCCGAGCAGCCGGCCCGCGCGGAAGTGCTGTCCTGGCTGTTCTGGCAAATGGGCTCGGCGCCGTATCTGGGCGGCGGCTTCGGCCATTTCTATGCCTACGCGCCGGAGAAGATCGAATATGCCATCGACCGCTTCTCGATGGAGGTGAAACGTCAGCTCGACGTGCTCGACCGGCGGCTGGCCGAGGTGGAATATCTCGGCGGCAAGGATTACACCATCGCCGATATGGCCGTCTGGCCTTGGTATGGCGGACTGGCGCTCGGTCGGCAGTATAATGATTCCGCCACTTTCCTGTCGGTGCAGGATTACAAGAACGTGCAGCGCTGGGCGAAGGCGATCGATGCCCGTCCGGCGGTCAAGCGCGGCCGCATGGTCAACCGCGCCTTCGGCGAACCGGCCATGCAGCTCCATGAGCGCCACGATGCCAGCGATTTCGAAACCAGGACGCAGGACAGACTGGCGGCGGAGTGAGCTGAACGGACAACGCGCCGGCCTTCCTCCCCGTGGGGAGGTCAGCCGCTTCAACCCACAGCTCTCTGCTCGACGGCCGATATCCATAGCCGGTCGATGTCGGCAAGAACCGTCTCGTCGATCTCGTCGAGATGGTTCCAGTACATGCCGTCCTCATAGAAATAGCCGAGATCCTTCTCGACCTGTTCGGCCTTTTCGGCCTGGTCGAGTTGAATGGTTCCCAGAATTTCCGCTTTCATTTCGGCGATCCGCGCCGGCGACAGGCCGCCGAGCTGGTCAAAGGCGAGGCTGGGAAAGACCAGCCGGCTGCGCGGCAGGTCGGACAGGTTGATGCACAGGCAGTCGTGCTTCAGGGCCTGGACAAGCAGGCGCGCCGACTTGGCCTCGAGGTTGCGCAGGGTAACGTCATCGCGCAAAGGGTCGGCACGGCCGATGCCATAGAAATGCGTCTTGCCCGGCTGGTCGTAGATCATGTCGCAGCCCAGGAATGCCAGCACATCCGGCTTCTGGCTGTGAATGGTCCAATAGGCTGCCGTCAGCGCCATCGTGGCGCCGGCATAGACGAAGCCACCGAAGGCGTTCTGGGCCGGGACATACTGCGTGGCGCTGAATATCTGAGCCTGCCGCAAGGTCGCGTCGTGAGGCAGGCGGTTCGGCGGGAAATCACCGGCATGGACGAGGAAATCCCAGTCGGGGCGCACGCGCCAGGCATTGTTGATGGCGACGATCCGGCTGAAGGCCTGCTTCGGCCAGGGCTCGCAACGCACCGCGTCGGGCGCGCTGCCAAGCAGAAGGACAATGCGGGCGCCCTCGCGAACATTCATCTCGGCTGGCTGGATGGTCATCGAAGGGCTTTCAGGTCTCAGCCGAGCGACAGGTCGCGCCTGCCATCGTCTGCCGCCTCGGGCGCAGCTGGCGCGGGAAGTTTCGCACGAGCGCAACCATGCACCTTGGCGGGCCGCTTTGCCAGCCCGGCCACGCGGCTGGTACAGACGATCCATGCCCACCCAAGGCCTGGTTCAACAAGCCTGTTTCAAAAGGGATTCAAAAAGGAAAGCCCGTCACAGGACCGTGACGGGCTTTTCCAAGGCGGGCCTGCGATGCAACTCAGTGCAGAACCTCGACGATCTGACGCGTGTCGGGATCGACCAGCACGGTCTGGTCATTGATGACCGCGACGCGGTACTTGACGTTCGGCACCTCGCGCAGCTCAACCCTGTCCGGTACCGGCGAGCCGAGCTTAAGTTCGATGCCCAAAAGGTTCACCGACGCCAACGGCTCCTTCTTGACGTATTCGCGTACGACTGTCTCCTGTTCCGGCTGCAGGACAACGGTTTCGGCCAGGGCCGCACCAACGCCGCCCATCAGAATGATCGCAGCAGCCGCACTTGAAAGATAATACTTCATAACAACCTCCTTGTCGGGATATCTGAAAGCCACCCTGCAAGGAAACTCCATCGCCGCTCCGAAGTTCCATCCGCAATTTTGGAACAAATGTGGCTATCGCAAGATCACAAGATGGCTTCTATTGATAGCATCAGCGAATATGCTTAAAATTCGCATCTAAATTTCGTGGATTACGGATACGGAACAATCGGAGATGGAACACAAGGTTCCCTTCCCGGAACAGCACAGCCGTGCTGCGTCGATGCTGAACCCGCTGTCCTGCCTTAGCAACAGCTAACGTGGAGCGTGCGGTGTCGTTCCAGGTGCCACAACCCTGTGCACAAAAAAAGGCCCGCCCTGCCGGGAGCAGGACGAGCCTTCAATAACCGGCGGAGGTGGCAACCTCACCGGTCGCATCGGGAAACGCCCGCTTCGGCTTATGGTTCCACCGACAGGCGGCGTGGCCTGCCGGTGTGATGCAACCACGTCGTCCTAATTCCCCCGAAGGAGGCAATGTGGCCCCCGACCTTGCGTGATTTTTCCCGCTGATGTCTGTCGTCATCGCGCTGATGGTGCCCTTGCAGGGATTTGCGGGCGCACTGGCCGAATGGATGGTGGATGAGGTAGGGCTGCGCTTACAGCCAGCTCGGCAAGATCGCCGTGCCGACCGGCGGACCACAAGATCGGCCATCTCGGCCACGGTCCAGGCCGAGCGCGGGCGTCAGAACGAGACACCGTCCCGATGTAATGGCGGGACTGCGTCGATCGAATCCTGGCTCCTTACGGCATCTTGTGCGCGCCTATGGATCAGCCCCACGACGAGCACGAAATATCCGACCTGCAGGACAACCAGGGTCACCACCGTCCAGGTGAGCGCCTTCCAGAAGGAACCGGTGGCCATATAGGTCCAGACCGCGACAAGGATGGTCGTCGCCGACATCCCCACGAGAAACCGCCCAACATACATCGATGCCCAAATCGCCGAACATTCCAATTCGGCCGATTCCCCTGCCCGAATTCCCGATACCCGCGCCCAACGTTTCATTATTTTAGCAGCTACGCAAGTATGTGACCGGCCCGGTAGTGGGTCAGTTTGAAATCCAGCCTTTGAAGTGGCGCATGGCAGTGCCATATTCCTGGCATGAACCCCAAAATACAGATCAAGGCTTGGATCGTCCCCGTTTGGACCGAGAATGAGCCACCCATGGCTTTTTGCTGGATCGCGGGATATGGCGCCCCAATCGAGGCGCAAGAGGCAGTAAGGCGAAAAATAGGGGAAGCCAACATTGGCAGCCCGTCCCCCGTATCAAATCCCACCGCTGACAAGTTGGGGGTCCAGCCAGGCGAGGTTTGGTTACTATGACCGGTAAGCACCCAAAGCGCCCGCGCGATGCCAATCAGTTGGCGAAATCGATAGTAGATCTCGTTACGGGCGATACCGCCGAACCTGTCGATGACGGCAAAGACCCGGCGGCTGTCGGAAATTTCAAACTGACCCACTACGACCGGCCCCTATAGGATCGGCTTGGCGCCGACTCTCGAAATTTGTTGCACCCTGGCCCTATCGGGAGCAATTTGCTGCTCACGGACCGGGCAAAAACAAGTCCGATGGGGATTGGGAAATGACGCTCAAGCTGATCGGGGCCGGTTTCGGCCGCACCGGCACGTGGTCGACCTTTGCCGCGCTGAACAGGCTCGGCCTGCCTTCCTACCACATGCAGGAAGTCATCATGAACAAGGCCAACAAGGGCCATCTCGACTTCTGGCGCATGGTGGCCAACAGTCCGCCCGGCACCCAGCACGACTGGAACCGGGTGTTCGCCAACTATACGGCCACCGTCGACAATCCCGGTTGCTGCGTATGGCGGGAACTGCTCGTGGCCTATCCCGACGCCAAGGTGTTGCTGACGCTGCACCCGCGCGGCGCCGAAGCCTGGTACGAGAGCACGATCGACACGATCTATTTCACCAACAATGTCTGGCAGTTCAAGATCCTGGAATGGCTGACGCCGTTCGGCTGGAAATTCGGCGACATGTCGAAAAAGCTGGTGTGGGGCCGCGCGCTCAAGGGCGTGATGGACGATCGCGCCAGGGCGGTGGCCCGCTACAACGCCTATATCGACGAAGTGAAGGCCGCGGTGCCGCCCGAAAAGCTGCTGGTCTACAAGGTGACCGAAGGCTGGGGGCCGCTGTGCGATTTTCTGGGCGTCGCCGTGCCCAACGATCCCTTCCCCAACCTCAACGACCGCGAAACGATCAAGAAGATCATCCGCGACATCATCAAGGGCTCCTACATCATGCTGGGGCTGAGCGTGGCGGCCGTCGCGGCGGTGGTCGCCGCATTATGGTTGTGGCTGCGGTAGCCCGCCACCAAGGCAGACGGCAATCCGTGATGGGCCAGGCCCGTACTCGCGAGTGCGGGAACAAACGCCGGCAGCCCGAGTTTTGCCTCCAGTCTTCACAGGTATTGGAGGCCACAATGGCACCGCGCGGCAAACCCCGCACCGACGATGATGACGGCCCGCAGGCGGATAGCCCGACCATCGAGCAGCAGGATTGGGACGCGGTCAAGGGCGGCCAGATCCTGCCTGATAGCGTGCCGGAAAACGGCGACATGCGCTACGGCACCGAGAAAGAAGGCGACCTGCCGCAAGAGGATGACGACAACCCCTACCAGGAGAGTGACGAGGCCCTGCCCGACGACGAGGAAGAAGCCGCGATCACGCGAAACCCGACCCGAGAGGGCCGGTTCGACGAGACGTGACTGACCTTCGAAAAATCCCTGCCGTCCCCGCAATGTTCGCGTAATGCCTTGGAGCTACCCCCGGCCGACAATAGCCGTTGGCGCGTCGCCTTTTTGCCCGTCCAACGCCCGCATTCGCCTCTCAACAAGGTAAAGGCTTTATATTGCAATTGGCTAAAATAGCGGAACGTCCAATGGACATTGCCGGAACCGAACAGGCCCCCTCGGACCTTTGCGTGCGCGACCCAAGACCTTGGTCCCAGAAGAAAACGCAAAGGGCCGATGAGGGCCCCTCCTCCGGGAACATCCGGCCCCTGCCGCCGTTTGCAAAGGTCTGTGAACCGGGCTCACCCCCGGAGGAAGCGTGATGTCCCATCGGTCCATCATCATCAAGACAGGTCACGGTCCGGGCACGGCGGTTGCCGTGCTGACGGTTGGGCTGGTGGTGGTCGGCATCGTGTTCCTCGTCCTGGGCGGCGCGCGCTATTTCGGCGAACAGCCGTCCAATCAGCATGCGCTTTCCTCCGTGCCGGCCCGATCAGTGCAGACGGCCGATCGTGCGGCGGAAAACTGATGAAAGCGCGGCAGGCGGCGCGGTCGCCTTGCAATAAACATTAGATATTGCGAATATAATGATCAACCGGCCAGTGCCAGAAGCCGGCTTGGCCCGGCGTCCTTTGTTTGCACCTGGCCGCCGGCCACTTTTCCTGCCCGCCGGCGACGCGCTCAGCGCGCTATCTTGCCGTCCTTCGCCACCACCTTGCCATGTCGATACCCCGACCGCTCCTTCGCCACGGCCGCGACCGCTTGGGCACGTGCCGCGTCCGTATGGCGACGAAGTCGGCGCTGGCGCCAACCACGATGCCATGGCCTTCCAGCCCCAGCGCCTTCGCGCTTCGGCGAAGCAGGCGTCGGATCCGCGCTGCTGTTCCTGCCTATTCCGCTTTCGCGGAAGTTTCAAATATCAGCCAATGTGCAATGGTGTCGTTGCGGCGGTACGAGCCGCCCTGGTTGACGCGGGCGCCCAGCACACCCCAACATGCGCCCCCCGCCCGCGTCGGCCATGGCGTTCAGCGCCATACAGCTTCTCAAGCGTGGCGTCGGCCAGCCTGCCGGCCAGGCGCGCCGGCGCCAGACCGACCGGCCGTGGCAGGTCCTGTGACACCAGCCCGGCGGGCGAGCCGGGCGTCAGCCGGAAATCCTGCGATTGCGTCGCGTTGGCGCCGGCAAGCGCCAGCCCGGCGGGGTCGAAACCGCGAAGCGGTAGGCGCCGGGCGAGCGGATCACGGCGCTGGCCGACGACGTCGACTGATTACTTCAGCTCCACCCACACCGGCGCATGGTCGCTGGCGCCGTCCTGCCCGCGCACCTCGCGGTCGATGCCCACCCCGTTCAGCCGGCGGGCGAGCGTCTTCGACAACAGGATGTGGTCGAGCCGCAGCCCGGCATCGCGCGGCCAGCGGTTCCGCCGGTAATCCCAGAAAGTGTAGAGCGTTTCCTTCGGATGCTTCTTGCGCAGCGCATCTGTCCAGCCCTGTTCGAGCAGGGCGGCGAAGGCGGCGCGGCTTTCCGGCTGCACCAGCGCGTTGTCGTCATAGGAGCGGGTGGCGTAGATGTCGCGGGGCTCGGGCACGATGTTGAAGTCGCCGGCCAGCACCACCGGCAGGCCGGTGTCGAGCAGCTGTTCGGCATGGGCTTCCAGGCGCGCGTGCCAGGCGAGCTTGTAGGTGAATTTCGGCCCCGGCCGAGGGTTTCCGTTCGGCGCATAGAGGCAGGCGACGACGATGCCGTCCACCGCCGCTTCGATGTAGCGGCTCTGCCGGTCTGCATCGTCGCCGGGCAGCGCATCGCGGGTCAGGACGGGTTCGGATCCTCGCGCGAGTATGGCGACGCCGTTCCAGGTCGGTTCGCCCTTCCACACCGCGCCATAGCCGGCCGCGGCGAGCCTGGTCAGCGGAAACTGCGTGTCGCGCGCCTTCAGCTCCTGCAGGCAGACGACATCGGGTTTTGCCGTCGCCAGCCACGCCAGCAGGTTTTCGAGCCGGCTGTTGATGTTGTTGATGTTGAAGGTGGCGAGTTTCATTTTTGAATGCCGAAGGCGACCCTCGCTTCGTCATCCTCGGGCTTGACCCGAGGATCCATGCCGTGACCCTCGCCGTGGAACGCGGCGGGGCAAAACTCCGAACCTTTGCATCGCCTTGGCGTCACGGCATGGATCCTAGGATCTGCGCGCGTCGCCTCGCTCCTTGCTCAGCCCTAGGATGACGACAGTGATTGTCGCGCCACCCATGCCTTCACCGTGTCCGCCACCGTCTTCAGATGATCGGCGGTGGAGAAACCCGAAACGCTCTTGCGCGGCTTGAGGTCGTGGTCGCCGTCTTCCAGCCAGATCACCTCGATCGCATCGGAAAGGCCGTAACCCGCCACCTCGTCCTTGGTGCCGAACTCGTCGCGCGTGCCTTGAAAAATCAACGTCGGCGTCTTCAGCCCGGTGAGATGCTTGGTCCGCAGCTGCTCCGGCTTCCCCGGCGGATGGAAGGGGTAGCCGAGGCACACCAGCCCGGCGATTTCGCCCTTGGCAAGCATCTCGTCGGCGATCATGGAGGCGACGCGCCCGCCCATCGACTTGCCGCCGATGATCAGCGGACCGGCGACGCCCCTCGCCCTCAGGTCGGCGATCGCCTTGATGTATTCCGGGTTCACCGTCTCGGCGCGCGGCGGCGGCTTGCGGTGGCCGTAGCGGCGCGCCGCCATATAGTGGAACTCGAAGCGCGCGACCTGGAAACCCGCGGCGGCCAGCGCCTTGGCGGTGGCGGTCATCGGGGGCGAATCCATCGACGCCCCGGCACCATGGGCGAGCAGGATGGTGACGGGCGCGGTTTCGTCGCCGTCGAAGAGGAAGCTGGTCATGGGGTGATGACTCGCGCGACGCCGACGCTGCTGATCTCCCCCCTAGTGGGGGAGATGCCCGGCAAGGCAGAGGGGGGCGCGAAGGAATGCCAGCCTTCGGTCAAATATCCAAGAGGCGGATTCCTTTGAAAAAGGCCGATCTGTCGGCGGGGCAGCGCCCACCTCTGTCCTGCCGGACATCTCCCCCACAAGGGGGGAGATTGGCTGTCATCTCGGCCTTCGCCAATCATGCTCACACCGCCGTCCGCGCCAGTTGCATGTCGACGAACTGCACGCCCTTGGCTGCAACCCCGGCCCATTCGGACTCCGCGTCGAGCTCAAGATACCGCACCCAATTTCGCCGTGCCTCAACCAGATTGCCGGCATCGAACTCCAGCCTGGCCAGGTTGAACACCGGGTCGGCATAATTCCTGTCGAGCGCGATCGCCTTCTGCAGGTGCCTTCGCGCCGAAGCGTCGCGGCGCTGCTCGCTCATCAGCCCGGCGAGGTTGAACCAGGCCTCGACGAAGGCCGGGTCGAGTTTTATGGCGCGGGCATAGTCGTGCGCCGCCTCCGCCACACGCCCACCGGCGCGCAGGCAGTTGGCGCGGTTGAACGCGGCGATCGCGTCGGTGGGGTCAATGGCGAGGCAGCGCTGGTAGAGCGCGGCGGCCACGTCATGGTCGCCGCCCTCCTCCGCCGCTTCCGCCTCGGCGAACAGCTCTTCCAGCGTGTCGTCGCCTTGCGCGGCCGCGCCGAGATCGAACAGCAACTGGCCGTCGAGCTCGCTCTGGCCGCCTTCGAGATAGATCGCGTCGGGCCGGCCATGCTGCGAACCGACATTGAGCGACTTGGCGGTGAGCGAGGCGACCGGGCCGGAGCGGTGCACGGAACGCGCGATGGCGCCCCACGTCGCCCCGCCGGCGACCAGCCCGGCATATTTGCGCGCCAGGATCAGGTCGCGGAAGGAATAGGGTTCCGCGTCGTGCTCGAAGGCATCGAACAGCGACAAAAGGTCAAGGTCGGCGCCGGAGAGCCGCGATTGCTCGATCAGCGATTGCCTGGACAGGGACGACGCTTCCGGCGCCTTCATCAGGCCGAGCAGGCGCAAAAAGCCGTTCTCGCTGATCAGCGTGCGCCCGGCCGCCTGCTCGGCGGCGATGCGGCGCTCGATCCCGGCATCGCCGTTCCTGGTCAGCCCCGCCTTGGCAAGCAAAGTCCGGCCGAACACGATATGCGTGGTGCGCCTGGTGATGCCGCGCCGGAGCTGGCCGTGCTGGCGCTCGACCTCGCGCGCGGCGAGCCGCAGCGGAAACGCCGCCAGCGCGCCGATCGTGCCGAAGACGGCGCCCGGGACCGAGACGGCTGGTGCCGTCATTTCTTGCTCTTGCCGACCGCCTTCAGCAGATTGGCCTTCAGCGGATTTTCAGGCGCACCGCCCGCTGCCGCCTTCTTGGCGGGCTTGGCGGGCGCCTCCTCGGCCTTGCTCTTCGACTTGGCCGGCGGCTTCGACTGCGACAGGCTCGCCTTCAGCGCATCCATCAGGTTGATGACATTGCCGCGCTCGGGCGCTGCCGCGATGATTGGCTTGTGGCCCTTGAGCTTCTCGCGGATCATCGACATCAGCGCGATCTCGTAGCGGTCCTCGTAGTTCTTCGGGTCGAAGGTGGTTTCCTTCTGCTTGATCAGCGCTTCGGCGAGTTCCAGCATTTCCGGATCGGGCTTGCCGGCCGGGATGTTGCCGAAATACTCAGCCGTGCCGCGCACTTCGTTCGGATTCCTCAACGTGCACACGAACATGCCGTTCTCGCGCGGGCCGATCGTCACCACCCGCTCGCGGCTGGACAGCACCAGCCGGGCGATCGCCAGCTTGCCGGATTTGCGCATCGCTTCGCGCAGCACCGCGAAGGTTTCCTCCGCCATGGCGCCATCGGGGGCCAGGTAATAGGGCGCGTCCTGGTAGATGACATCGACCTCGCCTTCGTCGACGAAGGCCTCGATGTTCATCGTATGGTTGGACTCGATGCGCACCGCGTCGAGGTCGGCGTCATCGATGATGATGTACTGCTTGTCCTCATACTCGTAGCCCTTGACCAGATCGGCGCGCTCGACGAGCCCCAGTTCCGGGTCGACCGGCTTCATGTTGATGCGGTTGTGGGTCTTCTTGTGCAGCTGGTTGAACGAGATGCGTTCGCTGGCGCTGGTGGCGGGATAGAGCCGCACCGGACAGCTGACCAGACTGAGTTTGAGGTAACCTTTCCAACTTGCCCTGGGCGCCATGATACACTCCTACGCGGCCATGCACTGACAATGTGTTGGAGCATGGGTCTTGTCCAAAAACCGGTTCCCACTTTTGGGGACCATGCTCCAAGCAGCGCTGTTCGTCCGCAGGACGAATAAGGCTGCGCAAATCCTACACCGGCCCCGCACGATACCGGCAAATCCTGACGAAATGTTTTAGGTCGCCGGCGGGGTCGCAAATCGAGAATAATTCAAATTGTAAGAAGCGTCGATGGATTTGGGTTCCTCTCCCCCACAAGTGGGGGAGAGGTGGCTCGGCGAAGCCGAGACGGAGAGGGGGAATGGCGCAAACCTATCGCAGATGAACTCGGTATGATTACTTCCGGCGTCGGCGCAGCCCCCTCTCCGTCCGCTGCGCGGACACCTCTCCCCCGCTTGCGGGGGCGAGGAACCCTAATTCCGCAAGGACGGCAAATCCCTGGCAAACTCATCGATCTCCGCCCAGGGGTCCCCCGACGTCTCCAGCAAGCCCGGCAGCGACGAATAGTTCAGGTCCTGCGGCGCGTCGATCGCCTCCAGATCCGCCCAGCTCACCGGCGTCGAGGCCGGCAGGTTGGTGCGGGCGCGCAGCGAATAGGGCGCGGCGGAGGTGTGGCCGCGCGCATTGCGGTGATAGTCGATGAAGATGCGCTTCTTGCGGTTGTCCTTGCCCATGGTGGTGGTGAACGTGTCCGGCGCGGTCGCCGCCAGATGCGTTGATATCGCGCTGGTTGCCTGATGCAGCTTCTTCCAGTTCTGCTTTTGGGTCACCGGCACGGTGATGTGGATGCCGCTGCCGCCGGAGGTTTTTGCAAAAGGCACCAGCCCCAGCCCCTCCAGCTCGCTTTTGATGTGCACGGCGGCCTCGACCACCTCGCGCCACGAAATCCCCTCGCCCGGATCGAGGTCGAGGACGATCTGGTCGGGCTTGTCGAGGCTGGTGCGGTGCGTGCCCCAGGTGTGGAACTCGACGACGCCGAACTGCGCCAGCGCCAGATAGCCTTTCGCGCCTTCGACCGAGAGGTAGGATTTGGTCTCGCCCTCGGAATTGGTCGCCTGGAACGTCACCACCGAGGGCGGCATGCCGGTGAAGGCGTGGCGCTGGAAGAAGCAGTCCTTGGGCAGTCCCGTCGGGCAGCGCACCAGCGACACCGGCCGGCCGAGGATATGCGGCAGCATGAAGTCGCCGACCAGCGCGTAGTAGACGGCGATGTCGAGCTTGGTCGGCCCGGTCCTGCCGAACAGCCGCCGCGTCGGATTGGTCACCCAGATGGTGGCAAGGTCCGCCTCCGAAATCAGCCGTGTGCGCTTGGCCGAGACCGGCGTCGACAGGCCGACATCCCTGAGACCGCGAAACACGCCATGACGCAATGCATTGTCCGCCGTGCGGTTGGCATAATGGATGCGGGCCGAAAACAGCGGCTTCACCCAGTGCATCTCGCGCATGATCTCGCGCGGCACGCCCTCCGGCGCCGTCGCGCCGGCGGTGAGCGGCTCCAGCCGCGCCAGCAGGTCTGCCGCCGTCTCGGCGTCGAAGCCGGTGCCGACCTTGCCGCGATAATGCAGTTCGCCATCATCCCACTCGGCCATGCCAAGCGCGGCCAGCCCTTCCGCCGCTTCCGAAATCGTGTAACCCGCGATGACGAAATCGCCGTTCTGCAGCGCCTTGGTCTTGGTCCAGCTCTTGGTACGGCCGCTCTGGTAGGTGGCGGTGGCGCGCTTGGAGACGACCCCTTCGAGGCCCAGATCGGAAGCCTGGTCATAGAGCCCCTGCCCCGAGCCTTCGACATGGTCGGAGAACTGGATGGCGGAATTGGCGCCGAGGCCGGTGAGCAGTTCGGCCAGCAGCGCCTTGCGCCGGATGAGCGGCGCCTTCGTCAAATCCCAGCCGTCGAGATGCAAGAGATCGAAGGCATAAAAATGCAGCTTGCTGCCGGCGCCCTCGGCCAGCGCGTCCTGCAGCAGCGCGAAACGGGAAATGCCTTTGCCATCGAGCACGACGATCTCGCCATCGATGATCGCCTCGCGGCACGGCAATCTGGCGAAGGCATGCGGCAGGTCGCCATAGCGCTTCGTCCAGTCGATGCCGCCACGCGTGATCAACCGCACCTCCCCGCCGGAGACATGCGCCATGGTGCGGTAGCCGTCGAACTTGATCTCGTGCAGCCAGAGCTCGTTCGTATTCTCGGCAAGGCTTTCGCCGCCTGGCGGCTTCGGCACCTGTGTCGCCAGTTGCGGCTCGATGCGACGGAGCGCCGGCGCCTTGACCGCGCCCGGCAGTGTGCCGGGCTTCAGCGAGCCCGGCTTCGGAGCGGACTTCGCCGCCGGCTTCGGCTGCGCCACCAGTTCCTCGATGCGCAGGCCGGATTTCACGCTCTCCGGCCGCGCCTCGAGGATGTCGAGCCTGGTGTCGGAAGCAAGGTCGCGCTCCTTGAACAGCAGCCAGTTCTTCTTGTTCTCATCCTCGCCGGCCCTGGGCTTCAGACGGGTCAGCATCCAGCCGCCATTGAGCTTTTCGCCGGCCAGCCGGAACTTGAAGGCGCCGGTCCTGAGGCTCTTCTCGACATCGTCCATCGGCGCCCATGTGCCGGTGTCCCAGACGATCATCGGGCCGCCGCCATATTCGCCCTCGGGGATGACGCCCTCGAAGTCGATATATTCGAGCGGATGGTCCTCGGTCTCGACCGCCAGCCTCTTGTCGGCCGGATTGAGCGAGGGTCCGCGCGGCACCGCCCAGCTCTTCAGCACATCGCCGACCTGCAGGCGCAGATCGTAATGGTCGGCGGTGGCGTTGTGCTTGTGCACGACGAAGCGGTTGCCTTCATCGAAGACAAGTCCGCCGGCGGGTTCGGGGGTTTTCGAGAATTCGCGCTTGGCGCGGTAGGGGTTGAGTTTGGCGGGGGACATTGGTCAGGAACCGAGGCGCACGGCAGCCGCCAACCGCCTCGTTGCTTCGCGTTCCGCAAACCTCGCGGTCGTCATCCTCGGGCTTGACCCGAGGATCCATGCCGTGACCCCTACCGTAGAGCGCAGCCGAGCGGAACCTGGACCGCAGCGGCGCATTGATGTCACGGCATGGATCCCAGGGTCTCCGCGACATCGCTTCGCTCCTGCTCCGCCCTGGGATGACGAAAGCGTGGAGGCCATGCAGCTCAATCGTCAGCAGCCGGCGTCAGTTCGAGTTCGGCCGGCGTCAACCCCTGCTGCAACTGGGCGAGCCGGAACTCGTCGACCCAGTAGGCCTCGCCGTCGACCAGCACGCGCGCCCGGTAGGCGCCGTCCGAAAAGCTCTGCGCGGTGATGTAGACCTTGTGGCGATCGAGCGCCTTGCGCACGGCGGCACGCTTGGCATTCTGGCCGGTGACGGGACTGAACATGACGCTGCCCTCGGTCGCCCTGACACGCAACATGGCCGCTCCCGCGGCCCGGCGACTGGGCTCAAGGATGACGGAGACGCGCTGTCCTGTCAATTTGGCGGGCCACGCCCTTCGGCGATTGACGACCCGCTGGTGTCAGGCGAGTTGCGAGGGGAGGAATTTTTCCAGGCTGTTGAGGGGCTTCGCGCCTCGGCTTGAATCAAAACTTCAAGCAGGAATGCCCGCCTCACACATCCTCGCTGTCGAAGATCAGCATATCGGCGCCTCCGGTCGCGAAGACCTGGAGGTCGGCGGCGGTCGCCTGCCCTTCGGCGCTGGCGAATGCATTCTGGATGACGGCCAGATCGTCGAACCGCAAGGTGGCGACCAGATGGACCTTTGCCGGCCCCGCTGGGGTCATCACCGGACCGCTGCTGATTTCGTAGCGCCGCAATCCCGGGATGGTCTTGGCCAGCGGAACATGCTTTTCGCGGCAATAAGCATCGAACGCCGCAGGATCCGCGGGCGTGCCATACATCACCACCAGGCTTGCCATCATTGCCTTCCCGAAGCCGTTGCTCTTTCGGCAGCGTGATGGTTTGCGGGGAGCTCGTCAATCCATGTTGGCGGGAACCTCAGTTCTTCAACCGCCGCAGCCGGCGCATCACGCCCTGCACGGCCTTGAACAGTCCCGGCCTGGAGCGCACGAAAAGCTCGGTCTTTCCGCGCAGCTTGATATAGGCGGTCGCGCCCCTGCCCCGCAGCGTCATCGCCTCGCACAACTCGGCCAGCACCGCGCTCGAAGCGCCGATATGCTGCTTGTACCCCTGGCTGCCGACCGACAGGTCGAAATAGTCAAGCCCCCGGGCGCGCGCCCACATCATCAGCTTGCCGATCGTCGTCAGGCCTGGCGGGGTGTTGGCCACCGCGTCCTGGTCGATCCCCAGCAGAAGCGCGTGCAAAGTGTGCTTCATGATCAGCACGTAGATCACGGCGAGATAGGCTTCCCCGACACGCAGCCCGAACAGCCGCACCGAGCCGTCGGACAGACCTTGCAGGGCGGCGTCGCGATAGAACGCGACGACCGGCGCCTGCGTCAGCAGGTCGAAACGCCCGAGCTCGCGGAAGCGGTTGAGCCTGAGCTCCAGCAGTGTCGCGAACTGCTTCTCCACCATATCAGGCGTCCGGGCTTCGACCAGATCGAGCTTGCCCATCTGTTCGAAACGGCGGCAGTGCTTGTGGAAATTCTTGGCGTAGGACGATTTGCAGATGCGCTTGATCAGCGTCTCCGGCTCGCCATCCATGGCCAGGCCCGAGGCGATCTGGATGGAGTCGCGCGACGTAGAAAGCAGCGCCAGCGGATTGGCGACGCCGTGAATCCGTTGCGGGATCCCCACCATGTGGATGCGGTCCGCCGGCGGCAGCACGGCGCGGACCGCCGCCCAGGCGGCGGCAGCGCTCTGTTCGGTCCAGGGTCTCGCATCGGCCAGCAGCGGCGCCGAATAATCACAGACGCCGCAGCTCAGCCATTCGATCACATGATGGCCCAGCGCCCGGCGCCGCATCAGCGGCAGCAGCATGGCCGGCGCGCCCGTGGCGGCGTCGTTGACCTCGACGACGAGCAGGTCGGCACTTTTGGGCATCAGCCGTCTGGCGATCCCTTCCACCCAGGCAAAGGCCTGGTGGCCGGTGCACAAACCATTCGCCTCGAGGCGCAGCCACAGCGGCTTCACGCTGTCGAGGCTGGTGTGCAGCCGCGCCGTATAGCGCGCGGAGGTGCCGGTGCCGGCGGCAACCAGCGAAACCGGCACGTCGGGTCTATCAGTCATCGCAGCCGCTCGCATTGCCTGGCCTGCCACATGCTTCGCCTGTCGTTCTGGCCCGCCCTCAGCTTCCTCCACGCAAGCGCCGCAAACCCCGCATCGTTCCCTGGACCGCCTTGAGCAGCCGTGGGTTGGCGCGCACGAAAGCCTCGGCCCGGTTGCGGAACTCGATGGCGTTGCTCGCCACACTGCCCCGCATCGTGAACCCGTGGCGGAGTTCGGCCAGTACCGAACCCGTGGCGCCCATATGTTGCTTGTAGCTCTGGTTGCCGACCGACAGGTCGAAATAGCCGAGCCCCTGTTCGCGTGCCCAGCTCATCAACCTGCCCATGATTGCAAGTCCCGGTGAGACATTGGGCACGACGCTTTGGTCCATCGCAATCAGGAGAGCATGAACAGTCCCTTGATGGACCAGCAGATATTGGACCGCGATCAGGGCCTCACCGACGCGCAAGCCGAAAAGCCGCACCGAACCGTCCGACAGGGCCCGAATGGCTGCGTTCCGGTAGAAATCGACAATCGGCTTCTGCGTCAGTAGGTCGAAGCGGCCAAGCTCGCGAAAGCGGTCGAGCCGCATCCGGACCAGCTCGCCGAAAATATGCTCCACCTGGGCCGGCGTATCGGCCTCGACCAGCTCCAGGCCGCCGAGCCGTTCGAGGCGGCGCCAGTCCTTGCCGAACTCCTTGACGAAGGATGGTCTGCAAAGGCGCTTGAGGACGGTTCCCGGGTCGCCGTCGATGGCGAGGCCGAAGGTGGTCTGGATGGAACCGCGCGTGGCCGGCAGCAAGGCCAGCGGATTGTCGACGCCGTGGATCCGTTGCGGAATTCCCGTGATATGGAAGCGGTCCGCCGACGGCAGAACGGAGCGCACCGCCGCCCATGCGGCCTCGGCCGATTGCCTGGTCCATGGATTCGCATTCGCCAGCAGCGGCGCCGAATAGTCGCAGACGCCGCAGCTCAACCATTCGACCACCCAATGGTGGAAAGAGCGCCGCCGCATCAAGGGCACCAGCATCCTGGGCACTCCCGTCGCGGCGTCCCTCACCTCCACGATGAGCGGTTCGGCACCTTCCGGCATCAGCCGCGCGATGATCTCCTCGGCCCACGCATAATGCTGGTGGGCGGTGCACACGCCGTCTGCCTGGAAACGCAGCCAGAGCGGCCTGACCGTTTCGAGGCTGGTGTGCAATCGTGCCGTATAGGTGTCGCTCGCGACTATGGCGACGGGAGGAGAGACCTGCCCGTCGGGCGTGTCGGTCAACTCAGCAATTCGCACTGCCTGGCCTGCCACATCCCTCTCCTATCGTTTTGCCGCGGCGAACGTGACCGCCCGCCGCCGCCACGAACCCGGTAGACTGTCGTGCTGCTGGTCCGGATGCTCGATGTTCCACATGCGGTGATGCGTGAAATACCATGATGCCGCGAGCACGAAGGTCTCGGAGACCGCCGAACCCAGCAGCGCCCAGGGTGGAGAGGCGATCGCCAGCAGGATCGCGATCAGCGCCAACCCGACGATCGCGCCGCCCATCGTGATGAAGGCGACGATCCGGAAATCGCCGAGGATTTCGAGGACGATGCGGGGCATGATGTAAAGCATGATCGGGACGAAATTCGCGATCACGAAAAGCCCGATGAACCCGACCGAGGCATCCTGGAGAGCCTGGGATTTCACCATCGGCAGGACGAACATGACAGCGCATCCATAGACCAGGCCGCCCAGCCCCATGACGAGCGACCAGATCTTGGCCTGCGCCCAGACACGGCTTGTTTCATTGTGCTGCATGAGCTTGGCCAGCTCTGGCTGCGTCATGTTCACGAAGGCAAGGCTGATGATGCGCAGCGGCGCAAAGAACACCAGCACTGCCGCCAGCGGTGCGTAGGCGGCAGGCCCGGCAATGCCCGCGACCAGCAGCGCCAGGCATTGTCCCTGGATGTTGGTGGTGGTCGCGCTGAAGGCCGACCAGCACAGCTGGCGCCAGAGCCTGGCATAGCGCCGCCGCGTCGGCATGCGGAAGCTGATGCGAAGCGTGCGGCGTGCCAGCCGGACCAGGACGAGGATACCAACCAGATTTGCCGCGGTAAGCGCGTAGAACGTGGCCTGCAGCCCATCCTTTGCAAACCAGATCGTCAGCCCGGCCAACACGGTGCCGGAGATTGTGAAGACGGCATCGCTGATGGAGACGATCACCTGCAGGCGGCGCGCGAAGAATGCCGTGCGCATGTGGCTGCGCAGCGACCAGGCGCCGACGAAGCAACCGGCGGCGATGCCGCTTGGGTCGCCCAGCAAATGCATCAGGACAGCCGTGCCTATCGCCATCAGCAATGCCACGACCAGCGCCGCCGTTCCGAAAGCCACGTCATGGGCGTCGACGCCGGCGCTGTTGGTGCTCTTGCCCATCCATATCGAGGCGGGAACGGCTGTCAGCGACCTGATGTAGGACAGGCCGACCCCGCCCATCACCATGGCGATGGCGAACAGGCCGTAGCCTTGCGCCGACAGCAGATGCAGCAGCATGATGTTGAGGGCAAAGTGAAAGCCGCTCTGCATCGCCTCGCCGCCGATCATCAGCACGAGCCGCCGCACAAGATGGCCAGGAAATTTCACGGCCGTGTCTCCGCCTGGCGGGCGGTTGCCGCCCTGGCCGGCCTTGCCATGGCTGCTTTCAGTTTGTCGGCGGCGATGGCGGTGATCGCGGCCGCGGCGACCGGCTCGCTGAAGACCGCCTCGTAGCGCTTGCGCCCGGCAGCGACAAAACCGCGCCAGGTTTCGGGCCGCAGGACGATCTCCTGCAATTTCGCGGCAAGGGCGGCTGCGTCGCCAGGCGGAACGTGCCAGCCGGTCTCGCCGTCGGCGACCACTTCGACCAGCCCGCCGATCGCCGACACCAGCGGCGGGCGGCCATGGGCCATCGCCTCGATGGCGACGCGGCCGAGCGATTCCGGGCGCCGCGACGGCACGGTGACGATGTCGGCCCAGCGATAATGTTCGGACGGGTCCGGTATGAACGGCAACACGCTGACCCGCTCGGTGAGTCCCATGCCGCCGACCAGTTCGGCGAGCGCACGCTCGCGCTCGACGCTTTCGAAGGCGCCGCCGACCAGCCGCACCTCGATCCTCGACTTCAGCTCCGCCGGCAGCGAGGCGATCGCTTCCAGCAGCACTTCCTGGCCCTTGATCCTGTTGACGCGGCCAAGCAGCAGCACGCGCAGCGGGCGCTTGCCGTCATAGGTTAGCGCTTCGGCCGCCGCCGGACCGGCAACGCCATTATAGACGACATGGGAGCGCGCCGATCCGGGATCGCCGAACGCGGCGCGCGTCGCCTTCGAGTTGAAGATGAGATCGGCATGGCTCCAATGCATCAACCCGACGAGGATCCGGCGCAGCACGCCTTCGGGAATTTCGTGGATGTGCAGCAATGCCTTGGTGGGCAGCAAGCGCGAGGCCAGCGCATAGTCGGCGACGATCGAAGTGTTGACGTAGACGAGGTCACAATCGCGCAGGCGTCGCCATGCCCGCCACACCGCGACCGGCAGCCGCGCCATCTCGATTGTGGCGAGGCGCGCCATGGCCTGGCGCCTCAGCACCCAGAGCGGCTCGAAGACGATGCGGCTGGCGTGAGGTTCCAGGATCTTTACGATCGGCCCGCTGCGCGGCAGGACCACCTCGATGTCGGCGGACGGAAACGCGGCGCGCAACGCGGCGACGCTCTCCGCGAAGCTGCGGTCGGAGCCATAGAGCTCATAGCCCTGATGGACGCATGCAATCCGCATATTCCCAAGCATCTTTCTGCCAGGGGAAGTTTGACGATCCCCGCCGCCTGACCGTACAGGCGACTGGAAATCTCAAGCCCAACACCCCTTTGGACTTTCACTGGTTGCCGGTATGGCCATGAAGCGGATGTCGAATCCGGATCACCACACCAATTCTGCACGTCCTCCGCCGATTCTGACGCACAGAAATTCCCTGAGCAAGGATCATGCCGGGCCTGATTTCTCCGTCTGGTGGTCGCCAGGGCCGGCAATGCCTCGTTTCGATACACATACGTGCGGAAAGTTGACCGATAGTGAAACAACGCGGGCGTCCGGAAGAAATATTTTACAACCCGGGTGCAATAATCGCCGGGTCGGAGCTGGCAGGCATGTTGCATGGCCAGCTTTTGAGATCAGACAGCCCCGCACCGCGGATCGAGCGGACTTGAAAGCGCAACGGCCATGAAATCGGAAAAGCCCTCCATCCTGATCCTGGGAACGCGCGGCATCCCCGCGGCCCATGGCGGCTTCGAAACCTTCGCCGAGAAGCTGGCGCTTTTTCTTGTCGGACGCGGCTGGAGGGTCGGAGTCTATTGTCAGGACGAGGTTGCACGGGTCGACCAGAGGGTGCGCGTCGCAAGCTGGAACGGCATCGACCTCATCCACATCCAGGTCGCCTCGAAAGGCCCACGCGCGACGCTGGAGTTCGACTGGCAATGCGTGCTCGACGCCGCCCGGCGGCCCGGCGTCTGCCTCGTGCTTGGCTATAATGGCGCGGTCTTCCTGACCTGGCTCAGGCTGATGCGGCGCAAGATCATCACCAACATGGACGGCATCGAGTGGCGCCGGCCCAAATGGGGTGCTGCGGCGCGCACATGGTTCTGGCTCAACGAGTGGCTCGGCGCCTGGGCCTCGCACCGCCTGGTCGCCGACCATCCTGTGATCGCGGATCATCTGGCAACGCGCCGGCCGCGCAGCGCCATCGCCACCATCGCCTATGGCGCCGATCCGGTGACAGCGGCACCGGAGGCGCCGGTGCGCGCGCTCGGCCTCGAGCCCGGCAAATACCTGATCTCGATCGCTCGCATCGAGCCCGACAACAACATCCTGCCCATCGTCGAGGCCTTCTGCAGCCAGAAGCGCGACATGAAGCTGGCGGTGCTGGGCACGCTTTCCGATGCCATTCCCTACCATGTCGCCGTCCGCCAGGCGGCGAACGCCTCGGTCGTCCTGCCGGGCGCCATCTACGACCAGGCCACGGTGAAGGCGCTCAGGTTCCACGCCCGCGCCTATCTGCATGGCCACACGGTCGGCGGCACCAACCCGTCGCTGGTCGAGGCGCTGGCCGCCGGCAACATGGTGATCGCCCACGACAACCCCTACAACAGATGGACCGCCGGCACCGCGGCCATCCACTTCACGGACACGCAAAGCTGCGCCGAGCGGATGCGCCAGGCGATGGAGGACGACGCCCTGGCCAAAGCCTGCGGCGAGGCCGCCAGGACGCGCGCCCGCGAAGCCTTCCGCTGGGAGGATGTCCTGCTTGCCTACGAGAATGAAGCCTACCGGCTTCTCGGCGCGACCGCGGCGCGGCCGGCCGCGATCGAGCGCCCCTCGCCCGGCGCCGTATGACGGACTGGTCGCGGCGGCGGCTTCTGCGCACCGCGCTGTCGACGGCGCTGGTGCCCGCCGCGCTGGCGCCGCTTTCGCCCGTGGCGCCTGCCCTTGCCGCCGGCGGCGAGTGGCGTTTCCGCCGCGGCGTCAATGCCTGGCCGTGGTTCGCGCTGACGCGTGAATTCCCGGCGCCACGCACCGACTATGACTGGCCGCCCTTCCAGCCGCAGCGGCCGGCGCCGACACCGGACGATCTCCACCGGCTGCGCGAGACCGGGCTCGACTTCATCCGCCTGCCCGTCGATCCCGGCCCGTTCCTGGCGGCCGACGCCGCCACGCGCGGCAAGCTGCTGGACATGCTGGACGCGGCCGTCGCCGCCGCGCTCGACGCCGGTCTCGGCATCATCGTCAACGTCCAGGCCAATGGCGCCACCCATTACTGGAACCCCGACCGCATGGTCTCGAGCACCGCCGCGCCCGAATTCGAAGCCTATCGCGGGCTGGTCGGGGAACTGGCCGGCAGGCTGGAACGGTTCCAGCCGGGCATGGTGGCGCTGGAGCCGGTCAACGAGCCGCCGCAATCCTGCGATTCCAACGTCTGGTCGCAGGTCCAGGCAGCCCTTCTGACGACGGCCAGAGCGTCGTCCCATGGCTTGCCGCTGGTCGTCACCGGCGGCTGCGGCTCGATGGTGGGCGGGCTGGCAGCACTCGATCCGGCGCCGCTGGCCGCCTTCGAGCCGATCCTGTTCACCTTCCATTTCTACGAACCCTATCTGTTCAGCCACCAAGGCGCGCCCTGGATGCGCGAACCCGTCTACCGCGCGCTCAACAACGTGCCGTGGCCGGCATCCGCCGGCTCGCTCGAGCGGACGCTGGCCTCCGTCAGGGCGCGCATGGCCGAGGATACCGAGACCACGGACGAGGCCAAGAAAGCCGCCTATGCGCAAACCGAACGTGTGCTGAAGGTCTATTTCGATGCCCGGCCCGACCGCTGGTTCATCGACAAATATCTGAGCCAGGCGCGCGACTGGGCCGACAGCCACGGCATTGCGCCGGAGCGCGTCATCATGGGCGAATTCGGCGCGCTGCGCACCGACGCCCGCTACACCGCCGCGCCCAACCCCGACCGCGCCCGCTACATTTCCGATGTCAGGCAAAGCGCCGAATCGTTCGGCTTCCCCTGGGCCTTCTGGGACCTCTTCGACGGCATGGGCATGATGGACGACACCACGCGGGCGCTGGATCCGGCGATGGTCGAGGCGCTTGGGTTGAGGATGGCGGAGTAGTGGTAGCGCTGACCGCGGAGATTGACCGAAACCTTCCCGCGCTTCGTCATCCTAGGGCGTAGCAAGGAGCGAAGCGACGCGGCGCAGACCCTAGGATCCATGCCGCGACGTCGACCAAGGGATGCAGCGGTCAAGAATAGTCACCCGAACCAACGGGAGTCAAAGTCACGCATGACGGGATATGTCTATATGACAGCGAGCCAAAAGCGCGGCACGATCTATATCGGCGTCACCAATGACCTCGGGCGCCGTATGCCCGAGCATAAGTCTGGCCAAGGCGCACGCTTCACGGGCCGCTACGGCGTGCAACGTCTTGTTTGGTACGAGGAATATTTCGACATCACTGACGCTATCCAGCGCGAAAAGTCGCTGAAGCGCTGGCCACGCCAATGGAAGATCGACTTGATCGAAAAGACCAATCCCGAGTGGTTCGAGCTTTTTCGCGGCACGGGATGGTGAGCATTCTGCACCGCTGCATCCTTCGGCCAACGTCCCGGCATGGATCCTAGGTGTTTAGTCCCGGCATTTGATGGACCGGGTCGAGTCTGAACCGTTCGGGCTCTTTTTTCCAGATTTTGCAGATGAACTCATAAGGCGTGAGGCCTTTGAGGGTCTTGAGCCTGCGTGCGAAATTGTAGGCTGAGATGAAGTCGGCGAGGTGTCGGCGCAGCTGATCGTGATCGTCATAGTGGAAGCACTTGACGGTCGCGTCCTTGATGGTTCGGTTCATCCGCTCGACCTGGCCGTTGGTCCAGGGATGGTTGATCTTGGTGAGCCGGTGCTCGATGCCATGGTCGGCGCAGACATCATCGAAGATATGCCGGGGGGCATGGCGGTCGCAGCTTCGGTTGGTGAACTGGATGCCGTTGTCGGTCAAAATGGTGTGGATGGCATAGGGCACGGCCGCGATCAGATCTCGCAGGAACTGGACCATCGTCATCTTGTCCGCCGTCGCGTGTAGCTGCGCATAGGCGAACTTGGACGTCCGGTCGACGGCAACGAAGAGACGCAGCTTGCCCTCGGCGGTCTGCACATCGGCGATATCGATATGGAAATAGCCGATCGGATAGGCCTGAAACTTTTTCTTGGCCGGCTTGTCACCATCCACCTGCGGCAATCGCGAAATACCATGGCGTTGAAGGCAACGATGCAAGGACGAGCGTGTCAGATGCGGGATCGTCGGCTGAGACAATCATCCAGTGGCAGCAGCGTGTGCTTGCGAAAGGCGACGATGGCCGCCTCTTCCTCCACAGACAACACCGTCGACTTCGGGTCCTTGGGGCCTGTCGGAAGATCGGCGGTCGAGGTTCGGTTCTTCCACTTTCGAACCGTCTTCTGATCGATCCCGTAGCGCCTGGCCAGCGCCCTCAGGCTCTCTTGACTATTTTGTATTGCTCGACGGATTGCCTCTGTCGTCGTGGCGCGGCCGTGCAGAACTTGTCCCATAACCCATCCTTCCAGTCGGAAGAAAATATCGCACCATTAAAGCTCGGGATCAAACACCTAGGGTCTGCGCCGCGTCGCTTCGCTCCTTGCTACGCCCTAGGATGACGAAGCGCGGGGAGCGGCGTCGCCTGGCGCCCTCGCACCACCGCCCGCGCCGGGTACAGCGCCAGCGCGATCACCACGAACTTGGTCATCAGCGTTGTCTTCGACGCCAGGCTCTCGGAGGTGTTGAGCAGCATCAGCCAGCCCAGCATCGGCAGCCATATTCCCGGATGGCAGCGGCGTGCCACCTCATGCGTGAACAGCGCGAAACCGAACACCATCAACAGGGTGAAGAAAGCGCCCTGATAGAGAACCATGCGGATGATCGGGTTCTCGATGCCCTGTTCGAGGCCGCTGATGCGGCGCATACTCTCGACCAGGTCGATATCGGGCCCCACGATCAGGTCGCGCAGTTCCAGGTGCTGGAACAGATCGAACATCTCGACGCGGGCGTTGGCACTGCCTGAATCCGAAACGAAGCGCTCGAGCAGCGCGTCGAAGAAGCCGTATGAGGCCGCGAGCACGATGACGACCGGTATCAGCGCGGCGAGGATGAAGCCGAGCGCGGCGCCTAGCAGATTGACACGCCCCATGCGCAAGGTGCGCAGGCCCTGGATGAGGACATAGCAACCGCCGAGCATGATCGTCAGCACCATGGCGGAGCGGCCGCCGAAGGCGACGAGGGCCGCGCATTGCAGGCCGATCAGCCCAAGCCGCAGCGGCATCGACAGCGATTTCGAGCCGGAGAGCAGCGCCAGCACATAGATCGAGGTGATGGTGGCGTTGACGAGCGGATGCCCCTGAAGCGCTGTCGAGCGCAGATCGTTGGCGAACACCTCGCCGTCGAGGCGATACGGAAAGACCAGCGTCTTGGTCGCGAACTCAACCAGCGCCAGCAGCGCATTCGCCGTCATGATCACGTGTACCACCGTTTGCAGGCGGGCGAATGTCTTCTCGTCGTTCTCGCTGAGCATCAGCACCAGCAGCGCCGGCGTCACGAACGTGTCGATCATGCCGGCCATGCCGGGACGTTGCCGCACGATGACGACGACAAGCAGCACGATCGACATGACCGCCAGCAGCGCGCTGGCCGGTCGCCTGTCGGCGACGGTCACCACGTAACCCATCGGGTTGCCGAACGTGCAGGCGCGCCAGGCGAACATCAGCACGAGCAGATAGGTGGAGGGATGGATCTTGGTGGCCGGATTGCCGGTCAGGCCGTCATAATTGTAACCCACCAGCCACAGCATGCCGCCCGAAATGCCGAACAGCAACGCCACCGCCGCGACCAGGCCATAGCCGGTCACCCAGTCCATGGAATTGCCGGCGGCCGCCGGAACCGGAACGCCCCAGCCGGCTGCCGGGGTGGCGGCCCGGACGGCAGGCCGGCTGGCGGTCATGTCAGGCTGCCTCGTCGACCAGCATGGCGGCGGTCGGCAACCGCCCCATGACGGAAATGGCCTGCGAAGCCGCCGTCACGTCGTGCATCGGCGTCGCGTTCAGCGTGGCGACGAGCACGATCTCGTCGACCATGGCGACCAGCGGCGAGACGTTGAGATTGTCGGCCAGCGCGCCGCCGTCGACGACGACGAGATCGAAACTGTGGCCGGCCTGCGCCAGCATATGCTGCGTGAAATAGACGCCCTGCGCCTCCGAGACGCCAGCCTTTGGCCGGCCGCCGCCCAGAACCGCGACATTGCTGCCGGGTGTGCGCTGGCTCAGCGCCTCGAAGGCATATTCGCCGCGCAGCACGTCGAGCAGGCCGGGTTGCGGCTCCTTCTTGCCGCTGCCGGTATTGCTATCGATGAACAGCACACGGCTGCCTCTGGCAGCGGCGGCATTGGCGAGCAGGCGCGCCACCCGGCCTCGTTGCGCGGCATCCTGCGGCGGCGACGTCACCAGGATCGACGGCACCAGAGGCCAGTTCGGCGGCCGCCTGCTGGCGGCGAACAGACGCCTCAGCGCCAAGCCCGCGACCGCATCCGTCTTCTCTCCGGCCGGCGCGGCTGAACGGCCGAAAGGCCACCAGCGGCGGCGCGCCGTTTTCGCCGGCAGCACGCCCAGCACCGGTGCCTCGATGGCCGATTCCATCTGCGCGCGGGAAAGCACGGTCGGCGAGGAATATTCCGCGATCAGCGCCATGCCGGTGCCCAACCCCAGCCCGCCGAAGAGCGCGCCGATGAGCAGCAGCGGCAGCGGCGGCCAGCTCTTCTTCAGGGCGGGCATGGCATCGGAGATGATGCGCGCATTGGTGCTGTCGACATTGATCTGCTCGCGCGTCTCCTGCGCCCGCTGAAGGTAGGTGGCGTAGACGGAGCGCAGCGCCTCGAGGTCGCGCTGCAATTCGCGCAGCCTCACCGAGGCCTGATCGGTGTCGAGCGACTTGCTCTTCATGCCCGCGACCTTGGCTTCCAGCGCCTGCTGGTTGGCCAGCGCCCGCTCATAGTCGGTCTCGGCGGCGGCGGCGATGCGGGCGAGTTCGCGCGCAATGAGCGCGCGTGTGTCGCGAAGCTGCTGCTGGGCCGCGATCATCGAGGGGTGGCGTGGCCCGAGTTCCGTGCCAAGTTGCGAGACCTGGTCGACAAGCGTCGCCTCCTGCGCCCGCAGGCTCGAAATCACCGAGGAGCGCATCGCTTCCGAGGTCGCGTCCGGCGCGCCGGACCGGCGCAGCTGGTCGACCTGCGCCTTCAGCGCCGCGGTGCGGCTCTGCGCGGCCGAGAGCTGCGTGTTGATCTCGGTCAGCTCCTGGTCGCTGACCAGATTGCCCGCCGCCATCACCATGTTGTTGGCGGATTTATAGGCCTCGACGGCGTTCTCGGCCTGCTGGACACGCCTGCGCTGCTCGTCGAGCCTCGCGGTGATTGATTTGGAGGCGTCCGTGGCGGCCTGGGCGCGTGCGCTGGCCTGGTCCGCCAGATAGGCCTGCGCGATGGCATTGGCGAGCTTCGCCGCCTTGTCCGCGCTCTTGGCGGTGACGATCACGTCGATGACCAGCACCTTGTCGGCGCGTTTCACCGCCAGCCGCCGGCGCAGGGCATCGAGCGTGTTCGCCGTCTTCTCGGTCTCGGCCGACCCCGAGCCCAGCAAATGACTCAACAACCCGCCCTGCCCGTTGAATTCCGGATCCTCGGTCAGGTTGGTGGCCTGAATGGCCCTCAGCAGCACGCCGGTCGACTGGACGACGGCGACCTGGCTTTCCACCATGGTGATGCCGCCATCGGGCGGCACGCGGCTCGGATTGACGTCGTTGGTGACCACCTGCAGGTCTTGCGGGTCGATGATGATTTCCGCCACCGAGCTGTAGAGCGCCGGCGTGAACAGCCCGTAGAGCAGCGTCACGAGGGTCAGCAGCGCGGCGGTGGCGAAGATCAGGAAACGGCGGCGCACCAATATGCGCTTCAGGTCACCCAGCTCGACGGTCGAGGACGCATAGGACGCCGGCACGGGCTCCGGAGCATGTTGCATCACCTCCGGAGCGTGTTGTTGCGGCAACGAGAGCAGGGATGATTGCAAAGGTCGCTCCGACAACACTCCTTGGGCCCGCAAGCTTAAATTGCGGCTTCAGCCTAGCTATTCCTCCAACCATTAAAACACTGTTAATTATGTTGGGAGCTCTTCTGATTTTTGGCACGGAGTTTGCGTAGTACAGGCACGGGCGTGCTGATACGGGCGTGGGCGAGCAGGAGACGGATTGAAATGGGTCAGCACTTCACTCCGGCCCATTCGTCCGGCCCTCGCCCATGTCCGGAATTCGAACACCAGCCAGATACCGAACACTGGAATGCTAAGGGTGCGACATGCGGGTGAGCCTGCGCCTGGACAGCGAGTGCGTGCGTGCCTTTCACCTCATGCTGCTGCAGCGCCTCGCGGTGCTGCCGCATGTCGAGGTTTGCGTCGACGCCAGGCCGGCCGGGGGCGGCATTCCAGGCAGCGCCGCGGCGCTGTTCCAACTTGAAACGGCCATCCATGGCCTGCCGGCGGACGGGCCGGCCAAGCGCCTGCCGCTGTCGACCCTGGCGTCCTATCGCGCGGAACCGCCCGCTCCGGCGGATCTCGTGCTCGACCTCTGCGGCGACGCGCATGTGAACGGAACGCGCGTCTGGCGCATGACCTATGACGGCGCCGCCGGCGAAGCGGCCTTGCTGGCGTCGATCCTCGACGGCCGCACGCCGGTCGCCCGCATCGAGGAGAACGGCACGGTCGTCGCCGAAGGACGCCTGGGCACCGAATATGGCGGCATCGCGCTGGCCTCCTTCCAGGACATGCTGGCGCGCACGGCAAGCCTGATCCTGGCGGCAATGACGGGCGCGGCGCGGGCCGCCCTGCCCGTCCTGCCCGAGCCGGCGCAGGCGGATGCTCTTCCACAGATTCCCTCCACCGCCAAGCTCGGTGTCAGGGCGGGCAAGGCGCTGGCGCGGCGCATTGTCCAAAAAATCTACCACCTCTGCTACAACGCCCCGCACTGGAAGGTGGGCTGGCGCCAGACCGATGGCCGCGACCTGTTCGACCTGGGCGCGCATCCGGCATCGGGCTGGCGGGTGCTGCCCGACGACGGCAGCCGCTTCTACGCCGATCCGTTCCCGATCCTCTGCCAGGGACAGGTAACCCTGTTCGTCGAGGACTATATCCATCGGCTGGGCAAGGCCATCATCTCCGCCGTGCCATTCGGTCCGACAGGCCCGATCGGACGTCCCGAACCGGTGCTCGACCTGCCCTACCATCTCTCCTATCCCTTCGTCTTCGAGCGCGATGGCGAGGTCTGGATGGTGCCGGAAAGCTGCGCCAACCGCACGGTCGATCTCTACCGGGCGACAGCCTTCCCCGGCGGTTGGGTCAAGGAAGCGACGCTCTTGTCCGACATCGTCGCCAGCGATGCCACCCTGGTCGAGCATGGCGGGCGCTGGTGGCTGTTCGCCACCGTGCGCGATGGTGGCGGCGCCTTCTCCGACGCGCTGCACCTGTGGTCGGCGCCGGACTTTCGCGGCCCCTGGACGCCGCACCCCAAGAATCCCGTGCTGGTCGACATCGCCTCGGCGCGTCCGGCTGGCCGCATGGTGGAACGCAACGGCCAGTTGCTGCGCCCCGTGCAGGACTGTCGCAGGAGCTATGGCGCGGCCCTCGGCATCGCACGCATTGCTCACCTTGATGTGAACGGCATGGAGCAGGTGGTCGAGACGATCTTAACCCCTGGTGCGCTATGGAATGGGCGCAAGCTGCACACGCTCAACGAGGCGGGTGGGCTGGAATTCATCGATGGCTCGGCGATCGCGCCGCGCTGGAAACAGACGAGGCGACCGTCATTAACCTGAACATTGGTTACCACCAGTCATCCGCGCTGGTTGCCTGAGGTTGATAAGGGTCCGGAAGATATTTTCCACTACGGATTGTGGAGAGGGAAGATGACCAGCATAAAGGGCAGCGGCGTGAACCCCGCCGAGACTGTCCCGACCGAAGTCGACGTGGCGATTGTCGGTGCCGGATTGGCCGGCACGACCTTGGCAACGGTCTTGGGAAACGTCGGCCGCAAGGTGGCGCTGGTCGATCCGCATCGGACCCATCCAGACGAGTTCCGGGCGGAGAAGCTCGGCACGGACCAGACGCATCTATTCGAGAAACTCGGCCTCGACGCCATCGTGCTGCCTCTGATGACGCCGATGGACGACATCCATGTCTTTCGCCTTGGCCAGCTGTTCGCACGCGAGCGGCGCGTGGAATATGGTTTTTCTTATGGCGCGCTGATCAACGGCCTGCGCGCCGCCTTGCCGCCCCAGGTACCGGTCACCGTGGGCAAGGTCGCCGAGATCATGACCGGACCGGACAAGCAGCGGCTTGTCCTCAACACGGGCGCCATCATCGAGGCGCGGCTCGTGGTGGTGGCCACCGGCCACAGCGAGGCCGTGCGGCGCGCCGTCGGCGTCCGCCGCATCGAAGAATCAAAGGGCCATTCGCTTTCGATCGGATTCGACCTTGCCACCCCGCCGGACGAATGCGCCTATCAGGCAGTCACCTGTTTCGCCAGGCGACCGGAGGACCGCATCGCTTATCTCAGCGTGTTTCCCATCAATGGCGTCATGCGTGGGAACATGTTTGGGTACCGGGAGGCGGGCGAGCCGTGGACCAAGGCGTTCCGCAAGGATCCGCAGAAAATGCTTTGCGAAATGATGCCGGAGATCGCGGCTCAGTGCGGAAACTTCAAGATCAGCGGGCCTGTCGACATCAGGCCGATCGATCTGACGAGGACGGAAGGGCATCGGCGTGACGGGGTTGTGTTTGTTGGCGACGCCTTCTGCACGACCGATCCAACGCCGGGCGTTGGCATCGTGCGGGTAATGACCGATGTCGATCAGCTCCACTCTGTTCACATTCCGCGCTGGCTCGAAACGCCAGGCATGGCTGCTGACAAGATCTGCGCCTTCTATGATGATCCAGTCAAAATAGCCGCCGATGAGGACGGTATGCGTGTCAGCCACTATGCCAGGGCGATCACCACGGGCACCGGACTGGAATGGCGTTTCCGCCGACTGCGCAACAACACGGCGCGCCAGTTGATGATCATCGGACGCAAGATGGGTCATTTGGGACTGCGCCGGGAGCCGGGCATGGCGTAAGGGACTTCCAGCTTTTCTCGCCATCGAAAGCAGAGGCGTCTTCCCTTCTCCCTCCGTGCGGAGCAAGGAAGCGCCAGCCTCTCGACCCAAGCCACTTCCACGAAAAATGTGTAACGGTTTCCGCCTTGAATTGCGGTCAGGCAAGAGATCGATCGTAACGAAAACAACCATCACGCGGAACAAGCGAGGCCCCGACAACTTATGTCTTGAGGAGATCCGTTCTTGAGGAGATCCGTTATGGTCAAGAACATCGATCGCGCGTTGCAGGACGCTATTCTTGCCATGCGCATCCTTCGAAAATCCATAATCGATCACGGGCATCTGGACGCGATGACCGAATTCGACAGCTTGATCGGAGTGGCCATTTCAGAGGCAGAGCAACAGTTGATATCCATGCAGGCCAGATCGTCGAATGAGCGACCGATAGATGCGAGTTGACGACTGCCACCTGCCTGTATCCACTCGAGCACATCAAGCGATCACGAACGACCGCTTCAATATGGGGTGAAGGGCAAAACTCGACCTGCGTTCCGAGCTGCTATTCTTTCCTTTTTTGGCCGGTGCCCACGACGCAATTATCCCTGCCCGCGAAAGCAAAAGGCGCGATCAACCGACCGCGCCCTGGAGTTTCGCTTCGCCAGGCGAAAAGCGTTATGCCTGATCGGCTCAGGGCGGCGAATTCGAAAGACTGGGTGCAGCCGTGACGACCGACAACCGTTCACGCTTCTGCCAGCTTGGCTTCTCGTATTTCTTCATCGGATAGTACCCTCCGCGTTGGATACGGCGCCAAAAGAACCGCTTCGCCCTGCGGTGTCAATTGTGCCAGGACACGCTGTCACAACATGGGTTGTGACAGCCAGGAGATCACCCGTCGCGGCGCAACGGCTGAGGTGGCACCGACCATTACGGCCGCGCCGGAGACCAGACGCGCGCGCCGCATCGCACTATTGCGAATCGGCCACACTGCCGGCTTATCGGTCGAGCCGTGGCAGTGTCTTGCGTTGACAATCCCCGGTGGCGCGAGCAGGCTTCGGGTCTGAGGGAAAACTGGGGGACTAAAAGTGAAGAAGGCTTACCAGAAGCCGGTGTTGCTGAAGCGCGAGAGGCTTTCGGCCGTCACAGCTGTTTGCACACCATCGACCTGCCCTGTTTGAAACAAGCCGCCAGGTCAAGAACCTCCATCGCCCGCTGGCTCGGCCAGCGGGTTTTTTCATGCGCGATTGCCAGATGATGCGCCCGAACCGGCCTCAAATCGTTTTTTGGCGGTAAATCGGTCCATCGGCGGTATTCTCTCTTCCGTGCAGGCGTGCCTGAATAGCGCCGGGAGGAATCTGCCATGCCAAACGATGCCTTACCGCTGGTGATCAGCGCGCCCGAACCACGCACGCTCGAGCTGATTTTCACGCCGCCGCAGCTGGCGCGGCTCAAGGCGCACTACCGCGTCGTCGAGACCACGGCCGACGGCGTCGCCGGACTGCCGGTCGACGTGCTGGCGCAGGCCCGTTACATCATCGGCCAGCCGCCGATCTCGCTGGAGACGCTGGAGGACATGCAGGCGCTGCGCTGCGTCTTCAATGTCGAGACCAATCTCATCAACAACATGCCCTACGAGACGCTGTTCGCGCGCGGCATCCATGTCGTCACGACAGGCCTGGTCTTCGCCGAGCCGGTGGCCGAGCTTGGCCTGGCCATGGCGCTCAACCTCGCCCGCGACATCGTCGACGCCGATCTCGCCTTCCGCCAGGGCAAGGAATTATGGGGCGGCGACGGCAACCAGACGGCGCGGCTGCTCTCGGGCGCCGATGTCGGCATTATCGGCTTCGGCGATCTCGGCCGCGCCCTGAACCGGCTGCTGTCGGGTTTCCGCACCCGCACAAAGGTCTTCGACCCCTGGCTGCCGCCATCGATCCTGATCGACAATGGTGTCGAGCCGGCATCGCTGGAGGACGTTCTGTCATCGAGCGATTTCGTCTTCGTCGTCGCCTCGGTGACCTCCGAGAACCAGGGCTTTCTCGGCGCCGATGCCTTTGCCAGCATGCGCCAGGGCGCCGCCTTCATCCTGCTCAGCCGCGCCGGCGTCGTCGACTTCCCGGCCCTGATGGCGGCGGTGAAGAGCGGCCACATCGTTGCTGCCAGCGATGTCTTCCCGGAAGAGCCATTGGCCCGGGATCACCCGGTGCGCGCTTTGCCCGGCTTCCTGCGTTCCGCCCACCGCGCCGGCGCGCTCGACATCGCCTTCAAGCGGATGGGCGACATGGTGCTGGAGGATATGGACCTGATCGACCGCGGCCTGCCGCCGTTGCGCTGCAAGCGGGCGGAGCGTGAGACGGTGTCGAGGATGCGCTCCAAGCCGTCGGACAGGAATTGAGGGGCGAGCCTCGCGCGGCCCCATTGCATCGGTTGTGCGTGATTTTTGCATCAGGATCCGGCCTCCCAGTGCGTGGACTGAACACAAGAAACCGCCGAAGCGCTTGAGAACATCGGAAGCTTTGCTGGCGCTCTCAACTCGGCTATTCGAGCGAGGCTGTCCTCGAAACCGAATGACCGCAGATATCCCACCACAAGCTGCGCAGCCTCATCGGCAAGGATTCGGACCGCTTCGGCGCTGAGTTTTTCAGGGCCGCTCAAAAACGGCGTATGCGCGGGGCAGCGGCACTCCAAGCCGAGCTTGACTGGAGTGCCGCATGGCCATCGACCCGGGCGGCGCTGCCAGACTTGACGAAGCCAGGCGCAACAAAAAGAACCGGTGTGCCAGTAAGAATGCCATGCGAGCGTCCCGCTGTGGACAACGCGCACAGCACGCGCTTTAGTGGCGCAAGGATATTTCCCTACAATACGGACAGCGTGCGGTTCCTGAATAATGGAGATCGGCGTGCCCCTGGATTTTATCGAGGTCTTCCGCCGCGAACTGAGCGCTGTCAATTTTCGCCGCATGCGCATCCGCTGCGGCGCCGTGGCCGAACACAGGGCAAACGGCACCGGCCAGGCCACCAGCCATTTCCTTGTCGATCGCGGCGACGCGGCGATCGACGAGGCACGGTCCGACCCGGAACGCGGTGCGATCAGGACGAAGAAAGCCAGCAATCTTACGGGCATAGCGCTCTCGGGTGGCGGCGTGCGCTCGGCCTCCTACTGCCTCGGCGTGCTGCAGGCGCTGGAGTCGCTGGCGCCGGCGGGCAGTCCGCGCCCGCTCGATGCCGTCGACTACCTCTCCACCGTCTCGGGCGGCGGCTATATCGGCACTTCGGTCGTGGCCGGAATGATGCAGGACAGCCGCACATTCCCCTTCGAAAGCCGGCTCGACGAGGCGGAGACGCCCGAAACACAGCATTTGCGGGACTTCTCCAATTTCCTGGCGCCCAGCGGTGCCGCGGACTATCTGGTCAGCATCGCGCTGGTCATGCGGGGCCTGCTGGTCAACGCCTTGATCGTGCTGCCGGCCCTGCTGCTGCTTGCCGTGCTCACCATCGCGATCAACCCCACCGTAGCGGATCTGGTGAGACCCGGCATTTTCGGCATTTCGGTCTCGAAACTGCCAATGCTCGGCGCAACCATGAAGTACTTCGCGCATACCGTGGTGCTTGCCGCGCTGGCGGCGTTTGTGATGTTCGGCAGCGCGCTCTACACGTCCCTCACCTTCCGCACCGGCTCGCTGAGGAGCCGCGAGATTCTCGGCCGCGCCCTTGGCGCGCTGGTTGCCGTGGTGCTCGCCTCGGCGATCATCGACATCCAGCCCCTGGTGCTTTCGGGCATGCTTGCGAACGCCAACGACAAGGTCATCAGTTCCACCGACCAGACATTCGTCCTGGCAGAACCGTTCCAGGATTTTCTGTCGGCCTTCGCGAGCATTCTGCCCTCGCTTGCCAGCGTGCTCGTGCCGACGGTGGCGGTGCTGATTTCGGTTTCGCAAAAACTCGCCAAGCTCGCCGAGGCGGCATTTGGCGATGTGAGCTGGAGCGCGACGATCAAGAAGAACGGCAGCCGGCTCGTCCTCTACCTCGCCGCGGTGATCGTGCCGTTCATGCTGTGGGTGACGTACATCTATCTGAGCTATTGGGCGATCCGCAAAGGAGACGAGTGGTGCGGCGTGGAAACACCGGGCTGGCTGAAGACAGTCACGCAATGCGAGGCGGGCTGGTATATCGGCCCGCTTTCCCGGCTTGGCCCCATCGGCGCGACATATCTGGGCGCCGCTTTGCTCTTCTCGGCCATCTGCCTGTTGATCGGACCGAATTCGAACTCGCTCCACAGGCTCTATCGCGACCGTCTCAGCCGCGCCTTCCTCATGCAGAGGAGCACCATAGGCAAGCAGCCGTCGGACTCGGTCGACACCTGGAAATTTTCGTCCCTGAAACCGGTCGATGAGGCCGGAAACTGGAAGGAAGGGGCGGCCTTCTCGCCCTATCTCCTGTCCAATGCCGCCATAAACCTCGAGGGCTCGAAGGACCTCAACAAACGCGGCCGCAACGCCGACAATTTCATCTTCAGCCCGCTGCATGTCGGCAGCCAGTCGACCCGCTATGTCGCCTCGACGGACATGGAAAGGGTGGTGCCCGACCTCAGCCTCGCCACGGCAATGGCGACGTCGGGTGCGGCGGCATCGGCGAATATGGGACGGCAGACAATAAAAATCCTTACGTTCAGCCTGTCCCTGCTGAACATCCGGCTCGGCTACTGGCTGGCCAACCCTTTCCGGATCGTGGCCTTCAAGAAGCATTTGAATCGCTGGATCGCGAATGTCGGTACCTGGTATTTCGCGGCGGAGACGGCCGGACTCCTGAACCAGAACCGGCTCAACGTCTACCTGACCGATGGCGGCCACATCGAGAACCTCGGCATCTACGAATTGCTGCGCCGCCGCTGCAAGGTGATCCTCGCGGTCGATGCCGAGGCCGACCCGGCGCTGACATTCCCATCGCTGGTCAATCTGGAGGTCATGGCCCGTATCGATCTTGGCGTCAGGATCGATCTGGGGTGGCAGGCAATTCAGGCCAATGCACTCGGCATAACGCCAACCGCGCCCTATGGGCCCGAGGGACCGCCTGGCCGGCGTGGCCCGCATGCCGCGATCGGCGTCATCAAATATGACGACGACGAAACAGGCGTCCTGATCTACATCAAGTCGTCATTGAGCGGCGATGAGAACGACTACATCCTCGACTATTTCAGGCGCCATCCCACATTTCCCCACGAAACGACCGTCGACCAGTTCTTCACCGAGGAGCAGTTCGAAGCCTACCGCGCCTTGGGGTTCCACGCGGCACGCGGGCTTCTGACCGGCGCCGACCGCTACGGAAATCCGGTGGAGATGCCCAAAGGCTGGAAGGCTCAGGTCGCCGCGGCCCTGGCTCTGCTCAACGTGCCCAAAGCAATGGCGGCGGCGACAGCGGGCCACCTTTAGCTGGCCGGGATGCCAACTGGGCAAAGACGGTCGCGTCCATTGCGCCGCCCGAAAGGCGCGGGCTGGAACCTTTGCGCGGCGACCGCGTTGTGCAGCCGGATCGTCTCCCATTCGATCACTCCTCCAATCAACCCCCGCCAGGCTCCGGCCGGCGGGGTTTCTTTATTCCAGCCACGCCTTGACAAAATCCGGTCTCGGGCGCTCTACCTCAGGCGTATCGGGACATGGGGGATTCACATGAAAAAGACCTATCAAAAGCCAGTTCTGGTGAAGCGCGACAGGCTGTCGGCGATTGCCGCCGTCGCCTGCCCCATTTCGCATCCTTGCGGCTGATCTTGGCACTCTTGCCAATCCAATATTGACGAGCTTGGGAAAGCCCGCTTCCCTTTGAGGGGCGGGCTTTCCGTCGTGATGGAACGATCGCCCCGCCGACAGGTTTTGCAAAAGGCCGGACGGTGGGAAGCCCGGCCTACTCCAGAAGGCCCGCCACGATTCGCGTCGGTGGCGGGCCTTTCGTGAGGCCCGTCCGCCCCGCCTCTTGGCCGAAGGTCCCATTCGCGCCGACGCGATGTTGTGCGAGATTGGCGAGATATAAGCGAACGCTTGAATAATGGTTCGGACATCTGTCGAGGGGCGGAGTCGTGCCAATCCGGGAGAATGTTGCCGCGAATCTCAGACGGCTGGTCGGCGGCCATGCGTCGGTGAGCGCCGCATGCCGCGGGCTGGGCATGAACCGCTCGCAGTTCGAGCGCTACCTGCAGGGCAAGAGCGTGCCCAACCAGGCCACGGCCAGGCTGATCTGCGCCTATTTCGGGATCGATGAGGACGAGCTGTACGGGGCGCCGCAAGCCGCGGCACCCGGACACCCGGATCTGCCGCCGATGCACCGGACGCTCTACGAGAACATGGTGCGTGGCCCTTCTCCGGCCATTGCGGGCGGCACCTATTTCACCTATTTCGCGGTTCCGGACCGTCCCGACCTTCTGATGCGCTCGGTCACCTTCGTGCGGCGCGAGGCCGAGCTGGTGACCTTCAGGCGCGTGACGCGGTGGACCGAAGGCCATCGCCAGGGCGGCGCGCGGGCGCCGGGCTGGCATTATGGCATCGCGATCTCGCGCCTGAACTGGATCTATTTCGCCGGCATCAACCGCCGCCAGACCGCGGAGCCGTCGATCGTGGCCGTGCAGTGGGCCCCTTTCTCGGAGCCGGTCCTGGTCGGCAAGGCCTTCGTTTTGACCGGAGCCGGACCGGTCTGCGTGCGGGTCATCATGCGCCAGGAACTCGGCAGGATCAGCCTGAAGCAGGCGATGCAGATGTCCGGGATCGTCAGCCTTGACAACCCGCGCCTCGACCACCTTGTGGTAAGCCTCCTGCGCGAGGGCTAGAGTGGTGCTTCCAGCCGGCGAGGTTGGCCGGAGACAACAGGGGGCGCGATGCTCAACAGCTTCGACTATGGCGGCAAGGAAGCCGACACCGTGCACGCGCTGGAGGAGGACATCATCTTCGGCCGGCTGGCGCCCGGCACGCGCCTGGTCGAGGATGTGCTGCTCGCCCGCTTTCCGGTCTCGCGCCACGCCATCCGCCAGGCGCTCTACCAGCTGGAGCGGCTCGGCATCGTCACGCGCGAGCGCAACAAGGGCGCCATGGTGCGCCGGCTCTCGCCCGAGGAGGTGCGCCAGATCTACGAGGTGCGCGAAATGCTGCAGCGCCAGGCGGCGCTGATGATCCCCCTGCCCGCCGGCGATGCGCTGATCGAGGAACTGATGCGGATCCACCGCGTCTACAGCAGCCATGTCGACAGCGGTTATCTCAGAGGCATCCACGAGGCCAATGACCGTTTCCACCTCACAATGTTCTCGGCCTGCGGCAACGCCTATCTGGTGTCCTCGATCGAACACTACATGCGACTCAGCCTGCCGGTGCGGGCCAATTCGCTGGCCGACAGGGAAAAGCTCGAAACATCGCGCCAGCATCACGCGATGATGATCGAGGCGCTGCAGCGCCGGGACAATTGGGTGCTGGCGCAGCTCTGCGTCGACCATCTGCAGCCGAGCAAGGCGTTTTATCTCCAGGAGATCGAGACGAAGGCTTCGGGCGGCTAGGAAAGTGATCGCCTCGGCCGGCCCGCGACTGCGATCCCTGCCTGCACACGACCGGCCGCTGCATGTCAGCCATCACCATCAATTTCCTCCCGCTTTCCTTTTTCCGGCCATGTTGCACTGCGAAAAGTCTGCTGCATTGCGATATCGGCCGTCTGGCCGGCACGCGGGGCGGGCTGGGCTTGCACGAAAGGAACTATCGTGTCGGCATCGTTTCGGCCAGATATACAGGGGTTGCGCGCGCTGGCGGTCGGCGGCGTCGTTGCCTATCATTTCGGCCTCGCCGCACTGCCCGGTGGCTTTGCCGGCGTCGACATCTTCTTCGTCATTTCCGGCTGGCTGATCTCAACGCACCTCATGCGGGAGATCACCGAGACCGGCAGGCTCGACCTCTGGCGCTTCTATGCCCGCCGCGCCCGGCGCCTCCTGCCGGCCGCTTTGTTCGTCATCCTGGTCACGCTCGCCGCCGGTTATTTCATCCTGGCGCCGCAGGAGCAGGCGCTCTATTCGCGCGGCGCCATGTATGCGTCGGCCTATGCCATCAATCTGTGGCTGCTGCGCTGGTCGTTCGACTATTTCGCCGCCGATGCCTTGAGCAATCCGTTCATCCACTTCTGGTCGCTGTCGGTGGAGGAGCAGTTCTATCTCGTCTGGCCCACGCTGCTTCTGCTCGCTGCCTGGCTGCGTCCGGGAAAGCGCATGGCGGTAGCGGTGATCGGCGCGGCCGGCCTCGCCTCCTTCCTCGCCTGCCTGTGGCTGACCAGCGCCGCGCCGGCCTGGGCCTTCTATTTCTCGCCGCTGCGCGCCTGGGAGTTCGCCGCCGGCGGCCTGGCGACGCTGGCGCCGGCGACCCTGTGGCGGCACCGGCTGGAGCGGTTCATCGTTTCGCGGAAACGCCAAACCGCTCCGGCTCTTTGTCCTGACGCGATTGCGGACGGAAAATCGTTTCACACTTTCCCTGGAATTGCTCGATGGCTGCGCGCGGTGCAGGGCTGGCTCGGCCTGGCGCTGATCGCGGCGGCTTATCTTGCCTTGAGCGAAGACCTGCCCTTCCCCGGCTGGTACGCGCTGTTGCCGGTCGCCGGCACGGTCCTGGTGCTGCTGAGCGGCGCCGACGAAGAGAACGACGGCGACACCGCCAGCCCTGCCCGCTGGCAGGCGCTGGCGCCCGCTTCCCTGCTTTCGCTGCCGCCTTTGCAATGGATCGGCGCGCGCTCCTATTCGCTCTATCTCTGGCATTGGCCGGTCATCGTCTATGCCGGGATGCTGGTACCGGATCTCACCGTCGTGCAGCGCCTCGGCTGCGGCGCTCTGGCGCTGGCGCTGTCGTTCCTCACCTATCATCTGATCGAGAGCCCGGCGCGGCGCGGCGGCTGGCCGATAGCGGGCGCCCGAGCCTTTCGTTTTGTAGCGATTGCTGGCGCAAAACCGCTTCGCATTTTTCCTGCAATTGCTTTGGCTCCCGCGTTGGCGTTGACCGGCGCGGGCGTGGCGGTGGCCTATGCCAGCGCGCACCTGGCCACACGCAATATCGACCCTGCCCAGCGCGGTATCGAACAGGCCGCCGAACAGCCCTCCATCGCGCGCGCCCGCGACGCCAACTGCCTGCTCGACTTCCACACGGTGAAACCGAAGCCTTGCGTGTTCGGCCCGGCGGATGCCGCCCACACCATCGTGCTGTTCGGGGATTCGCATGCCGACCACTGGTCGACGCCGCTGGTCGCGGCCGCCCGGCGCAACGACACCAAGGTGGTCACCTATCTCAAATCCTCGTGCCGCGCCTCGCGGCTGTCGACCTTCAACGCGGTGCTGAAGCGTGACTACACCGAATGCGACGCCTGGCGCGAACAGGCGATAGCAGACATAATCCGCCGCAAACCGCGGCTTGTGGTGATCTCGGAATTCTCGATCGGCAACCTGACCCGCGACATGCCAGCCGCCGGCCGCGAGGCCGAGACCGCGCGCTGGCAGGCAGGCCTGCGCTCCACACTGCAGGCCTTCAGCAAAGCCGGCGTCGAGACGGCCGTCATCCGCGACACGCCGATCGGCGACAGCTTCGCCGATTCCTGCGTGGCCCGTGCGCTCTGGTGGCGCAAGGCGCCCTCGCGCTGCGACACGCCAAGAACCGAGGCCGCCAATGACAAGGCCGCCGCCGCCGAGCGCGCCGTGGTGAAAAGCGTGCCTGACACGCTCTATGTCGACCTGACCGATCGCTTCTGCGGCCCCGCCCAATGCCACGTCTTCATCGGCGGCAAGCTGGCGTTCCGCGACCGGCACCATCTGGCCACGGCGTTTGCGGAGACGCTGGAAGGCCCGCTGGAAAAGGCGCTGTTTTAGCGGGTGCGATATCCCTTCTCCCCGCTCACCTAGCGTGCGCACACATCTGCTTCGGAGGGGTGTCAAGGGACGTATTGGCCGGGCGGCAGATGGGGCTTGAAGGGTTGGAATCGTGTGTGATTCTGTAGCTGCCATTGTTGATTCGGGAGATTTCGACGATGGCACCGCTGCTTGGATACTTCGGCGACCTGCGCTTGCAAAAAAGGGGAGCATGGTGCTGGAGCGCATGTGCATGCGCATCAGCGCGGGCATGCGTCGGCTGGCCGATACACGCGCGGAACAGGTTGCGTTCACGCGGCTGTTTGGCAATCCCAACGTGACGGTGCAGGAGATCGTGCGCACGGCGGCGGCGCAAACGGCCAAGGCGGCGGCCGGCCGTCATGTGCTGATCATCGAGGACAGCAGCGAGATCAACTATCAGGCCAAGGCCTCGCGCAAGCGCGGCCTCGGATGTGTCGGCAACGGCAAGGATATCGGGCTGTTCGTACACCCGGCTCTGGCCGTGGATGCCGGCGACGGGTCGGTGCTGGGCCTTGCGGCGGCCACGATCTGGCGGCGCCGGGGGCAGAAGGCGGACGACTACCAGGCCCTGCCGATCGAAGCCAAGGAAAGCTACAAATGGATCGCCACCGCCACGGCGGCCCGCCAGGCGCTGACCGACACGCCGCTCCTCACCGTGATCGGCGACCGCGAGGCCGACATCTACGAGGTGCTGGCAAGGCTGCCTGACGAGCGCACGCATGTGCTCATGCGCGCTGTGCGCGATCGGGCGCTGGGGGAAGAGGGCGGCCGCTTGTTCGGCGAGATAGCCAAGACGCCGGAAGCCGGCCGCATCGCCTTCGATCTGCAGGCGCGTCCCGGCCGGCCGGGACGCAAGGTGCACCTGGCCGTTCGCTTCGCCGAGGTCACCTTGCGCCAGCCGCGCCTTGGGGCCGACCGCCGCGATCCGCGCGCGGTCAGGCTCAATATCGTGGAAGTGCGCGAGATCGATCCGCCTTCGCCCAAGGACGCGGTGATCTGGCGGCTGTTGACAACCCACACCGTCAAGACACTCGCCGATGCCATCGCCATCGTCGATCTCTACCGGTCGCGCTGGACCATCGAGCAGTTGTTCCGGACCTTGAAGTCGCAGGCCATCGATCTGGAGGAAAGCCTCATCGCCGATGGCGATGCACTCGAACGTCTGGCTGCAACCGCGCTGATCGTGGCCACCAGGGTTATGCAACTCGTGCACGGGCGCGACGCGGCCGGCCAGACCCTCAGGGCCACACGCCTCTTCAATCCCGCCGAGATCGCCGTTCTGGACGCGCTGGTCGCCAGGCTGGAAGGCAAGACCCAAACGCAGAAGAACCCGCATCCGCACACACACGCTCGCTTGGGCGGCCTGGTGCATTGCCCGGCTCGGCGGCTGGAACGGCTATCCAAAGGAGCGCCCGCCGGGCCCGGTCACCTTCAGCAACGGCCTCAAACGCTTCCACGCCATTGTTGAGGGCTTCGTCCTTGCAAACCCATACTGACCACCGCCAAATCAAATGTGTGCGCACGCTAGCCCCGCTCACGGGGGGAAGCTGCCGGCAGGCGGATGAGGGGCAGCGCCAGCGTGGCAGGACTTGCGAGCAGGATGAGATTGCTACGTCGGTTCAGATGCCAAGCAGCAAGCGGCTGCGCCGCCCCTCTGCCCTACCGGGCATTCCTCCCGTGAACGGGGAGAAAGAAGCTCGCATCGGCGCTTTCGCCAGTCTCGGCGCTAACCCCAGGAACGCCCGCCCGGACATCCCGCCCGGTGTTCCCTGCCTTACCCGCGAATCCATGGAACGAGGCCGCATCTCAGGAGTTATATTAGGTCAACCTTGAAAGGAGGCAGCAATGAAGAAGCTCCTGCTTGTCTCGGTTATCGCCATTGCTTCGGCGGCGGCGATGATCGCCCCCGCTAGCGCCCGAAGTCACGTCTTCATCGGCATCGGCGGCGGTTATAACGACTATTACGGCAACGACTATTACAACGGTTATGGAGATTACGGCGGCCGCTACTATGGTCCCTACCATGCCTATGACGCCTACGATGAAGGCTACAGGCCCCGTTATTACCACCGGTACCACCGTTGCCGCGTCGAGCTGGTCAACCATTGGCGCCACCACCACAGGGTCGTCGAGGAAGTCCGCGTCTGCGGATGATTTGATCTGATCGAGTGAAACCGATCCGGCCGGCATCGTCGGCCGGATCATTGCGGTGGGCGATTTCTACCCCACCCGCCTCATCATCATGCCATAGTACACCGCCAGCAGGTCCAGCCCGACCTTCAACAGCTTCGTTACCACATCGCGCCCCTCGCCGGTCTGTTCGGCCAGGCTCTTGATCGAGCCGCCGACGCAGCAGACTTTCTGCACCACCAAGGCCACCTCCCAATGCCCGAGCGCCCTGGTGGCGGCGGCATGCGCGCGGCCGGCGTCGAGCACGCTGTCGGCGATGCCGCCGCCCTGGCGGCCGCCATCGACGCGCTCGGTCCAGCGCATCGGCTTCACATCAGCCTGCTGGCTGCACTGAAAATCCTCGCGGTAGCGCTGACCGGCTTCGCGCTGCTGGCGCGACAGCGAGGTGATGCCCAAAAGCGGATCGACATTGCGCACCCGCACGATGCCGCCGGTGGAGGTGTGGCCGTCGTTCGACACCTCGTAGACGCGCCGTGCCTCCAACGTACCGACGGTCAGCCGCTTGCGGCCGAATTCGTCGTCCCTGAGCGCGAAATCATGGCCGACCTCGCGCCGGATGCGCACCTGCTCGGCCTCGCCCTTCGGCAGTTTCGGCGCTTGCGGTTTGGCGGGTTTGGTCTTTTTGGGCATGGGTGGCTCCTTGCTGTTGGGTGTTCGAGTGGGGCTTTGCAGAACCTGGGTTCCTCGCCCCCGCGAAGCGGGGAGAGGTGGCCGCGAAGCGGACGGAGAGGGGCGGCGCCGACAGCAGACGTTGTTTCAGGGCTGGGCGTTCAGCGATCAATTCTCAACCGGCTTTGACTTCGCCGAGGGCGTCCCCCTCTCCGTCCCGGCTTCGCCGGGCCACCTCTCCCCCACTTCGCGGGGCGAGGAATCCAAGACTTGCGAGGCTGCCCGCCGCGCCATCAGTTCACGCATCGTGCGCCTCTCCCGCACCTCGATGCAGAGCTGGGCGCTCGACGGGCAGAACTGGGCATTGCCGCTCCTCACCTCGCCGCGCACGAAGCGCTGGATGGCGGCCTGCAGGTCGCACAGGTCGGCGTCGCGTACCGCGCCGAGATAGCCGCGCATCTGCATCTCGACATCAGTCAGGGCGGATTGCGGGAAGCATGAGAACATCGCGGCCAGCGCCTTCGTCGCCTGCTGCAGCTCGGCTGCGGTCATGAATGCGGATCTCCTCGATGATGGCATTGGCGGCGTCGGCGTGGGTTTTCGGCCTGATCCAGCCGGCCGGCTTTTTCGGTCCGCGCGGCGGAGGCTGCTCCGTCCTTTCCCGTGAAAGACCGGAAGCTTTTTCATTCTGGTTTCTGGAGTCTGGAAGATGCCGCGGCAAAGAACCGGCATTTGGTGCCCCATGTGCCTTTGTTTTCAAGGCGGTGGCGGCGCCGCCGCGCGCGCCGGCGGCGGTCCTCGCCTCGCTTTTGGCCTTCGCCTTGTGCAGCTCTTTCGTCAGCCGCTTGTGGCCGATCTCGCCCGCTTCGCGATCGAAGAAGGTCAGGAGATCGGCGCTGATGACGCGCCATCTTTTCAGGGAGAGCCGCGCCACCCGCGCCAGCTTGGCATCATTGTCGGGCAGCCGGCCGCCGGCGTTCCACATCGCCATCAGGATGAGCATGTAGGCGCCGATCTGCTCGGTGGAGAGTTGAAGCGTGTCGCCGACGAAATCGGAGACGTAGAGCTGCATGAAGGGCCGTTCGCTCATGCTGCCTCCCGCGCCGCGCGCACGGTCCGCCCGATGGAACCAGCCGTCGGCCCGTACGTTATGACGCCACCAAGCCAAGGGGAGGTTTGCCGATGACGGCTTTCATGCCGGTTACCCTGCGCTTTTGCGACAACAAGACCGTGCTGGTCGGCTCGGTGGCCGACGCCGCGACCGCGCTGCGGCACCCATGGCCCGACAAGACCGCGCCAGCCTATCTCGACGCGGCACGGCTGGTCAGACTCGCGGTTGAGGGCAGTTGCTGCCCGCGCACGGCCTTCGAGGCCTTCAGCAAGGCCGCCAGGCAACAGGGCATATTGGTGGTCAGGCCGAGAAGCCGCGCGCACGACTGGCTCGACGCGGCCGCCAGCCCTTGAAGCCGCCGCAGGAGCGATGCAACCGCCTGCCGGCCTCGCGCGTTTATGAGCGCTGGCTTGAGAGCCGCGCGCAATGCCAGACCGAAGGTGAATGTCGTGGGTACGATGAAAACCGGAGTGCCGCTCAAAGTCTGCCTGGACGGGCATGTCGAGGAAATTGACAATGTCAGCGATGCCGCCGACTTCCTGCAGCGCTGGCCGATCGAGCGGCGCGGTCACGTCTATCGCAGCGCGCTCAACGCCTGCAGCGCGGCGATCGCGGCACAGATTTCGGAATCCGATGCGATAAAGGCGTTCACCGGCTTCGCCCGCGTCACCGGCATCCTGGTTGCCGACAGCGGGCCGGCCATGAGACTGGAACCCCGCCCGGTGCAGAGCCGCATGCCCAAGCAAGGCCGGCAGGCGCCGAAATAGGGTTCCGCCTCTTTCTCCCCGTTTACGGTTAGAAATGTCCGGCAGGGCAATGAGGGGCGGCGCCGACGCTTCGGTAAGTGGCATCTGAATCGGATGCTTGAAGTTCATATCGTCCTCAACCCCGCCTCGTCAGCACGGCCCTCATCCGCCAGCCGGCATTCGCCGTTCGCGAAGCCAGCAATTGGCTTTTCGTCCGCTGCGCGGACCACGTCTTTCCTCCCCGTATAGGGACCGGGAGAAGGGAAGCTCACCCCGCCTCGCAAACGCGGCGGCGAAAGCGCGCCTGGTGGTAGCCGCAGTAGCTTTTCATCGCCTTGGTGCGCATGCCGCAGCACAGCATGTCGGCGCCCGGCCGGCCGCCCGTCGCATCGTTTTCTGGGTCCTCTTCGAGCGTCAGGTCGAGCGGCGCGCGGCAGCGGCCGAACAGGCAATCGATGAAGCGCATCGCCACGCCATGCGGCTGGCGACCGATGGGGCCGCGCCGCGGCGCCGGCACCTTGAAGCGATAGGCTTCGCCGTCGGCGATCAGCACGCCCACCTCGCGCACGAACAGGCGCGGCGGCAGCCAGGCCGGCGAAGCGTCGTGCCTGACACCAGCCATGGCCTTGCGCGTGGCGGCGCCCTTGCCGACAGGCACATCGGCACCTTTTTTTACGGCGGCGGCCGCCTTTCCGGTGGCCTTGCCCTTTGTCCTTCCGCTGGCCTGCGTTCCGCCAGTCCGCTTGTCCTTCGCCCGTTCGCCGGCAACCTGCCTGGCCGCCGGCGGCATGCCCTTGCCGTTGGCAAAGCCGATCGCGCCCAGCATGGCGTTGCGGTGGACGATGCCGATAATGGCGTTGCGCGATACCGGGCTGCCGCGCAGTGTGCTGAATGCCGTCGCGATCCGCGAGGCCGAAAGCCCGTCCCTCAGCCAGCGGGCGATCTCGTGCAATTCGGCGTCGCTATAGCTTGCCATGTCCAGGCTCCATCCAGGGGTCCGCCTTCGGCCGCGCTTGCAAGCGCGCCGTCGGCCAGGCGTCAGGGTCGGGCCCGGTCGGGCCACGGTCGGGGTTGTCGGTTCGAAAGCCGGCTTCCGCCGATGTCAGCCGGAGCGGATCGATTGCCCGGCGGCGACGCGCGCAAGCCGCGCCTCCGCCGTCTTTCTGTCGGGGGCGGAAACCGCCCTGCCCGTCATCGGCTCGAACAGGATGACGGTGCCGTCCTGCGTGCGGATGCAGGAGCGGACGGACGGACCGGCAGGAGACCGGTCGAATTGGGGGCCGGAGCCGAGGGGAGCGGCGGCTCCGGCCGTTCCGGCCACCGCTGACGGGCGGACCGGACCCGAGGCATCAAGGCTCTCGGGCTTCGCCCCGGCCGGGGAGGAGGACGGCCGGGACGGAAGGGAATGGGCGGCGACTTCAGTCGCCGGATGCGCCTCACGGGAGGCCGGCGCCGCGGCGCCATGAAAGCTGGACAGGTTCTGCATGGCCATATATAAGCATAACTCAAAAATTGATGCAAGCCATTCTTTCATAGACGAGAACAGCTTTCATCGCTCACATGGGCGCCATGGCAAGAACGGAACTGTCGATCAAGGTCGGGGCGGCGATCCGCCAGGCGCGCAAGCAGCGCGGGCTGGTCATGCGTCACATTGCCGAGCACAACGACACCGATGTCGCCGCCGTCGGCAATTGGGAAACGGGGCGCAACCTGCCCAAAACCGAGAATCTTCTGAAGACCGCGGCCTTCCTCCGCGTCGACCCGGTTGCGCTCGGCAAGGGCGAGGTCGTCTTCCTCGACGAGGCCGGCCCGGTGGCGGACGCCGAGATCGTCACCGATGCCGGCCCATTGCCGGCCGGACCGATGGACATCGAGCTGCTCGGCGCCGCCGTTGGTGGCGACGATGGCGACTTCACCTTCAACGGCGAGGTCGCCGGCTATGTCCAGCGTCCGCCAGGCATTGCGCATCTGCGCAAGGTGTTTGCGCTGCACGTGCTCTCCGATTCCATGGTGCCGCGTTACGAGCCCGGCGAAATGCTCTATTGCGGCGGCCGCGACGCCGTGCCCGGCGACCACGTCGTGATCGAGACCTTCCCGGAAGAAAACGAGCGCAACGGCAAGGCCTTCATCAAGAAGCTGGTCAAGCGCACCGCGGGTGAGCTCGTGGTCGAGCAGTACAACCCTCCCAAGACACTGACCTTCAACCGCTACGCCATCAAGCACGTCTGGCGCGTCATCCCGCTGAAGGAATTGCTGGGGTATTAGCGCCTCTTCCTTCTCCCACTTCTTGTGGAGAAGGAAGAAACCCGCCCACTCAGGCCCGCCTGGCCCCCTCCAGCGGCACCTCGCGGTCGCTCAGCATCTGCGCTTCGCTGCGCACACGCTGGCGCTCGTCGATGAATGCGGCCTGGATCGACACCGCCGTGCCGGGCAGTCCTTCGGCGCGGCAGGCGGAGCAGACGATGCGCCGGGACAATGCGGCCAGCGGCGTGTTTCCCGTCACCCCGAACCGCTTCAGCTGATCGGGCCGCCACCATCTGTTGCGGCCGCAATCGGCGCACTCCACAGAGATCGAGGCAACCTGCGCGATCACTGGTTCCCTGCCTGGCAATGCCATCGCCCCTCCTGCCTTTTGTTCCTGATTTGTTCTTATATTCCTGTGTTTTGAGCCGGGAGTCGAGTCGTAGCTGCAAGACATTTCCAAAAGTTTTCCTTCTGCATTTTTTTGAGTTATGCTTATATATACTTGCAAATGTGAGTCGGGGCGTGAACAGTCCCGGCATCGGATCCGGGAGCAATGATGGATGCAGCCGATTTCGCCCGCGCCTGCGGTTACACCGGCGACAGCCCTGCTTTGCTCGAAGCCTTCGAGGCGATCCGCTGCAACGGCATCGCCCATGCCCGCCAGGACCATTTCAGGCGTAAGGCCGTCATCGACGACCTGAAACGGTCCGAGCCGCTTTTCCTGGCCGCGATCGGCCCGGCCCTGTCGGCGGACGAAGCCATCGAGGACACCGCCCGTTTTATCGCCTGCTGGCGCAACATGCCACGCTGGCGACAGGAGCGGCGCCTGCCCGATCTCGCCAGGGCCAGGCAGCAGCGTCTGGTGGCACGCTTCTTCCGCCGTTACGGCCATCGTCTATGGACGCTCGCGGCGGCCTGAATGCGGCAGCCAGGGTGATGGGGTCTGATGATGTTGGAAAACACGAGGGTCCCCACGATAGACAGAATCACCAGCGCCTCGTTTCTTCCAGCATCCCTGGCCGGTCTCGACGCTTCGCGCCGATGCCCTTTCTCCGCCAGGGGGAAGGCAAAGCGCCCCCGGCCCTGATTCCGTCTAATTGATGCGTTGACTGGTGGCCACCAAACCGCCGAAGGACCCGCCATGAAACGCCTCGTTCTTGCCGTCCTGTGGATAATGACGCTCGCTTTGTCCGCTCATGCCGCCGGCGACACCACGACCGGGCTTGCCGACACCACGGTGCTGATCGTGCGCCATGGCGAGAAGCCCGACAGCGGTCCTGGCCTGTCGCCGCAGGGCGAGGCCCGCGCGCAAGCCTATGTCGCCTATTTCCAGACCTTCATGCTCGATGGCGTGCCGTTCCGGCCCGATATGCTGGTGGCCAGCGCCGATTCAAAAAACAGCGCACGCGAACGGCTGACGCTGGCGCCGCTTTCCGAAGCGCTGAAACTGCCGATCGACCAGCGCTTCGCCGATAGGGAAGCTCAAGGCCTCGTCGCCGCGCTCGCCAGCGAAACCCATGGCAAGTCGATCCTGATCGCCTGGCACCACGGCCAGCTGTTCAAGCTCATCAAGGCGTTCGGCGCCGACCCCAAGGCGCTGCTGCCGAACGGCAAATGGCCAGACGACGAGTTCAACTGGGTGGTGGTGCTGCGCTTCGACCATGCGGGACAGCTCATTCCCGACTCGGCGCACATCGTCGAGGAGAAGTTGCCGGGTTGAAATAGCCAGGGCTCATGCGAGGCACCCCCCTCTGTCCTGCCGGACATCTCCCCCGCAAGGGGGGAGATTGGCAATTTCGTCGGCATCGCTTCTTCTTCAGCATTGACAATTAGCGAAGGCAGTCATGGCATTCGATCTCCCCCTTGCGGGCAGGGCAATCGCATATGGATTCTTGCGAAGAGGAACCCCCACCCTAACCCTCCTGTAGAGACCGGGGAGATGGTGGACAGGCGTTCGGAGACATCGTGGACACTTCCCGAGCATCGAATCGGGAGGGACGGAATGCCGTTTTGCGAGGTGTCCGCGATGGCTCAGAAGCGAGAGTTCGTGATGTTTGCCTTGAATGAGGGGGCGAACGTTCGAGAGCTTTGTCGACGGTTCGGGATCAGTCCGACGACCGGCTACAAATGGATCGAGCGGTATCAGGCGGAAGGGCTGGCCGGGCTGACCGAGCGATCGCGCCGCCCGCACTCGAGTCCGCAGCGCACCGCTTGGCAGGTTGAGGCGAAGGTGTTGGAGGTACGCGACAAGAGCAACAACGTCTGGGGCGGCCGCAAGATCAAGGGGGCGCTGGAGAAGGATAGTGAGCTCGAAATCCCGGCGGCAAGCACGATCACCGCGATCCTGCGCCGTCACGAGCGGCTGACGGAGGCTGGAGCGGCGCAACATCCGGGACCATGGCAGCGCTTCGAGCGGGAGACCCCCAACGAGCTGTGGCAAATGGACTTCAAGGGTCACTTTGCCATCCATAGCGGCCGCTGCCATCCGCTCACCACGCTCGACGACCATTCGCGCTTCAACCTGGTGCTTTCTGCCTGCGGCAATGAGCAGGGCCGAACGGTGCGCGGGGAGCTGGAGATTGCCTTTCGCCACTATGGTTTGCCGCTGGCGATGCTGATGGATGGCGGCCCGCCGTGGAGCGATCCCGGCGGCGAGCCCTACACCGTGTTCAGCGTTTGGTTGTTGCGGCTTGGCATCCGCGTCCTGCACGGTCGACCGCGCCATCCCCAGACGCAAGGCAAGGAAGAGCGCTTCCATCGCACGCTGAAAGCCGAAGTGATCAGCGGGCGAAGCTTCGGCGATCTCGCCGATTGTCAGCGGGCCTTCGACCAATGGCGTCCGCGTTATAACCACGAACGGCCGCACGAGGCACTCGACATGGCGACGCCGGCCGAGCGGTACCGGCCGAGCCCACGCTGCTTCCCTGAGGTGTTGCCCGCGATCGAATACGGACCAGGTGACAAGGTCCGCAAGGTCGACAGCGATGGCTTCATCAGCTTCAGGAACCGACCTTGGCGGATCGGCAAGGCCTTCCGCGGCGAGCTGGTGGCACTTCGCTCCACTGACCAGGATGGCCTCTTCAGCGTGCACTACTGCTCGCATCGGATTGCCACCCTTGACCTGCGCTCCACCGACAGGGAGGCCTGTGGACTTGTGGACAACGCTAAGCCTTGCCCACAGGGTCCACACCCCAAACAACAACAAAAACAACCCGTCTCATCATGATGAAAAGATGTGTCCACGATGTCCCCGAACACCTGTCCACCTTGTCTCCGGCACAAACACCCTCCCCACAAGGGCTAGCGTGCGCACACATCTGCTTCGGAGGGGTGTCAAGGGACGTATTGGCCGGGCGGCAGATGGGGCTTGAAGGGTTGGAATCGTGTGTGATTCTGTAGCTGCCATTGTTGATTCGGGAGATTTCGACGATGGCACCGCTGCTTGGATACTTCGGCGACCTGCGCTTGCAAAAAAGGGGAGCATGGTGCTGGAGCGCATGTGCATGCGCATCAGCGCGGGCATGCGTCGGCTGGCCGATACACGCGCGGAACAGGTTGCGTTCACGCGGCTGTTTGGCAATCCCAACGTGACGGTGCAGGAGATCGTGCGCACGGCGGCGGCGCAAACGGCCAAGGCGGCGGCCGGCCGTCATGTGCTGATCATCGAGGACAGCAGCGAGATCAACTATCAGGCCAAGGCCTCGCGCAAGCGCGGCCTCGGATGTGTCGGCAACGGCAAGGATATCGGGCTGTTCGTACACCCGGCTCTGGCCGTGGATGCCGGCGACGGGTCGGTGCTGGGCCTTGCGGCGGCCACGATCTGGCGGCGCCGGGGGCAGAAGGCGGACGACTACCAGGCCCTGCCGATCGAAGCCAAGGAAAGCTACAAATGGATCGCCACCGCCACGGCGGCCCGCCAGGCGCTGACCGACACGCCGCTCCTCACCGTGATCGGCGACCGCGAGGCCGACATCTACGAGGTGCTGGCAAGGCTGCCTGACGAGCGCACGCATGTGCTCATGCGCGCTGTGCGCGATCGGGCGCTGGGGGAAGAGGGCGGCCGCTTGTTCGGCGAGATAGCCAAGACGCCGGAAGCCGGCCGCATCGCCTTCGATCTGCAGGCGCGTCCCGGCCGGCCGGGACGCAAGGTGCACCTGGCCGTTCGCTTCGCCGAGGTCACCTTGCGCCAGCCGCGCCTTGGGGCCGACCGCCGCGATCCGCGCGCGGTCAGGCTCAATATCGTGGAAGTGCGCGAGATCGATCCGCCTTCGCCCAAGGACGCGGTGATCTGGCGGCTGTTGACAACCCACACCGTCAAGACACTCGCCGATGCCATCGCCATCGTCGATCTCTACCGGTCGCGCTGGACCATCGAGCAGTTGTTCCGGACCTTGAAGTCGCAGGCCATCGATCTGGAGGAAAGCCTCATCGCCGATGGCGATGCACTCGAACGTCTGGCTGCAACCGCGCTGATCGTGGCCACCAGGGTTATGCAACTCGTGCACGGGCGCGACGCGGCCGGCCAGACCCTCAGGGCCACACGCCTCTTCAATCCCGCCGAGATCGCCGTTCTGGACGCGCTGGTCGCCAGGCTGGAAGGCAAGACCCAAACGCAGAAGAACCCGCATCCGCCACACACGCTCGCTTGGGCGGCCTGGTGCATTGCCCGGCTCGGCGGCTGGAACGGCTATCCAAAGGAGCGCCCGCCGGGCCCGGTCACCTTCAGCAACGGCCTCAAACGCTTCCACGCCATTGTTGAGGGCTTCGTCCTTGCAAACCCATACTGACCACCGCCAAATCAAATGTGTGCGCACGCTAGCCCACAAGGGGGAGGGAACGCTGCCGCGCGCATCTTACTTCCGCCCCGGCATCGAAAAACATGCTCAATTTGCCAGGATCGGCATCGACGGAAGTCTCCCTCCCCCTTATGGGGAGGGGTTAGGGGTGGGGGTACTCGTAGGGCGAAAGCCTCGGCCTCCATATGCGATAGCCTTGCCCTTGCGGGGGAGATGTCCGGCAGGACAGAGGGGGGTGCCTCGCGCAAACGTCTCCTCACCTCCGCACCCGCGACTTCAGCCAGCGATCAAAGGCCACCGCCAGGATCAGGATCAGGCCGATGACGATGCTTTGCGTGTAGGACGAGACGTTGTTGAACTGCAGCCCGTTCTGCAGCACACCGATCAGGGCCGCCCCAACCACCGTGCCGCCGACCGAGCCTATGCCGCCGAACAGTGATGTGCCGCCGATGACAACTGCCGAGATGACCGTCAGTTCGTAGCCGATACCGGCGACCGCTTCGGAAGAATTCAGCCTGGCCGACAGCACGAAAGCGGCGAGCCCGGCGAAGAAGCCGACGATGACATAGACCGAGACCAGGATGCGGTCGACGCGCAGGCCGGACAGCCGCGCCGCCTCCGCATTGCCGCCAACGGCATAGACGGCGCGGCCATAGCGCGTGTAGCGCAGCACGATGTGGCACAATATGGCGGCAATGGCGAAGATGATCGCCGGCACCGGCACCGGGCCGATCAGCCCCGTGCCGAACCAGCGCATCGAGGCATCGAAACCCGAAATCGGGCCGCCATTGGAGATTGTCAGCGTCAGCCCGCGAAACACCGTCAGCCCGCCCAATGTGACGACAAAGGGCGGCACTTTCAGCCTTGTGATGGCAAGCCCCTGCACGCCGCCGGCGGCGGCTCCCACCAGAACGGCGGCGAGAAGTGCGGCGAACCAGCCATAGCCCTGCGTGCCTGAGGTCGACAGCGACAGCGTGTTGGCCGCGCCGCCCTTGGCGACGACGGCGGCCACCATGCCGCAGAAGGCAAGCAGCGAGCCGACCGAAAGGTCGATGCCGGCGGTGAGGATGACAAAGGTCATGCCGAGCGCGATCAGCCCGGTGATCGAGATCTGCCTGGTGATGTTGAACAGGTTGATGGGGTCGATGAAGCTCGGCTTCAGCACGGTGAAGACGACGACGAGGGCTGCCAGGAACAGCAGCGGCCCGAAGCTCATCAAAAGCCTTGCGAGTGTGGCGCCGCCGCGCTGGCTCTGTTCCTCGGCGATGCTCATCGTGTCAGCCCCTCCCCATCCTGCCCGAGTGCTTCCTGCCCGAGTGCTTCCGGCCCGAGCGCGTCCTGCCCCCTCGCATCCTGCTTGTCGAGCGCCATCAGTTCCATCAGTTTTTCCTCATTTGCCTCGACGCCCGGCATCTCGCCGGTGATGCGGCCCCGGCGCATGGTGACGATGCGGTCCGACACCGCCAGCACTTCCGGCAGTTCGGATGAGATCATCATCACCGCGATGCCGCGCGCCGCCAGCTGCACCAGGATCTGGTGGACTTCCGCCTTGGCGCCGACATCGACGCCGCGCGTCGGCTCGTCGACGATCAGCACTTTTGGATCGCGCGCCAGCCAGCGCGCCAGGATCACCTTCTGCTGGTTGCCGCCCGACAGGCCCTCGATCGCCTGTTCGGCCGACGCCATGCGGATCGACAGCATTTTGCGGAAACCCGAGAGCGCGTCGCGCTCGCGCCGCTCGGCCATGAAGCCGAAACCGTTGCTGAACCGCCCGAGCGAAGCGACGGAGAAATTCGGCAATATGCCGAGCGCGGCAAAGATCGCCTGGTGCTTGCGATCCTCCGGCACAAGGCCGATGCCGAGCGCGATGGCGTCGGCGGGTGAAGCCGGCGCGATTTGCTTGCCGTCGAGCGTGATCGTGCCCGCCGCGATGCGGTCGGCGCCGAAGATGGCGCGCGCCAGTTCCGTGCGGCCCGAGCCGACGAGGCCGGCGACGCCAAGGATCTCGCCGGCCTTGAGGTCGATATCGACGCCGTCGAGCACGATGGCGTGCGGCGCCTCGGGATCGCGCACGGTGCGCAAGCCCCGTACGGAAAGCACGACATCGCCGGCGACCGCGCGCTGTACAGGCCGCGCATAGAGTTCTGAGGCGGCGCGTCCCACCATCTTTTCGATGATCCGTGGCAATTTTATCGGCCGCCCGTTGTCACGGTCGAGATGCCCCGCCAGCCTGCCGTCGCGCAGCACCGTCATGCGATCGCAGATGGCCGATGCCTCCTCGAGCCGGTGGGTGACGAACATGATGGCGACCTTGTCCTGGCGCAGCCGGTCCATGATCGACAGCAGCCGCTGCACCTCGGTCTCGGTCAGCGCCGAGGTCGGCTCGTCCATGATGATCAGCCGGCTTTTGAGCGACAGCGCACGGGCGATCTCGACCAATTGCTGCTCGGCCACCGACAGCGCCGACACCGGCGTCATCGGGTCGATGGAAAGGCCGACGCGCGCGATGATGGCGCGGGAGTCCTGCTCCATCTTGCGCCAGCTCACCAGCCCGAGCGGCCCGGTCGGCGCGCGGCCGATGAAAATGTTCTCCGCCACCGTCAGCGTCGGGATCAGGCTGAGCTCCTGGTAGATGGTGACGATGCCGTGCTGCTTGGCATCCTGCGGACGCGCCGGCTGGTAGTCGGCGCCGTCGAAAATGATGCGCCCGCTCGACGGCGGCATGACGCCGGAGAGTATCTTGAGCAGCGTCGATTTGCCGGCGCCGTTTTCGCCGAGCAGGCCGAGGATTTCGCCGGGCCTGACCTCGAGCGAGACGTCGCTCAGCGCGGTGACGCCGGCGAAATGCTTGGTGACGCCCTCGACGGCAAGCAGGACGGGTGCGGCTTCAGCTGGCTGCAAGGAGTGCTCCCTGAGACTTGAGATGTCTGCGCTGCCCCTCACCCTCACCCTCTCCCCGTATAGTGACGGGGAGAGGGGGGCGCCAGCGTTGGAGCTTCTCCCTTCTCCCCGTCACTATACGGGGAGAAGGTGCCGGCAGGCGGATGAGGGGCAGCGCCAATGTCGGCGATTGGTCCTGCTCGCAGGACATCACCTCGCCAGCCTGCCCATTATGGCGCCCCTACTTCGTCTCGTTCAGCCTCTCGGCCTTGTCGAGATTGTCCTTGCCGATGACGATCGGCGTCAGCAGCACCAGTTTCTCCTTCGGCTCGGTCTTGCTCTTGGCGTAGGCGACCGCGATCTGCACGGCGGTGCGCGACTGCTGGCCGGGGAATTGTTCGACCGTGCCGGCAAGCTTGCCGTCGCGCACGGCGACCAGCGCTTCCGGCAGCGCGTCGAAACCATAGATCTTGACGTCGGTGAAGTTGCGCGCCGCACAGGCTTCGAGCGCGCCCAGCGCCATGTCGTCATTGGCGCAGATGATGGCGTCCGGCTTGCCGTTGGCGGCAAGGCCGGCTTCGGTCACCGACAGCGCCTCGGCGCGGGCGAAGTTGGCGGTCTGCTCGAAGATGATCTGGTACTTGTCCTTCACGGGATCGAGCACATTGTGCACGCCCTTGTTGCGGTCGATCGCCGGGCCCGCGCCCGGCTGGCCCTGCAGGTGGAACAGCTTCGCGCCATTGGGGAATGCCGCCACCACGGCCTGCGCTTCCGCCTCGCCGCCCTTGACGTTGTCGGCGCCGACATGGGCAAGGATGCCCTGGACGCCATCGACGCGGCGGTCGATCGTCACCACGGGAACGCCGGCCTTGACCGCTTCCTCGATGGCCGGCGCCAGAGCGTTGACGTCGAGCGGCGAAATGACGATGGCATTGACCTTCTGCACCAGGGCCGCTTCGATGTCGGCGGTCTGCTTGGTGGCCGAATTCTGGCCGTCGCTCTCGGTCAGGTTGACACCTTGCGCCTGCGCCTCGGCCTTGATCTCGTTCAGCATGTGCACGAAGAACGGAAAGCCGAGATTGGGCACCGAGCCCAGTATGGTCAGCTTGTCCTCGGCGAACGCCGAACGTGCGGCCAGCACCAAGGCGCCCGCGGCCACGGACGTCATCAGGAATTCACGTCTGTTCATGGGTGATCCTCCTCCACAAGAACGCATGGCCCCGGAAACCGGGACCGGTTTCAGGAAGGATCATGCGTCGGTTCAAAGTGTTGGAGCATCCTCCTTGCGCCCGATGGCGCATGCCGCTCCAGCTGACGGCCGCTTAAAATTCCTCCGATCGGCGTCAGCACCAGGATGCTAACCCAGGGTCAACCATCTGTGCAACATCGATATAACAGGGCCGGACAGTGAATTATCGGAATTGTCGGAATTTTGAATTTTGGCACCCCGCCCTTTCGCCGAACGGTCGAGATCGGCGGCGCCGCGGCCGGAGCGCTTCACTTCCATTCTTTCGATCGTGCGCTACCTTGGAATCCGCTCGGGCTTTCGAACCCGCGACTTCGAAATTGCACGTTGGAGAACTGCATGAAACCGCACATCATCTGCCATATGCTCGCATCGCTTGATGGCAGTCTCCATCCGAGCCGCTACACCACAAGCCCGGACGGAACCCGGGCCGAATGGTCAGGCGTCTATGAACAGGTCCACGGCGATCTCGAAGGCGACGCCTGGATCGTCGGCCGTGTCACCATGGCCGAGATGAGCAAGGCCGACGCGCACCCGCCGGCGCAAGCCGGCAAGGTCAAGCGGCCGCATCATTTCGCCCGACGCGACGTGGGCCGCTTCGCCGTGGCGCTCGATGCCTCTGGCAAGCTCCATTTTTCCAAGTCAGACATCGGCGGCGACCATGTCGTGGTGCTGCTTGGCCACGGCGTCGCCGACAGCCATCTGGCCGAGCTTGCCGGCGACGGCGTGTCCTATATCGTCTCGGAGACGACGGACATCGATCTCGCCGCCATGACCGACGTGCTCGGGCGTGAATTCGGCATCCGCCGGCTGTTGCTCGAAGGCGGCGCCGGCATCAACGGCTCCTTCTTCGCGGCGGGCCTCGTCGATGAACTCAGCCTTCTCGTTGCCCCCGCGCTCGATGCGCGGGTGGCAAACCAGGGTTTTGTCGAGTTCGGCGGGAGCGGCCTCGCCGGCAAGGTCCAGTTGTCCCTCACCGACTGCAAAGCCCTCGCGCACGGTCTCGTCCATTTGCGCTACGCCGTCACCTCCGGCTGAAGGCGCTTTGCCGGAACATCAGTATTGCATTGCGTCAAGATCGGCGATCAGCGTCGGCCCGGTCGGATGCCAGCCGAGCCGTGCCTGGGTCAGCGCGCTGGAGGCCGGCAGGTCCATGGGGGCAAACATCGCCATCCAGCCGAAATGCTCCGCCGCCTGTTCAGGCGCGATCGAAACGACCGGCACGTTGAGGCCCCGCCCGATCGCCTCGGCGATGGCGCGCACCTCGACGCCTTCCTCGCCGACGGCGTGATAGCGGGCGCCGGCCTGCCGCTTTTCCACGGCGAGCCGGAAAAGGCGCGCCGCGTCGAGAACATGGCCCGCGGAGAAGCGGTTGCGGCCGTCGCCGACATAGGCCGAGACGCCTTTCTGGCGTGCGATCTCGATCAGCGGCGTGATCAACCCTTGCTTGACCGTATCGTGGACCTGCGGCAGGCGCACCACGGATACGTTGATGCCGGCCTCCAGCAAGGCGTTGCCGGCGAGTTCCGAGGCGATGCGCGGATTGCCGTGGCTGGGATTGAAGACGTCCTCGACCGCCAGTTCGCCATGTCCGGGACTGCCCATGCCGACGCCGGATGTGATCACCAGCGGCCGGTCGGAGCCGGCGAGTGCCGAGCCAAGGGCTGTGATGACGCGCCTGTCCTTTTCGCAATTCTCGACAAATCGCGAAAAATCATGGTCGAACGCGGTGTGGATGACGGCTTCCGCCTTCGCCGCGCCATCGCGCAGGCCGTCGGGATCCTCGAGCGTTCCGCGATGGACCTCGGCGCCGGCCGCGGCGAGCGCTTCGGCGCCGGCGTCGGAGCGGGTCACGCCAATCACCTGATGGCCCGCCTGGATGAGTTCGGGGACAAGCGCCGAACCTATGAAGCCGGTCGCGCCGGTGAGAAATATACGCATGCAAAATCTCCTGCACAGTTGCAGGCGCAGTATCCCCGATCTATTATTCCATTAAAGTAGTGATCTTATCATGGTATAATTGCTAACAGGATCGGTGATGCCCATCCATTCCGCAGGTTCGCTCGCAGCCTTCCTGAAAGACCGCCGTTCCCGGCTCGATCCGGCATCGTTCGGCTTTTCCGGGCGCAGGCGCACGCCGGGGCTGCGCCGCGAAGAGGTCGCCCAGCGCGCCAACATAAGCCCGACCTGGTACACATGGCTGGAGCAGGGCCGCGGCGGCGCACCCTCGGCCGACGTGCTGAACCGGATTGCCAAGGGGTTGATGCTGACCGAGGCGGAACGCGAACATCTTTTCATGCTCGGGCTGGGGCGCCCGCCCGAAGTCCGCTACATCGGGGCCGATGGCGTCAGCCCTCGCCTCCAGCGCCTGCTCGACACGCTCGATGCCAGCCCCGCTCTGATCAAGACGGCCACCTGGGATGTCGTTGCCTGGAACCGCGCCGCCGAAGTGGTGCTGACCGACTACGGCGCCCTGCCCGCCGGCCAGCGCAACATCCTGCGCTTCATGTTCCGCAGTCCCACTATCCGCGCCAAGCAACACGATTGGGATAACCTCGCCCGTTTCGTGGTCGGCGCGTTCCGGGCCGATGCGGCGCGCGCCGGGGCGGTGTCCGAGGTCACCCAGTTGGTCGACGAACTCTGCAGCGTCAGTCCCGAATTCGCCGCCCTGTGGCAGGAAAACGACGTGCTCAGTCACGGCGACGGGACAAAGCGCCTGAAGCACCCGGAACTCGGCGACATCGAGCTGGAATACTCGGCCTTCGCTGTCGACGGCCGGCCGGACCTGAACATGATCGTCTACAATCCGCTGGACGGTGCGGTCGCCGACCGCATCCGCGACCTCGCCCGGCGGCCGAAGCCGCAGAAGCCTGACGATCACCCGGCGCTATGACGCCCGGCTGATTGAACGTCGAAGCGCCACGCCAGGGGACAGGAGACCGCATGAACGAGCAGCGTGTCCACCAGATTTTCGAGGTCAGCCTGCTGCTTAAGGGCGCACATGCGCTGGTCGAATGTGTCGGCGGTCTGCTGCTCGCTTTTGTCAGCACCAGCACGATCGTGTCGCTGGTGAACAGGCTGACACAGGAAGAGCTGACCGAGGACCCGAACGATTTCATCGCCAGCCATCTGATGCACGCGGCGAGCCATTTCTCCGTCGGCACGCAGCATTTCTACGCGTTCTACCTGCTCAGCCACGGCCTTATCAAGATTGCCCTGGTAGTGGGCCTGCTGAGAGGCAAGCTATGGGCCTATCCGGCCTCGCTTGTCGCCTTGCTGCTGTTCATCGTCTACCAGCTCTACCGCTTCAGCTATACCCATTCGGCGGGGCTGATCGTGCTCACCCTGTTCGATCTCATCGTCATCTGGCTGATCTGGCATGAGTACCGCCTCGTTCGGCGGCACGAGGTGGCAAGCCGTTAGAGGCGCCCACCGGTCATCCGACTATGATCGGCCGTCCCCATCGATAGTGGGGCAATACATCTTGTGCGAATTCGTGCTTCTCTGCGTATTACCTGGCGATAGCCACTATAGCCACTACAGCCACCGGCCGCGCGCGGCCCTTGCAAGAAGCGAGCGCTGGTTTGAGGATTTTGAATGCGACCAGACAATGGGCCAAAGCCATCAGGCGTGATGTCGTCGCCCTCTGGCTTGCCGCCCGCGACCCACGCGTACCCTGGCATGCCAAGACGGTTGCCGGTGCGGTCGCAGCCTACGCGCTGAGCCCCATTGACCTGATCCCCGACTTCATTCCGATCATCGGCTATCTGGACGACCTCATCATTGTGCCGCTGGGGATCATGCTGGCGGTCAAGCTGGTCCCGGTCGATCTGATGCGGGAATTCCGGGATGAAGCGACCCGACGCGCCAAGCCGGTAAGCAAGGCCGGCCTGATATTCATGATCGCGGTCTGGACAGTCGTGGCAGCGGCGTTGCTCTGGCTATTCTGGCCAACTCGCCCGGCTTAGATTCAAACTGACCCGTTACCTCCGCGTCATTGCGATGACTCCGGCGCCAGGACCAGCCCGATCTCCCCGGCCGCCTGCGCGGCGTGGCGGCGCGCGGTGGCAAGATCGAGCACGCTGTAGGTGGTCGCCACGTAAGGCACGGTGAGTGCCGCGACCGAGTGGCCGAACGGCCCGATGACCGGAAAGGCGAGGTCGATGACGCCCGGCTGCAGCCCGTCCGCCACTTCTTCATGGCCGGCGGAGCGGATACGGGCGAGCGCCTCCAGAAGAGCAGCTTCGACAGACTTTCGAGCGCCGACCAAGCCCTCGTCACCGCCGCCGCCGAGGCGCGCGACAAGGCCTACACGCCCTACTCCAACCACAAGGTCGGCTCGGCCGTGCGTACCGCGTCGGGCCGGCTGTTTTCCGCCTGCAATGTCGAAATCGTCACCTTGCAGCAATCGGTGCATGCCGAGCGCAACGCGGTGATGCAGATGGCGGCGGCGGGCGAGCGGCAGATCGAGGCCATTGTCTGCCACGGCCCCTATTCAGGCGTGCCATGCGCCGAATGCCGGCAGGTGATCTGGGAGTTCTGCTGCGACGATCCCGACGTCAAGATCATCGGCTCGACGCTCGATGGCGAGATCGAACTGATGACCATCGGCGAAATCTATCCGAGCCCCTACGGTCCGGGCACCAAGGGCATCGACCCGCGCAAGTTCTGAGGCCGAAATAAAGCTCAGACGAGCTGCTTGCCGGCGTCACCATCCTCTTTGGTGAACGGGCCGATGTCCGGATTGGAAGGGAATCGAGCACCGCCAACCCAATCCGCATCCATGGATGCCAATGCCCAAATGCGGCACCAGGCAGGATCACCGACGGATCAAGCGCCACCGCACGAAATGCATGCGAAGCTGACATTTGAAGGAACATAAGTCAGGCAAGAAGCTTGGTAGCCATGAGCATGCGTGGCGTTCAATTGTTCACCAAAGCGGCCAGGCGGGATCGCCTATCCGAAGGTCCCGCGAAGAGCGAAGACATCGCCAAAAGAATTTTGAGCACGGCAGAAAAAGTTTCAAATCAAAATACCGGAGCTTCGGCGGTCGAAAATGACTTAACCCGCAACGACATCGGGGACTCTCAGGGGGATCACAAAAAAATCCACCCAATCGTGGCAGTCTTCGACAGCGATTTTTTCCCCGTCCTGCTGCTCCTTGCCATTTATACCCTCGCTGTATTCGCCGCGACGTTCGCCGTGTTTCTTTGGTGGGTGGGCATACTATAGGGTGATCGAGCACACAATCCGGTGTCCTGCAACAGGCGCCCGCCTCGCACTGGGCGGGGAGATTTCGTATCATTCCCTGTGTTCGAACACTGCCCCGTAGTGATACGGCGGTAGATCAACCATTCGCAAAAGCTGGAAACCATTGGCCTCCAAAACCGCCACCACAGCTTCGGGTGACATGCGCATCTCTGTCCCGGGGCCGCGCGGCTTGCCAAGCACGGTCGTCTGCTCTCGCGGCCGCTGATGCCAATTGACGAGCGCAAACAGACCGCGCGGCTTGAGCACACGGGCCACGACTTTGATAAGGGCTGGCTTGTCGGGCACGCCGTGGAAGGTGTTGGCCATCAGCACAAAATCGATTTTTTCAGGCACAAGTTCCGCGACTTCGCCGGCATCCGCAACAATCCATTCCAGGACCGAAACGCCGCGCCGCTTCACTTCGGCCTTGGCCGCCGCGATCATCTCCGGGTCGAGGTCGAGCCCATAGACGTGGCCACCGACGATTTTCGCAAGCGGAGCGGTGAAATAGCCATCGCCGCAGCACAGATCGAGAGCCGTCATGCCGGGCTCGATACCTAACGACAGCAAAAGACCCGACGGCTCTGGCCAAAGCACCTCCCACCAATCTCGGTCAGGCATGGAGGTGGCGGGAAACGTTCCAGTCATCGGGCGGAAGCTTTTGAATTGTGCTGCGGAGCAGTGTCGACCGGCAAGCCGCCAAAGGCAATGCCGCCATTGCCGATGGCGTCGACTGGCGCAAGTTCCGAGACCGGCCGAAACAGGGGCTCAGACAACCCGCTTGCCGCCGGCGTCGACGACGATCTCGCCGTCCTCCTTGGTGAACGGGCCGATGTCGGGGTTGGGCAGAAAATCGAGCACCGCCTCGGACGGCCGGGCCAGGACGACGCCGAGCGGGCTGACCACGATCGGCCGGTTGATCAGGATCGGGTGCGCCAGCATGAAATCGAGGATCTCGTCGTCGCTCCACTTGGGATCGCCGAGGCCGAGCTCGGCATAGGGCGTGCCCTTCTCGCGCAACAACTCGCGCGGCGTCATCGCCATTCGATAAGCCTGCCGCGCGACGGCGGCGTCTTCAGATACTCGATCACCTGCGGCTCCTCGCCGGACTGGCGGATGATCGCCAGCGTGTTGCGCGACGTGCCGCAGTCTGGGTTGTGATAGATCGTGATGGTCATGGCGCGGCTTTCATCCGGATAGGGGTCCTGGGGTCGGCCAGCAGCCAGCCTGCCAGCGACAGCGCAAGCAGCGCACCTGCCAATTCCGCGGCTATGAAGGCCGGGACATCGGATGGCCGGATTCCGGCAAACGTGTTCGAGAAGGCGCGGGCGATGGCCACCGCCGGATTGGCGAACGAGGTCGAGGCCGTGAACCAGTAGGCAGCGGTGATGTAGAGCCCGACCAGCCAGGGGATGGCATCGTTGCGGAAGCGCAGGCCGGCAAGGATGGTGAAGACCAGGCCGAAGGTCGCGACCAGTTCGGCCAGCCACTGCCCATGCCCGCTTCGCATCGTTGCCGAAATCTCCAGCAATGGCAGTTCGAACATGGCATGCGCCACCAGCGTGCCGACGAGGCCGCCGAGGACCTGCACGGCGACGTAAGCCAGCGCCGCGAACCAGTCGATTTCGCGCCGCAGCGCATACACCAGCGTGACCGCCGGGTTGAAATGGGCGCCGGAGACCGGTCCCAGCGTTGCGATAAGCACCACCAGCATGGCGCCGGTTGGCATCGTGTTGCCAAGCAGCGAAAGCGCGGCATCACCGGTCAGCCGACTGGCCATGATGCCCGAGCCGACCACCGTGGCAACCAGCATGGCGGTGCCCAGCGCCTCGGCCGCGAGACGGCGTCGAAGGTCGGTCATGGCTCCCACCTCAACATTTGCAGGTCACGGCCTGGATGATCGGCTGGCAAAGCTCCGGCTGGCCGTTGCAGCAATCCTCCATCAGATAGGCCAGGAGGTCGCGAAACCCGGTCATGTCGGCGGTGTAGCGAATGCTGCGCCCCTCGCGTTCGGCATGCACCAGCCCGGCTTGACCGAGGACCTTCAAATGCGCCGACATGGTGTTCTGCACCGCGCCCAGCCGCGTGGCGATCTCGCCTGCCGGCGTCCCCTCGGGCCCGGCGCGAACCAACAGCCGGAACACCTCCAGCCTAGTTCCCTGGCCGAGCGCGGCGAGCGCCAGCAATGCCGCTGTCTTGTCCATCAATCCATTTATCCAGATTTATGGATTAATCGCAGCGGACCATGACAAGCCTGTGACAGCCTCACGGCTTGCGCGCGGAACCGGTCGAGCGTGGCTCGCTGAGATGCGGGCGCCAGCCATGCACGCGGTCCCGTCCCGCGGCCTTGGCCCCGTACAGCGCCTCGTCGGCGCGCCTGATGAGATCGGCGATCTCGATCGCCGCGCCGCCCTCGAAGGTACCGACCCCGATGCTGACGGTGACGATGCCCTTTTCGCTGCCGGCATGGGCGAGCGCGAGGTCGCGCACCTTGCTCCTGAGGTTTTCGGCAATGACGAAGGCGCCTCTCGCGTCGGTTTCAGGCAGGATGAGCGCGAACTCCTCGCCGCCATAGCGGGCTGCCGCGTCGACCGGCCGGCGGGCCGTCGCCTCGATGCAGCGGCTGACGGCGCGCAGGCATTCGTCACCCGCCGGATGGCCGTAATGGTCGTTGAACTGCTTGAACCAGTCGACGTCGATGATGAGCAGGCTGAGCGGTTTCATGTTGCGCCGGCAGCGGGCGAACTCGCGCGACAGCGCGTCGTTGAAGGCCCGCCGCGTCAAGAGTTCGGTCAGCCCGTCGCGATGCGCAAGCAGATTCAGCTTCTCGTTGGCCGTCAGCAATTCAGCCTCGACTTGCTTGGCCTCGGTGATGTCGGAAAACACGCTGAGGCTTCCGCCGTCCCCGGTCGGCCGGGTCCGCACGTCCAGCCAGCGCCCGTCGGCGAGCCGCACCTGGCGGTGGCTGGCAAGCGTCTGCGAGGCCATCACGTCGGCGATCCAGTCCTCGACCGCCTCCGGCGGCGTGATCCCTTCGCCGCGCGCCGCCGAGGCGCGCAAGATATCGCGATGGTCGGCACCGGGCACCCTGATGTCGGCCGTCCTCGGAAACATGGCGCGGTACTGTGCGTTGCACAGCACCAGCATGCCGTCGGGGTCGAACATCACCAGGCCATCGGCCATGTGCGTCAGCGCGTCTCCGAGCCTCGCCTGGCTTTCCGCCAGCTCGGTCTCCAGCTGCTTGCGTATGGTGATGTCGCGGTTGTGTGTGATCAGCCCGACGACCGCCCCGGTCTTGTCGCGAAACGGCGCCTTCAGGGTCGCCAGCCAGCCATCGGTCCCGTCCGCGTGGTGCAGGCGCTGTTCGATGGTGGAGGAGACGCCGGACGCCAGCACGGCAAGCTCGTCCTCGCGGAATTCCTGCGCCGTTTCGCGCGGATAGAAGTCGAAATCCGTCTTGCCGATCAGCGCCCTGGCATCAGGCGCATGCATCAGCTCGGCGGTTGCCGGATTGGCGATGATGAACCGCCCGTCGAGGTCCTTGACGTTGAGGCAGTCGGGCAAGGTCTCCACCACGGCCTTGAAGATGCGCCTGGACTGCAACGCTTCGAGGCGACGCCGCTCCTGGTGGAGCGCAAGCCCCGACATCGCCACGGAGACGAAGATGAGCAAGGTGGAAGGCAGCGCCACCTCCGGCAGAACGGTCTGCAGGACGGCTCGCGGCAGGACGGGGAGGCCAAGCAGCGATCCGGCCGCGGCCGCCGCGCCAAGGATCATGATATCAGCCATGGCGGGCGGGCGCCCCCTGAGGGCAAGGTTGCCGGCAATGCCGATCAGCATGGTGGCCGCGATCCCGACCGCGCCGGCAAAGGCACCGATGCCGCCCTCGAAAGTCCGGAAGGCGCCGGCCATGATCCCGGCGACGATGCCGGCGACAGGACCGCCGAAGAAGCCGGCAAGCCCGATCATCGTCGTCCTGAGGTCGACCAGGACACCCGGCTGCAACTGCATGGGGGTCAGCATCAGGATGATGGCACCGGCGCCCATCAGCAGGCCGAAGGCCACCGCCTTCGCCATGGCCGGCCTGCGGTCCAGCCACACATGCGTGTGGATCCAGACCGAAACGAACATCGCAACGACCGCGAGATTGGCCAGCAATTCGGACCAGGGCGAACCCATCGCGCGCCTTTCCTCTTACCGGGCTTTCGCCGTATCGCCTCCTCGATAGACCCTCAATGACAACAAAGTGTTACATCGGGTATTTGACCTCCGGCGGAAGAGACAAGCATGCGGCGGCATGCCTGTTGTAATCACCCCCATCGCATCGTGCCGACGAAATCGATGAAGGCGCGCAGCGGCGCCGGGATGAGGCGGCGGCCGGGATAGTAGAGGAACGGGCCTGAAAACTCCTGCCACCAGGGCTCCAGCACCGGTTCCAGCCTGCCGTCGTCGAAATAGGGACGCAGCCAGTCCTCGAACAGCGAGACGATACCGCCGCCGGCGACCGCCACCTCGAGCGCGAGCGACATCGCGGTGCCGGTGCTGACCAGCAGCGGGCCGGTCGGGTCGACGCTCACCACCTCGCCGTCGCGCTCGAACTCCCAGGGCGGCATCACGCCGCTGGCGAAGCGGCCGCGCAGGCAGGCGTGATCGAGCAGGTCGCGCGGATGGCCGGGCCGGCCGTGCCGGTCGAGATAGGCTGGCGCGGCGGCGGTGGCGAAACGCTGTCGGCGCGGGCCGATCGGCACGGCGATCATGTCCTGCTCCAGCCGCTCGTCATAGCGGATGCCGGCATCGCAGCCCGATGCCAGTATATCGACGAAACTGTCCTCGGCGGTCACTTCCAGCCGAATGTCGGGATAGGCGGCGAGGAAGGGCGGCAACAGGCGCGGCAGTACCAGTTTCGCGGCGACGACCGGCACGTTGAGCCGCAGCGTGCCGGCCGCACGGCCGCGAAAGCCGTTGACCACGTCGAGTGCCGCCTCGACCTCGCCGAGTGCCGGCCCCAGCCGCTCCAGCAGCCGCGCGCCGGCCTCGGTGGGCGCGACGCTGCGCGTGGTGCGGTTGAGGAGCCGCACGCCGAGCCCGCTCTCCAGCCGCCGCACCGTCTCGCTGAGGCTGGAAGCGCTGACGCCGCTCACCCGCGCCGCTTCGCGGAAGCCACCGGCGCGCGCCACCGCCATGAACGCCTGGAGGTCACCAAGATCCGCCGCCATTGTTCGTCTTTCCGCACAGGGTGTTCCGATTGCACCATATTATCGTGCAGATGCTCGAAGTCTATATTGGGCCGATCCAAAAGGAGATGAGACCATGACCGACATCAGCAAGGCCGGAACCTACAAACTCGGCGACCGCACCGTGAAGCGTTTGGGCTACGGCGCCATGCAACTGGCTGGACCCGGCGTGTTCGGCCCGCCGAAGGACCGCGACGCGGCGATCGCCGTGCTGCGCGAAGCGATCGCCAGCGGCGTCGACCACATCGACACCAGCGATTTCTATGGCCCGCACGTCACCAACCAGATCATCCGCGAGGCGCTGCACCCATACCCCGCCAACCTCACCATCGTCACCAAGGTCGGCGCCCGGCGCGACGACAAGGGCGCGTGGGTTCCGGCTTTCGCGCCGGACGAGCTCAGGCAGGCGGTGCACGATAACATGCGCAATCTCGGCCTCGATGCGATCGAGGTCGTCAACTTCCGCCGCCATGACGGCCTGCATGAACCATCCGAAGGTTCGATAGCGAAGGAAGTGACGGTTCTGGCTGAACTGCAGCGGCAGGGCCTGGTCAAGCACATAGGTCTGAGCAACGTCACCCTCGCCCAGGTCGAGGAGGCGCGCCGCATCGTGCCGATCGTATGCGTGCAGAACCTCTACAACATCGTCCACCGCAATGACGACGCGCTGATCGATGCTCTTGGTGCTGACGGCATCGCCTATGTGCCGTTCTTCCCGCTCGGCGGCTTCACGCCGCTGCAGTCGGACACGCTGGCCAATGTCGCTCGCAAACTCGGCGCGACGCCCATGCAGGTGGCGCTCGCCTGGCTCTTACGCCGCGCGCCCAACATCCTGCTCATCCCCGGCACCTCCTCGGTCGGCCATCTCCGGGAAAACCTGGCGGCCGCGGACCTCGACCTGCCGGCCGACGCGCTTGCTGTGCTGAACGGCATCGCGAACGAGAAAGCAGCCGCCTGAGGCAATGCGACCCGCCTTCTCCCTTGCCGGGAGAAGGCGGGTCCATGTCTTGCACACGCCTCGCCGCTCATGCCATCAGTCGGCCAACCAACACCGGCGATCGGCATGGCACGACGAGGAACACCAAACAGCGGCGCGCGACCCGCCCCGCCGGGCGTCAGCCTGAACCGCGCGCTCTCAAAGCTCGGCCTGTGCTCACGCACGCAGGCGCAGGTGCTGATTGCCGAGGGCCGCGTGCGTGTCGGCGGCAAGGTGGTGCGCGATCCCGAGCAGCGCGTGGACATGAACCGCGACAAGATCAGCGTCGACGGCGAAGAGGTCGTTGCCGAGCGCAAGGTCTACCTGATGCTCAACAAGCCGCGCGGGCTGGTCACCACCCGCGACGACCCGCAGCAGCGCGGCACCGTCTATGCCTGCCTCGAAGGGCTCGACCTGCCCTTCGTCTCGCCGGTCGGCCGTCTCGACAAGGCGAGCGAAGGCCTGCTCCTGATGACCAACGACACCCGCTTCGCCAACCGGCTGATGGACCCGGCCTCGCATCTGCCCAAGACCTATCATGTGCAGGTCGGCATGGTGCCGAACGAGGCGATGCTGGACGCGCTGCGCGCAGGGGTGACCGTCGATGGCGAGACCCTGGCGGCAAGTTCGATCGCGCTTTTGCGCAGCGGCGGCCGCACCGCCTGGCTGGAGATCGTGCTCGACGAAGGCAAAAACCGACACATCCGCCGCCTGCTTTCAGCGCACGGCATCGAGGTCAAGCGCCTCATCCGCATCGCCATCGGCCGCCTGCCGCTGGGCGACCTCGCCAAAGGCAAGGCGCGCCACCTGACGCAGGAGGAATTGGTGCTGGTGGCGGAGTGAATGAACCTCCGATGCCTTCTCCCCTGGCGTCGGATCTTCTGAGCCGAGCCGCGCCGTCTCCTGACGGAAAGCTGTCAGGAGGCCTGGCCTATAGATCAGGAGCCGGTCGCGGCTTCAGCGATCAAGGAGCCAAAGCGATGAATTTCGTCTCTGTCCGCATCATCACATCGGATGTTCAGCGCCTCGTGCGCTTCTACGGCGAGATCACCGGCATGCCGGTGACGGTGTACACCGAAGACTTCGCCGAACTGGCGACACCGGCCTGCACGCTGGCGATCGGCAGCACGCGCACCTTGATGCTGTTCGGCGGCGACATCGCCCGCCCCGCCGACAACCACACCGCCATCATCGAATTCCGCGTCGCCGACGTCGATGCCGAATTCGCCCGCCTGTCGGACGTCATCAAGGCCACGACCGTGCAGGAGCCGACCACCATGCCCTGGGGCAACCGCTCGCTGCTGTTTCGCGATCCCGACGGCAATCTGGTGAATTTCTTCACGCCCGTGACCGCCGAGGCGATCCGGAAGTTCGACAAATAGAGCGCCCTACTTCAGGTTCCACTTGCGCACGACCGGCTCGCCGAAGTCGTGCTCGTAGCCGAGCACGCTGATGCTGGCCGTGTCGAGCACGAACAGCGCGCCGCCTTCCGGCGGCAGGCCGAGCCAGCGGGCGGCGAGCACGCGCAGGAAATGCGCGCTGGAAAAGATCAGTATGTCGGCATTGGCCTTGCGCAGGCGGTCGACGATCCTGTCGGCACGGGCGCCGACATCGGCCGCCATCTCGCCTTGCGGGCAACCGTCGCGAAAGACGTTCCAGCCGGGCCGCTCGGCCAGGATATCGTTGGTCGTGCGCCCTTCATAGGCGCCGTAATCCCACTCCTGCAGATCGTCTATCTTGACGCTCCGCTCCCCAAAGCCGGCAAGTACGCTGGTGTTGTAGGCGCGCTGCGAGGGGCTCGACCATACGGCCGAAAACGTCAGGCCTTTCAGCCGCTCCGCCACGCCCCGCGCGGCCGCCTCGCCGGCCGGCGTCAACGGCATGTCGGTGCGGCCGGTATGTTGCCCCGAAAGGCTCCACGCCGTCTCGCCATGCCTGACCAGATGGATTTGCGGTAGCGCGCTGCTCATCCGCTCGGCCTTTCGTTGTGTCGGGCCAAGCTGTAGCGGTCCGCACGGCACGGGGAAAGTCCCGGCAGCAACGACACCCGCTTCAGCGCCGCTTCGCCGCCCGCTCGTGCGGCTTCGGTCGAGGCGGCATTTGCCGAATCTCCGCCCGTGGGCCCGCCGCCAGCGCCGGCCCGGCGGCGGGCACGACGATTTCGGGATCGGCCTTGCGGCGCCAGAACCATCTGAGATGGCTGAACCGGCTGAGATAGATGTAGATGACGGGCGTGGTGTAGAGCGTCAGGAACTGCGACAGCAGCAAGCCGCCGACAATGGCGATGCCCAGCGGCCGGCGAAGTTCGGAGCCGGCGCCGCTGCCCAGCGCCAGTGGCAGGCCGCCAAGCAGCGCCGCCATCGTCGTCATCATGATCGGCCGGAAGCGCAGCACGCAGGCCTCGTAGATGGCATCTTCCGCCGACAGGTTCCGCCGTCGCTCGCCCTCGAGCGCGAAGTCGATCATCATGATCGCGTTCTTCTTGACGATGCCGACGAGCAGGATGACGCCGATCAGGGCGATCAGCGAGAAATCATAGCCGAGCGCCATCAGCGCCAGGAAGGCGCCGACGCCCGCCGACGGCAGCGTCGACAGGATGGTGAGCGGGTGCACGAAGCTCTCATAGAGAATACCGAGCACGATATAGACGGCGATGATCGCCGCCAGGATCAGATAGGGCTGGTTGGCCAGCGACGACTGGAACACCTTGGCCGAGCCCTGGTAGCGCGTCGTCAGCGTCGGCGGCAGGATCATCGATCGTTCGAGCTTCTGGATGGCTGAAATGGCGTCGCCGAGCGAATGGCCGGCCGCCAGGTTGAATGACAGCGTCACCGCCGGGAACTGATCCTGGTGGTTGATCGTCAGCGGCGACACCGACGTCTCGTAATGCGCCAGCGCCGACAACGGCACCATCTGCCCGCTGGTGCTGGAGCGCACGAACAGGCGCGCCAGCGCCGACGCATCCTCCTGGAAGCGCGGCTGCAGCTCCATCACCACATGGTGCTGGTCGAGCTGGGTGAAGATCGTCGCCACCTGGCGCTGGCCGAAAGCGTCATACAGCGTGTCGTCCACGGCCTGCGGGGTGATGCCGAGCTGGCCGATCAGATCGCGGTCGATCTTGAGCGTCATCCTGGGCGCGCTCGCCTGCAAATCCCCCGTCACGTCCTGCAACTCGGGCAGGGTCTGCAGCTTGGACAGCATGATCGGCGCCCATTTGAACAGCTCGTTCACATCGGGATCCTGCAGCGTGTACTGGTACTGCGTCTTGCTGACCCGTGCGCCGATCTGCACGTCCTGCCGGGCTTGGCCGAACAGGGCGATGCCTTCCACCTTGGCCGCCGCCTTGCGCAGACGGTTGATCACCTGCGTCGCCGTCGCATGACGTTCGCTCAGCGGCTTGAGGTCGATCATCAGCCGGCCGCTGTTCACGGTCGGGTTGGCGCCGACCCAGTAATAGACGGTCTGCACATCGGGATCGGCGGTCACCACCTTGGCCAGTTCATGCTGGCGCCGCACCATGGCGTCGTAGGAGATGTCCTGGGCTGCCTCGGAAGAACCGGAAATGGTGCCATTGTCCTGCTGCGGGAAGAAACCCTTCGGGATGATTTGGTAGAGATAGAAGGTGGCGCCGAGCGTCGCCGCCATGAACAGCAACATCACCGGCTTGTGGCGCAGCACCCAGCGCAAGCCGACCTCATAGACGTACAGCATGCCATTGAAGGCTGCTTCAAGGGCCCGCGACGCGATGTTCTCGCGGGCATCGCGGTCGATCGGTTTCAAGAGCCGGCCGCACATCATCGGCGTCAGCGTCAGCGAAATCAGGCCCGACATCATGATGGCGATGCTGACGGCGACCGCGAATTCGCGGAACAGCCGGCCGATCAGCCCACCCATCAGAAGCAGCGGGATGAAGACGGCGACCAGCGACAGCGTCATCGAGATGATGGTGAAGCCGATTTCGCGCGATCCGCCCAGCGCCGCCTGTAGCGGCGCTTCGCCATTCTCGATGTGGCGGATGATGTTCTCCACCATGACGATGGCGTCGTCGATGATGAAGCCGACCGCAATGGTCAGCGCCATCAGCGAGACGTTGTCGATCGTGTAGCCGAGCAGATACATCGCCGCGCAGGTGCACAGCAGCGACACAGGAATGGTGATGCTGGGAATGAGCGTGGCGCGCACATGCCGCAGGAACAGGAAGATGACCAGCACGACGAGGCCGATGCTGATCGCCATGGTGAACTGCACCTCGGAGACCGAAGCCCGGATTGTCTGGGTGCGGTCGCCCAGGATCTGCATCTTGACCGAGGGCGGCAGCGTGCGCTGAAGCTCGGGCAGCACGTTCTTGATCAGTTGCACCGTCTGGTTGATGTTGAAGCCGGGCTGCTTGTGGACGTCGATGATGACGGCGCGCTGGCTGCCGAGCCACGCCGCCTGCCTGATATCCTCGACGCCGTCTATGGCCGTGCCGATATCGCTGACCCGGACCGGTGCGCCGTTGCGATAGGCGACGATCACCGAGTTGAAGGCCGCCGCGGTGGACAGCTGGTCGGTGGCGGCCAGCGTCAGCGACTGCCGAGGCCCATCCAGGGTGCCCTTGGGCGCGTTGACGCTGGCTGTCGCTATCGCCGACCGGATGTCCTCCAGGCTGAGCCCGAGCGCGGCCGCCGCCGACGGGTTGACCTGGATGCGCACCGCCGATTTCTGCTCGCCATGGAAGTCGACGAGGCCGACGCCGGTGACCCGCGACAGCTGCAGCGCCAGGTAGTTCTCGACATAGTCGTCGACCTTGTCGATCGGCAGATCGGCGGAGGTGACGGCGATCGACATCAGCTGGGCGTCGGCCGGATTGGCCTTCTCATAGGTCGGCGGGCTGGGGAGGTCCTTCGGCAGATCGCCGCTGGCCGCGCTGATCGCGGTCTGCACATCCTGCGCGGCGCCGTCGAGGGTGCGGTCGAGGTCGAATTCGACCTGGATCGAGGTACGGCCGAGCGAACTGCTCGAACTGATGGACGTCACGCCCGAAATCAGCCCGAGCTGCCGCTCCAGCGGTGCCGCGACCGTCGTCGCCATCGTCTCGGCGCTGGAGCCCGGCAGGTGGGCAGATATCTGCAGCGTCGGGATGTCGACCTGCGGCACGCCGGCGATCGGCAGCAGGAAATAGGCGACGAGACCCACCAGCGTCACCCCGATGGCCAGCAGCGTGGTGGCGATCGGCCGGATGACGAAGGGCGCGGATATGTTCATGGAGCTAGTTCGCCGCCTGGGCCGGGCCGGTGACGTCGACCACATCTCCCTCCTGGATGCGGTATTGGCCGTCGGTGACGACGGTATCGCCGGGCTGGACGTCCTTCCCGACAACTGCCAGCTCGGCATTCGAATACGCTACCGTCACAGGCCGTTTGACGATGTGCCTGTCCTTGCCGACGACGAAAACATACGTCCCCTCGGGACCGCGCACAATCGCCGTCACCGGGACGGTGACCACCCCGCGCCGCAGATCCGCCTGGACGCGGACATTGACGAATTGTCCCGGCCACAGCCGGTCGTCGGCATTGTCGAAGACGGCGCGTATCCTGATCGTCGCGGTGGCGCCGTTGATCTGGTTGTCGACAACGCTCAGCCGGCCGGAGGCCAGTTGCTGGCCGCCATTGTCCTGCGCGACCACGGCGGCGTTGCCTGCCTTCATCACGGCCTGGATGCGCGGAAGGGCGTCGGACGGAAGCGAGAAATCCACCGCGATCGGGTGGATCTGGCTGATGCGGACGATGCCGCCCGTATCGCTGGCACGGACGATGTTGCCAGCGTCGACCATGTGGATGCCAACCCGTCCATCCAGCGGCGAGCGTATTTGGGTGAAGCCGAGCTGGATCTGCGCGATGTCGATGGCGGCCTGGTCGACCTTGTCGGTCGCCTCGAGCTGCGCCACGGTCGCCTTTGCCGTGTCCAGCACCTGTGTGGAGCCGACGCCCTTGGTGGTCAGGGTCTGCGCCCGGGCGAGGTCGAGCCTGGCATTGGCCAGCGACACGTCGTCCCGCGTCTTGGTGGCCTGCGCCTGCCCGAGCGCCGCCTGCAGGGGCTCCGGGTCGATCTCGGCAAGCAGGTCGCCGGCATGCACATCCTGACCATCGGTGAAGTCGAGCTTGACCAGCTGGCCGTCGATCCGGCTGGTCACGGTCACCGTGCGCAGCGGCGCGACGGAGCCTAGTCCGAGGAGGAACACCGGAACATCGGTCCGGCGCGCCACATCGGCGACAACGGGAATGGCGGCGCCCGCCGCCAGGGCGGAAACCACTGCCGGCCCGCTTCCCATACTCAGGATCAGAAAGCCTAAGGCACTGGCCCCAAGGGTTCGGAAGGCCTTGCGGCGGTCGGCGGTCATGCTCGGTCTCGTCGATCCAGTTGGATGTCCACGATGGACATGCGGCGAGTTCCCTGGCAACCCACAGTCCCGTGACCGCCATCTTGCGGGGCCGACCTTACCGGCGTATCGCCGTCGCCTTACCGATCCGTAAGGTCGTGGAGTTGATGTCCACGCGCTTCGGGATGCCCTCGCCTGGCCCTGATCCGCATCGCGCTGGCCCTGTAAGGTCCTCAGCGGCGCGCCTATATCAGGATCAGCCCTTTTCGGGCTCCCGCCACCCCAGGGGCATCGGCCCTTGCACAACAGGTCAGATCATCATGTACAAACATCTGCTCATCGCCACCGACGGATCGGCACTGGCCGGCAAGGGCGTCGCCCACGGCCTCACGCTGGCCAAGGGCGTCGGCGCCACCGTCACCTTCGTCACCGTCTCGGAACAATTCCCGATCTTCGCCTGGGGCGGCGCCATGGCCGGCTATGCGGCGGGCGATGAATTGGCGGTCTTCCAGGAGGAAGCGCGCAAATACGGCAAGGAGGTTCTCGACAAGTGCAAGGCTTCAGCCGATGCGGCCGGCGTCTCCGCCGAGGTTGTCCATGTCGAGGATAAAAGGCCCGCCGAAGCGATCCTGGAACTGTCACAGGCCCTGGGCTGCGACCTGATCGTCATGGCCTCGCATGGCCGCCGCGGACTGGGCAGGCTGCTTCTGGGCAGCCAGACGGCGGAAGTGCTCTCCTACACCGAGATCCCGGTGCTCGTGGTGCGCTGATCCGAATGGCGGGATGCCGATCGCCAGGGTGAGGACGGCCTCGCGACTTTTGCAAGCGCCGGCCTCACGGGCTGTATGATGCCCAAGCCGCATCGCCGACGCGCCAAAACCGCCCAAGGCTCGCATAGTTCTTGCGTGGCCCCTTGACGCGCCAGACCTCGGCCCAATCGCCCTGCCCGCGAAAGAAGAAGCGCCCAGAATAGAGATCGGCGCCACACAGATGCCGGACGGTTTGCGCCGCTTTCGCCTCCAGTTCAATGAAGTCGCGGCCATCGGCGTGCAGGATGCGCGTCACCCCCTCGCCCGGCTCGAGCCGGTAGCGTCGGCTTGCAGGCATTTCCTGCGAGTCCACCCGCATGGTGCCGTGCTCGATGAAGGCGTCTTGCGTCACGATGACCTCGCCGGTGAACCGGTAGGTCGCGCCGGTCAGGTAATCGATCATTGTGCGGCTGACTTTCCAGTCGCCGACCAGACTGTCTCCCCGCTCGATCGGATCAGCCGGGATCGGCAACCATGCTTGTGCGGCGCCGTAGCCCATCATGTCACCGCCAGCACCATGCCCGTATCGTGCTGGCGCACGAAATCCACGCGGGCGCCGTCCCAGTGGTAGCTGTAGTGCCGGCCCTGTACCGGCACGGGGATGACGTCGGGCCAGAAGATGCCGATGCATTGCCCGTCCAGCATGCGCACGCTGTTCCACACCAGCCCGTCGCTGCCCGCTGCCCGCAGCGCCCGCCCTTCCGCCTGCGAGGCGGTGTAGTCGTCGGGGTCGAGCACGCCGGGCACCGCGTTGACGTCATCGAGCTCGCGATCGACGCCGCCGACCAGCACGCGAAAGTCAGCCGTCCAGCCCGGATCCTCGTTGGTGGCGCGCATGAAGTTCTGATGGTGGTGGATGGTCTCGGCCAGCGCCACATCCTCGCTGTCGCCGGCATAGTAGATGCCATAGCTGCCATCCGAAAACCGTCCGGGCCGCAGGGTGGAACAATGCACGAAGGGCGCCATGACGAAGCTGGCGCCGGGCCCGGATACACGCCTCGCCGCCGCCACCTTGCCGAGATCGCCGATCTCGAGCCTTATGCGCGGATTGGTCTTCTCCTCGACGGCGGCCAGCGCCTCCCAGTCGCGCGGATCGGCGATGTCCTCGAAGAGGTCGATCGGCGGATGGATGGAGCGGATGATCCGAAAAGTCTGGGGCCAGTGGACGCGGCGCCGGACCGCGAGCCCACTCACCATGCACCACGCTCCGCGTCGAGCCATTCGCGCATGGCGGCAAGGTCAGAGATTTCACCGCGCAGCATCAGGTCGAGCGCCGACTGCCCGCCGAAAGTGGCGTTCGGCTTTCGGATCCAGGCATAGCCGCGCGCCGGTTCGGTGAAGAGATAGCGCAGGCCCTTGTGGATGCCCATCAGATGGGCCATGCGGGTGCGCAAGTCGCGGTCGATCCGCCCTATGCCGCCCTCCTTCCACCGCGCCCAGGTGCGCGCCGACATGCCGCCAAGCAGGATGCAGGCCTCGAGGTCGGTCAGGTTCCACGCCTTGAACAGGTTGACCGTGGTGCGCGCCAACGCGCCCGCCTCTTCATCCGAAATGGCGGACCCGACCGTGGCCGGTGTGGTGACGATGGACTGAAGCTGCATTTTCCTGCTCCCGATTGGCAGATATATAGCATACGTCTGCCAATTGGCAAGGAGTGGTCCCCAAAGCGGCGGGAGCAAGCCTTGCAATGGGAGGCCGTCAATGACCAAAGCCGGCGCCGCCCCTCATCGCCCTGCCGGGCACTTCTCCCGTATAGTGACGGGGAGAAGGGGCAGTTGCAGCCTCGGCGCCTTTTCCTGCCACACCGGCGATTGGCGAAATCATCGGCCTAGCGTCCTTCTCCCCGTCACTATACGGGGAGGTGAGGCGTGGTCCGCGCAGCGGACGAAAAGCCAACTGCTTGGCTTTTCGAGCAACGAACGCCGGCAGGCAGCTGAGGGGCGGCGCCAACCTTGGTGTTTGCCGCCGCAGTCGTCCCAGCCAGGCCTACTCAGCCGCCTCATAGCCCGCGATGCCCTTGATCTCGAGGAAATCCTCCAGGCCGTATTCGGCGTATTCGCGGCCGTTGCCGGACTGCTTGTAGCCGCCGAAGGGCAGGCCGGCGTCCCAGGTCGGGTAGTTGATGTAGACATTGCCCGAGCGCATGCGTGCGGCCACGTCACGCGCCTTCTGGATGTCCTTGGCCTGGATGTAGGAGGCAAGGCCGTAGACGGTGTCGTTGGCCTGCTCGACCGCCTGTTCGACCGTGTCATAGGGCAGGATCGCCAGCACCGGCCCGAAGATCTCCTCGCGCGCGATACGCATGTCGTGGGTGACGTCGGCGAACACGGTCGGCCTGACGAAGTAGCCGCGGTTGAGTTCGGCCGGGCGGCCGGGGCCGCCTGCCACCAGCGTCGCACCTTCGTCGATACCGGCCTGGATCAGGTCCTGGATCTTGTCGAACTGGGCCTGGCTGACGACCGGGCCGAGCTTGGTGTCGGCGCCGTCGGCCGGACCGACGGTGAACTTCTCCGCGGCGGCCTTGGCATAGCCGGCGGCCTCGTCATGACGGTCGCGCGGCACGAACATGCGTGTCGGCGCGTTGCAGGACTGGCCGCTATTGCCGAAGCAGCCGGCGACGCCCTTGGTGACAGCCTTGGCGAGGTCGACATCGGGGAACAGGATGTTGGCCGACTTGCCGCCAAGCTCCTGATGCACGCGCTTGACGGTGTCGGCGGCGGCCTTGGCCACCAGGATGCCGGCGCGGGTGGAACCGGTGAACGACATCATGTCGACGTCGGGGTGGCTGGACAGCGCCTGGCCGACGCCCGGTCCGTCGCCATTGACGAGGTTAAACACACCCTTCGGCACGCCGGCTTCGTCGAGGATCTCGGCGAAGATGATGGCGTCGAGCGGCGCGATTTCCGAGGGCTTCAGCACCATGGTGCAGCCGGCGGCAAGTGCTGGGCCGACCTTGCAGGTGATCTGGTTCAGCGGCCAGTTCCACGGCGTGATCAGGCCGACGACGCCGATCGGTTCCTTGACGATAAGCGACGACCCCTTGACGTGGCGGAACTGGAAGCTCTTCAGCACCTCGGCCATCTTTTCCAGATGCGCCTGGCCGACGCCGACCTGGCTGTCGAGCGCCATCTGGCGGGGCGCGCCCATCTCGCGCGACACGGCAAGCGCCAGGTCCTTGCTGCGCTTCTTGTAGACCTCGATGACGCGGTTGAGGATATCCAGCCGCTCTTCCACCGAGGTGAAGCCATACGTGTTGAAGGCGCGCTTGGCGGCGGCCACCGCCTCGTCGACATCGGCTTTGGAGCCGAGCGAGATCTGCGCGAAGACGTCCTCGTTCGACGGATCGACGACATCGAGCGTCCTGGGCACTACCGGATCGACCCATGCGCCATCGATATAGAATTGCAGATTGTGTGACATGGTTTTCTCCTGGGTGCGCCGCATGGCCGTTCCGGCCGTGATATGGGGCTTGCAATAACGATGCGCAAACGGCGCTGTCAAACGCAATCCCCGAACTGGTTGAGCCAGCGAGCCCAGTCATTGAACCAGAGTCATTGAGCCAGGCAATCGGGACGAACGGCCGCCCGCTTCAGCCTGCCAGCCTCTTACTCATATAGACCGTCGTTCCGTTCATGAACGGCTCCTCGCGGTCGATCGCATAGCCATGCCTCTTGTAAAGCGACACATTGGCTTCGAAGGCGCCATTGGTCAGCAGGCGAAGCTCGGGGCGGTCCGCTTCGAGCGCCTTCTGCTCGGCCCGCTGCAGCAACAGCCCGCCAATGCCCCTGCCCTGTGCCTGCGGCCAAACGCAGACATTCTCGATCCAGAGGTGATCGCCGGCCAGCATGGTTTCGATCATGCCGACAATGCGATCCGCCTCGACGGCGAGATCGAACGGATGCTCGGCGACAGCCTTGTCGTAATCGGCGCGCATCGGCAGCGGCTCGCGGCCGATCACCGGCACCCATTTGGCATAGGCGGCCCGCACGATGTCGCGGATGGCGGCGGCGTCAGCGGGTTCGGCCGGCCGAAACCGGATGGACTTGTTTGTCATCTCAACACTCCAGACATCAAAAACCCCGCCGACCTGTTCAGGTGGCGGGGCTGGAAACGAACGAACCGGACTTTATTCTGCCGGTGTTCGTCGTCGCATGGTCAGCGCCCCGCTCCGCATTGTGCGGCAGCGGCGTCGGGTGCTGGCGGACGCGAAAGCAATCATAGCGCCAAGCTGGAGCACGAAGCGCGGGACGTCAATACCGGCTCATGGCGAATACCGCCGTCCGGGCGAAAGAGATAGTCCGCGGGTAACCCGCGTTGCGCTTCAGCGATCGATTCTCGCCTGCTGTTGCGGGGAATAGCGCTCTCCCTGCACGGCAATCGCCGAGACCGCGCTTTCGATATTGGCGAGATCGCCCGCCGTCAGCGCGACAGCGGATGATCCGATGTTCTCCTCGAGGCGACTGAGCTTGGTCGTCCCGGGGATCGGAACGATCCACGGTTTCTGCGCCAGCAACCAGGCAAGCGCGACCTGTGCCGGGGTCACCTTCTTCTCCGCCGCGATCGCGGCGATAGCATCGACCAGTGCCTGATTTGCCTTCCTGGCCTCCTCCGCGAACCGCGGGACGGTGTTGCGGAAATCGCTGCTGTCGAACCTCGTATTGGCGTCGATGGCGCCGGTCAGGAACCCCTTGCCCAGGGGGCTGAAGGGCACGAAGCCGATGCCCAGTTCTTCGAGGACAGGCAGGATCGCCTCCTCGGGTTCGCGCCACGACAGCGAATACTCGCTTTGAAGCGCGGCGACCGGCTGCACCGCATGGGCGCGACGGATGGTGCGTACGCCCGCCTCGGAGAGGCCGAAATGCTTCACCTTGCCTTGGCCGATCAGGTCCTTCACCGTGCCCGCCACCTCTTCGATCGGCACGACCGGATCGACACGGTGCTGATAGAGAAGATCGATGCGGTCGGTCCTCAGCCGCTTGAGCGAAGCCTCGACGACGTCGCGAATATGCTGCGGCCGGCTGTCCATGCCCTCGTGTCCGGCCGTGGCGGCGATGTCGATGCCGAATTTGGTGGCGATCACCACCTGGTCGCGGATTGGCTGAAGCGCCTCACCGACGACCTCCTCGTTCTTGAACGGCCCATAGACCTCCGCGGTGTCGAAAAAGGTGACGCCGCGCTCGAACGCGGAGCGGATCAGACGGACGGCGTCCGGCGTCGCCATCGGCTGCCCGTATGACTGGCTCATGCCCATGCAGCCGAGCCCGATGGCCGAAACTTCCAGGCCGCCCTTTCCAAGTGTGCGTTTTTGCATTGTCACTGTCCTTTCTTCTCGGCCTCGGCTTGCTCAAGAACCTTGCGGGCTATGCCGATCGCGGTGCTTGCCGGCGGCCAGCCGGCATAGAAGGCGAGATGGGTGATGGTTTCGATGAGCTCGTCCCGGGTCAGGCCGTTCTCGAGCGCCCGCTTCATGTGGAACGGCATCTCGTTGATCCGGTAGCCCGAGATCAGGCAGGCAATTGTGACGAGGCTGCGGTCGCGCGGCGAAAGGCCGGGGCGCTTCCAGACATCGCCGAACAGCACTTCGTCGGTGTATCTGCCGAGCGCCGGAGCGATGTCGGAGAACGGCCCTTTGGGAGCCGCCTGTGCATAGGTCATGATGGTCTCCTTCGTTGGATCGTCGGGTTCGGGCGTGGTGCCGATGGCTTCTGTCAAGCCCCGTACTGCGTGTCGGTGACATGCTCCATCCAGTCGACGGCCTTGCCGTCGAGCGCCTCGGCAATGGCGATGTGGCTCATCGCCGTGGCCGGCGCCGCGCCATGCCAGTGCTTCTCGCCGGGCGCGAACCAGACGATGTCGCCGGGGCGGATCTGCTCGATCGGCCCACCTTCGCGCTGCACCAGGCCGGCGCCGGACAGGACGATCAGCGTCTGGCCGAGCGGATGCGTATGCCAGGCGGTGCGCGCGCCGGGCTCGAAGGTGACCGTGGCGCCGCCGACGCGGGCGGGATCGCTGCCCTGGAAGGGAGCATCGATGCGCACCGATCCGGTGAAATACTCCGCCGGGCCTTTCGCCGAGGCTTGCGAGCCGCTTCGCTTGATTTCCATGATTTCATTCCTTCTCGATGCCGGTCGGGACATTGCCGCCGGGTCCGCGGGCCGCCGGCTTCGGGCCGCCCGTTGCGATGGTCTTAATCTAGCGCGTGCGATTGGCCCGGATTAGCTGCTATATACGGCATGTACTTATGAGGAGGATTCATGAATGCCGCGCGATAACATGAACGAGCTGACCGCTTTCCTCGCCGTCGCGCGGGAAAGGAGCTTCACCAGGGCGGCGGCCAAGCTCGGCGTTTCGCAATCCGCGCTCAGCCACACGGTGCGCGCGCTGGAGGAGCGGCTGGGCGTGCGGCTTCTCACCCGCACCACGCGCAGCGTCTCGCCCACCGAAGCCGGCGAACGCCTGGCCCGCACCATCGGCCCAAGGCTCGACGAGATCGAGATGGAGCTCGCCGCCCTGAGCGCGTTGCGGGAAAAGCCGGCCGGCACCATCCGCATCACCGCTGGCGAGCATTCCGCCGACACGATCCTGTGGCCGGCACTGGCAAAATTCCTGCCCGACTATCCCGACATCAAGGTGGAGATCATCGTCGACTACGGCCTGACCGACATCGTCGCCAAGCGCTATGACGCCGGCGTGCGGCTGGGCGAACAGGTGGCGCACGACATGATCGCGGTGCGCATAAGCCCCGACATGCGCATGGCGGTGGTCGGATCGCCGGCCTATTTCGCCAAGCGGCCGAAGCCGCGCGCGCCGCAGGACCTGACCGCCCACAATTGCATCAATCTGCGGCTACCGACCTATGGCGGACTCTATGCCTGGGAGTTCGAAAAGGCCGGACGCGAGCTGAAGGTGCGCGTCGAGGGCCAGCTGATCTTCAACACGGCCGGGCTGCGCATGAATGCGGCGCTGGCCGGTTTCGGCCTTGCCTACCTGCCCGAGGACGAGGTGACGGCGCACCTGGCCGACGGCCGGCTCGTGCGGGTGCTGGCCGACTGGTGCCCGCCCTTCCCCGGCTACCACCTCTATTATCCCAGCCGCCGCCAGGCGACACCGGCTTTCTCGCTGCTGGTCGACGCGCTGCGGTACAGGGGCTAGCCGCAGCCCATCTGGACTGCACCCGCGGTCGTTCTATCTTCCTGGCGGAGCATGATGAGACGAACCCCGGAGCCATCGACGTGACCGAGACCGACCTCTATCGAGGCTATATCGACTGCCTCAACAATCAGGACTGGCAAAGTCTGCATCGCTTCGTGCATGACGAGGTGCACTATAATGGCGACCGGGTCGGGCTGTCGGGATATCGCGAGATGCTGGAGCGGGATTTCCGGGACATTCCGGACCTCTATTTCGACGTCCAGCTCATGATCTCCGAGCCGCCTTTCATAGCCAGCCGCCTCCAGTTCAACTGCACCCCGAAGGGAACCTTCTTCGGCTTGCCCATCAACGGCAAGAAGGTCTCCTTCAGCGAGAACGTCTTCTATGAATTCCTGAACGACCGCATCAGGAACGTCTGGTCGGTCATCGACAAGGCGGCGATCGAAGCGCAGCTCTAGTCTCGGCATGTTCGCCCCAGATCCGGAGCATTAGCGCCGCCCCTCATCGCCCTGCCGGGCACTTCTCCCCATATAGTGACGGGGAGAAGGACGCTCTCATCGCGATTTCGCCAACCATCAGTGTTGCAGGAAGGGCGCCGAGGTCGTGGCCAGTTTCCTTCTCCCCGTTCCTATACGGGGAGAAGGTGCCGGCAGGCGGATGAGGGGTCGCGCCAGCCTTGGCTATTGCCAAGATCGTTCGTAAAAATCGATCATTATAACGAAAATAATTCGTTGGAAAGATTGATCGTGAAATGACATTCTCCGGTACACTCGCCTGGAGAATTGCATTGTCTTCCCTGACCCGCATAGCGAACGATATTCCGAAAAGCACGATTTCCGCCGATCTGGCCGCTGGGCGCAAACGCCTCGATTCGGTTTGGAACGGCATCATCCCCGGCATCGTGCTGGTGGCGATGATCTCCGCCGTCGCCTTCTCGGCGCGCAGTGTCTCGGGCTTTGCCCTGTTCAGCCCGATGATCCTGGCCGTCGTCGCCGGCATGGTCTACTCCAACGTGCTCGGCACGCCGGCGCATGCCAAGGCCGGCATCGCCTTCTCGCAAAAGCGCCTGCTGCGCTTCGCCATCGTGCTGCTCGGCTTCCAGCTGACGCTCGGCCAGGTCGTCGCGATCGGCGCCAGCGGCGTTGGTATCGTCGCGCTGACCCTTGGCGCCACCTTCCTCTTCACCATCACGCTTGGGCGACTGATCGGCGTCGACGCCAAGCTGGCGCAGCTGATTGCCGCCGGCACCTCGATCTGCGGCGCCTCGGCGATCGTGGCCATTAACATCGTCACCGATGCGCGCGACGAGGACGTCACCTATGCCGTCGCTTCGATCACGCTGTTCGGCACCGTCGCCATGCTCGGCTTCCCGCTGCTGGCGCCGCTGCTTGGCCTCGACCAGCACGCCTTCGGTCTCTGGGCCGGCGCCTCGATCCATGAGGTGGCGCAGGTCATCGGCGCCGGCTTCCAGAACGGCACCCAGTCCGGCGAGATCGCCACCGTCGCCAAGCTCACCCGCGTCGCCATGCTGGCGCCGATGGTCATCGCGCTCGGCCTGATGGCACGCCGCAAGAGCAGCGGCGACCAGTCGGCTGCGCGGCCGCCCATGCCATGGTTCGTCGCCGCCTTTGTCGCCGTCGTGGCGCTGAACAGCCTTGTCGCCATACCCGTCGAGTTGAAGCAGGCGATGGCGCTCGCCACCACCATCATGCTCACCATGGGTCTTGCCGCCATGGGCCTGCAGGCCGACATCTCACAACTGCGCTCGCGCGGCCTGCGCCCGCTGGCGCTCGCCTTCTCGGCGTTCCTGTTCATCGGCTGCTTCAGCCTGATGCTGGTGAAGCTGGTCTGAGCAGCCGTCACTCCTCGAACGAGCTCGCCGCGACATAGAGCGCCGCGAGCTTTTCGATGCCGGCCTGGTCTTCGGCGTCGAAACGGCCCGGCGTCGGGCTGTCGAGATCGAGCACGCCGAAGACGCCGTCATTGTCTTCCAGAAGCACGACCAGTTCCGAGCGCGAGTCGGCGTCGCAGGCGATGTGGCCGGGGAAATCATGCACGTCCTTGATCAGCATCGATGTGCCGAGCTCGACCGCGGTCCCGCACACGCCCTTGCCGACGGCGATGCGCACGCAGGCCGGCTTGCCCTGGAACGGCCCCAGCACCAGTTCCTCGTCCGAGGCCAGGAAATAGAAGCCGGCCCAGTTGAGGTCGGGCACCATCTGGAAGATCAGCGCCGCGGTGTTGGCGGCGTTGGCGATCGAGTCCTCCTCGCCCTCGAGCAGCCCCTTCAGCTGCGCCGCCAGATCGCGGTAGAACGCCGGCTTGTCCGAGGTGTCGATGGCCTTGGCCGCAAACATGGCTTGTCTCCGTAGGAAATCAGCGGTTCCGTTTCCGCAACTCTGCACCAAACGAGCACCGGATCATATAGCGCCACGCACGATCTGTGTTGATGTCATCGCACTGTGCCGCTTATATGTCAGTGCTGGTTCACTCCGGCCACTCTTCGGGCTGCCAGTCGCGCGACGTGTGGATTACCCGAACGATGGAAATGAACTCCCGCCCCGCCTGCATGGTGAGCGAATAAGCGATGATGTATGGCAAGCCGGTGACGACTTTCTCATAGCTGCCGGACACGCGCCCCGGCCGCCCGGTCGGCATTTTTCCAAGGGCTGTGCCGGCACCGCGAATAAGATCCGCAACACGGCGTGCGGCCACCGGATTGTCGGCGGCGATATAGGCAAGTTGCTGCTTGAGGTCGTCCAGTGCCTCGCGCGACCATTGAACGGGCCGAGTCATCCCTTGCCCTTGGCAGCATCGATGACGGCATGGAGCTCCGCCATCGCTTCATCATGGGGAACCACGCGACCGGCCGCGACATCAGCCATACCGCGTTTGATCCCGTCGACAATTGAAAGTTCTCGTTCGACATAGGCGGAAACGGCTTCGGCCGCGAGATAGGATTTGCTGCGTCGGGTGTTCGTCGCCAGCCGGCCGAGTTTTTCCTTGATTTCCGGCGTAACGCGGATCGTCATGGTGGTGCTAGCTGTCATAGTGAAAGCCTCGTGTTTAACTGTGTACATACTGGCGCAAAATGACTTTGAAAACCAGACCTGTGCCGACCGACGGCGAAATCCGCCGCTGACGCGCGATATGACGCTGGCGCACGATGGCAGACCGATGAGCCGCCGTGCGGCTGGCCGCCTCGCGAAAGGCCTGAAAGCCTACGCCGCCTTCCGGACCTCGATCGTCAGATGCGACAACGACCGGAACCGCGCCAGCCGGCTGCGATAGTAATCCTGTTGCCGGCGCGTCCGCGTCACCACCGAGATGATGGCGCCGAGATGGCCCGGCCCGAGCCGCCACAGATGCAGGTCTGCAAGCTGGTCGCCTTCGCTCTCGATGGTCCGGCGCAGGCTTTCGGCCATGCCGCGGTCGGGGTTCATGTCGAGCAGGACGGCGCTGGTGTCCCGGATCAGTCCCAGCGCCCAGCTGGCAATGACCACCGCGCCGGCAATGCCGGCAACCGGGTCCATCCACAGCCAGCCGAAGGCTCGGGCCAGGATCAGGCCGATGATGACCAGCACGGACACCGCCGCGTCGGCGACGACATGGATCACGGCGGCGCGCATGTTGTTGTCATGCGTGGCCTTGCCGTGCGCATGCTCATGTTCCTCGAACAGGACCGGATAGGTCTGCCCGCCGATCCTGACATTTGCCTCGAAGGCATGCGGCTCGGGAATCGCCTCGATGGATTCCAGGCCATCGCCCAGACCCCTGAAGGCGAAGCTCTGCCGGGCACCATCCGACCGCACCGTTTCTATCGAGACGGACGACGAAGCAAGCGCCACGCCCGATTGAGAATGGAGCCGGAAGCGCGGCGGCACGCCCTCCTCGAACACTTCCAGCACGACCTCGCCATCCGCCGTGGCGATCCGACGCCTCTCGTCATGTCCGTGCGCGGTCGCGTGCTCATGACCGTGGCCATGCCCATGATCATGACCGCCGCCGAGCAGCCATGCGCTGGCAATGTTGACGGCAAGGCCAAGGCAGGCGACCGGGATGGCCTCGGCGAAATGGATCGCCACGGGCGTATGGAGGCGCATGACGGATTCGTAGCCGATCAGCAATGCGATCATGGCCAGGATGATGGCGCTGGTGAAGCCGGCGAGGTCGCCGAGCTTGCCGGTGCCGAAGGTGAAGCGCTGGTCGCTGGCATGCCGGCGCGCATAGGTATAGGCAAGCGCCGCCAGAAGCAGCGCACCGGCATGCGTGCTCATGTGCAGCCCGTCTGCGACAAGGGCGATCGAGCCGAACAGAAAGCCGCCGACGATCTCGGCCACCATCATGGCCGCGCAGAGCCAGATCACCGCCCAGGTCTTGCCTTCGCTCTTCCGGTGTTCCTCGCCCAGGAACATATGGCTGTGGAAAGCCGCTGCGCTGTTGGCTTCGGTCATGGCGGAACTCATTTCACATAGGTGCGGACGACATCGAGCAACTGCTCGACCGCTTCGCTGTTGAGCGCGCCGGGGTGGCGCTCGGAATCGACGAGATGCGTGCGCACATGATCCTCGATCACCTCGCCCATAAGCCCGGTCATTGCGCCGCGCGCGCCGGCGATGAGATGCATGACCGCCTCGCAGCCGGCCTCGCTGTCGAGAGCCCGCTCGATGGCTTCGACCTGCCCCCTGATGCGGCGCACGCGCGCCAGAAGCTTCTGCTTTTCCCGGATCGTATGTGTCATGCCGCCCGGCTTAGCATAGCCCCCTACCCTATACAATGAGGTGAGCAGTCCGCCCCTCGCAATCATGGGTGCCCGGCATGCCGGGACTGATGGACTGGCGTGCCAAAATGATTTGCGACCGGCACGAAATATTCGAAAATATCATTTCGGCATCCGCTTTGCCGCGATCCGCGGACCGCCAAATATTTCAAAAATTTGAATTTTATCGGCCGAGCGCCTATTTATCCGACAAGTTCGTTTCCGCGTTTTTCTGCATGAAGGAGATTTGTTCGATGGCTGATGGCAACCAGACTCTAATGGCGAAAGCCGAAGCTCGTTTTGTCGACAAGCAGAAGAAGACCGCGGAGCGCAGCAAGGCGACCGCCGAATACATCTCCGAAGCGCGCGCCAGGGAGATCAAGACGGCAAGACTGAGGCAGTTGCGGCTGGCCAAGGAAGAGGCCGATCGGATGGCGGAAGCTGAGAACCAGGCGCCGAAGAAGAAACGGGCGGTGAAAAAGGCCTAGGAGGACTTCCAGAAGGGTGTGAAGCCGCCCGGAATTGCGTCGGAGCATAGAGCCCAGGAGGCCAAGATGAGCCTGACCTTTCCCAATCGCAGCCGCAGCTATGACGAAGCCGGCAACCGCATCCGGTTCGTCGGCCATGACGGCATGTTCCAGATATCCTTTTCCGTCGCCGCCGATGCGATGTCGAAGATAAAGCCATCGACCGTGGCCAACGAGGCGGGCTACCTGGCCACGTTCGACGCCGAGGGCAGCGCCATCCGGGACGTGGCGTCGAAAGCCTACGACCGCACCCGCAAGAGCCTGTATGTGCTGACGGCCGACGATTTCCGCTGAGAATGTTGGAGGCCTCGCCTCGGGATCGAACCGAGGCTTCAGAGATTTGCCGTCTCCAGCGTAGCCGCTCCGCCACGAGGCCATGGCGATCGACCTAGCGGATAAATGTTTGCAGAAAAGTTAAGCTCGAAGGCCTGTTTTGTCGGCACGTTGCGAAATGTCTGCCAGGCGAACAATTGGCCAGCGAAACAGCGGCCCGGCGAGTCGGCCGCAGCTCTAATTCACAGCTCTAACTCTCTGTTTTTACGCAATTCCGGGCGGGCTCCACCGTCACGCCGCGACGCTGCGGCCTTTCACGTCGGCTTCCGCCTTGAAGATGCGGAACGTGTTGCGGCCCGCCGCCTTGGCCGCATAGAGCGCGGTGTCGGCTTGTGCGAACAGGTCGCATGGCGTGTCCGTTCCGGCGAAGGCGATGCCGACCGAAGCGCCCAGTCTCAGCGACTGGCCGCGGACCGCGACCGGGCTGCCCATCGCCTCGACGATGCGGCGCGCCATGCCGGAGACGGCACCCCGGTCGAGATGCGGGCCAAGCAGCACCGCGAATTCGTCACCGCCGACACGCGCCACCAGGTCCGCCTCGCCGCAGCCGCCGGCAAGCCGTTCGGCGGCTGCCTTCAGGCACTCATCGCCGACGACATGGCCGAACGTGTCGTTGACGGCCTTGAAGCCGTCGAGATCGATCAGAAGCAGCGCGCCGAGCGGACGGTCTTCGTCGGCATGCGCGAGCCGCGCCTGGAAGCGGGCGCGATTGGCGAGCCCGGTCATGGCATCGAATTCGGCGAGGTAGCGCATCCGGTCCGACAATATCTTTTCCTCGGTGATGTCCTGCTTCATGCCGAAGATACGCACCGGCACGCCGTCCTCGCACTCGACCGTCGCGGTGATGCGGATCCAGCGGCTGCGGCCGGCGAAGGTGGTGATCTCGGCGTCGAGGGTGAAGCCGCTGCGCTCGACAATCGCGCGGCTGCGCAGGCTGTCCAGTGCCTTGCGTGACTCCGCCGGATAGCACTTGATGATCTCGCTCCGGTCGAGTGCGGCGCCGCGCGGCAAATCGAACAGATCATAGACCACGTCGGTCCAGTGCAATTGTTCGCCGGGCAGGCTGCACTCCCACACGCCGAGGCGCGCGGCGACCGATGCGCGGTCGAAAATCTTGCGGCTGTGCGCCAGCGAAACCTCCTGCCTGGCGATCAGTGCGGCCTGTGCCGCGACTTCCGCCTTGAGGCTGGCGATGGTGGCGGCATCGCGGCGGCGCTCGCCGGCACTGTCACGCCCTCCCCGGCTGCCGGGCTGCGATGCCGGGCCTTTGGGAGTGTATGACGTATTGGACATGGCTTAGCTCCTGGCGGGCCACCACCATGGCGCAACAGCCCTTAAAACTTCGCTGACGGCGAATTGGTCTCGGAGACCTCACTGAGTTCTAACTCCGGGACGGCTGAGGCGGCCGCAACGCTTCGGGCCGTTTGGAGCTCGGCTACTTCGGGCTCGATTGGGCGATGGCGGCGGACAATGCCGGTTTGGGCGCGACTGCGCTCGGTGCCGGTTGCCGAGCGCTCCCGTCGATATGCGCCCAGCCCGGCCGCTCGAACAGGAACATGCCGAAACCGATGCGTTTGACGATGAAGTAGAGAACGACCGGGCTGATGGTCGAGACCAGAAGCACCGCCAGGCTGAGCATGCCTGTGTCGGTCAGGAGGCCGCTTGCCAGCGCCGCGCCGCGGAAGAGCGACATCGGGATGATGAAGGCGACATAGACGACCAGCGAATGTTCGCCGAGCCACCGCAGCCATTCCATGGCTGGGAATTTGGACAGGAAGCCGCCAAGCACGCAAAGCGCCACCGCGCCGGCGACGGCCAGGGTGAGGTGCAACGGCGGCCACGCCGCCAGCCCCATCTGCATGCCGACCGGCTGAAGGGCATAACCCGGTGAATAGACGAGCAGGCCGTTGACGATCGCCCACAAGGCCAGGCCGATGACGGCCAGCGTCGGGCGGCCTCGCGTCCATTCGACGAGCCGGAACACAAAGGGCGCCAGCACGAAGCCGAGGTAGAAGAACACGAAATAGGCCGCGAATTGTTCGACCGCATAGCTCTCTGGGCGCGGCGCCCACATCTGCAGGGCGGCAGCGATCGGGGTGACGATCCAGGCGGGCACGCGGAACTGCCGCAGCAGCTTCGCCGTAAGGCCGAACACCGCCAGCATGTAGATGAACCACAGCACGCCATAGGGCTGGACGACAGCCATTGCCAGGTCGTGCAGCATGCCGCCGGGATCCCGGCTGAAGATGCCGATCTTCAGCCCGATCGAGATGATCGCCCACAGCACATAGAAATAGAGATAGTGGACGACGCGGCGGTCGATATAGCGCCGCCACGGCCGGTCGATGACCTGCGACAGGAAAAGCCCGGAGATCAGGAAGAATTCCGGCATGCGAAACGGCGTCGCGAAGCCGATGACATAGTGGAGGAAGCCGACGCCGCCCGTGTACTCGCCGGTGTTGTAGGCCGAGTACATCATCACCACGAGGATGATCGAAAGGCCTTTGGCCGTGTCCACCCACGGCATGCGCATCGGGCTGTTCATGGCGAATCCATCTGGAGCCGGCCAATCCGGCCAGCCATCATCCGGCGATATCTAGCACCATCAAGCTTCCCAGATCGTAAACGCGCCTGTCTTCGCGGCGCGGTGGCGAATCCCTATTGGCCGCAGCCACTCGGCATGTCCGACATGCCGAGCGCTCGGGCCTCGAAATGATCGGCAATCTCGGCCGTGGGCGCTGCCCCTCACTGTCCTGCCGGACATCTCTCCCCGTAAAACGGGGAGAGAGGGGCTGGCCGCGATCTCGTCGCCATTCTTGCAACGCCAGTGATTGGCGAAAGCAGCAGCGAGAGCGCCCCTCTCCCCGTCCCTATACGGGGAGAGGATGCCGGCAGGCAGGTGAGGGGCAGCGCCGACGACGACCGTTACGCATAATCGCCCATGGCGCGGCAGAACTACTTTCGCGCTTTCGATTTGTTCAAGGCGATGGCGGCGCGCACCAGTGCCTTGAAAGCTTCCTCGTTGATCTCCTCGCCCTGCTGGAAGTCGATGGCGCGCCGCGTGTTGCCTTCGAGGCTGGAGTTGAACAGCCGCGAGGGGTCGGGCAGCGCCGCGCCCTTGGCGAAGGTCAGCTTGACGACGCTCTTGTAGGTCTCGCCCGTGCAGATCATGCCGTCATGTTCCCACACCGGAACGCCGCGCCATTTCCACGTCTCGACCACGTCGGGGTCGGTCTGCCGGATCAGGGCGCGCAGCCGCCCCAGCATCTCGCCGCGCCAGTCGCCGAGTTCCTTGATCCTGCCATCGATCAGTTCAGAGGCGGATTTGCTCTCCTGCGATCCGGTGGTCGTCATGCCGCTTCTCCTTTGCGCCTGATAAATAGAACGCTCACATCCGTTCGCCAGGCAATTGGCTGGCCTGCTTCACCCAGGCGCTGAACTGGGCCTCGTCGAGCGGGTCGTCCTCATGGATGTTGAGGTAGCGCGTGTCCCGGCTCTTGGATTCGCCTGGCGGCACCGGCTCCAGCGACTGGCCGCGGAAGAAAGCCACCTTGATGTATTTGGTGAAGCAATGGACGCCGAGGAACCAGCCCTCGCCTTCGATGCCATAGAGCGGCGAGTTCCACTTGACCGCCTTGTGGACGCCGGGCACGGCGCGCTCGACGAGCGCGTCGAGACGTTGGCCCATCTCGCGCTTCCAGCCGGGCATGGCCGCGATATAGGCCTGCACGGGAGCATCGCCATAGCCCTTGGCGACCTGCGGATTGCCGCCGGAAAGCAGCTTCGGCTGAGCTTCGTCGGCGGAATTGGTCGACTGGGGTTTGGTCGACTGGGGTTTGGTCAACTGCGCCATACCCTCACACTCCTATCCGGTGGCCCTCTGCGCGGCGCGTCCCTTCGCAACATAGGGCAGCACGAACATATAGAGGCCGCTGAACAGCAAAAGAAAGAGTGGCGGGAGTGGCGAATAGACCACCCAGGCCGGCGGCTGCCCAAAGGCCATTGTGGCGAAGTTCGCGGCGACGGTTGCGGTAAAGATGATCGACAACCAGCGATGCGTTTGCCGGATCCACTTGCTCCAGTCCAAGACGACCTCCTTTGGAAACATGCTGAAATCGGCCGCTGCTACCAGCGCGCCAGCTGGGTGATCTGGATGAGATTGCCGCAGCCGTCATCGAGCTGCGCGATGGTCGAGCCGGTCACCTCGGTCGGCGGCATCTTGAAACTGGCGCCGCGCGCCGCAATGCGCTCGCACTCGCCCTTGACGTCGTCGGTGAAGAACATCACCGCGGGCTGGCCCTGCTGGAACATCGCCTGCTGGTAGGCCTTGGCCGCCGGGTTGTCGTTGAGCGCCAGCTGCAGCTCGGTGCCCTCGGGCTCGTCTGGCGAGGCGACCGTCAGCCAGCGGAACGGCCCGTTGCTGAAATCGGCCTTCTTGGTCAGGCCGAGCACGCCGGTGTAGAAGGCAAGCGCCTTTTCCTGATCGTCCACATAGATGCTGGTCAGTTTGATCTTCATCGTAATCCTCCATAGGTCTTGCTGGCGGTGGACCGCCCGGTGAAATCAGTGTGGCGTTCAATCGGCCGGCAGACCTCAGTCCGTCCGGTCCAGAAGTTGTTCCAGCTTCTCGAGAAACTGCGGCCATCCCACCTTGGCGCCGCCATAGGCCCGCCTTTGATCGGGCCGGAAGCCGGACTGCTCCATGCGCAGATGCGTTCCGGTTGGTGTCGGCGTAAGCGTGAAGGTCACCACGCTCCTGAGATCGAAGGCCGGATCGTGATGCGCGAAGTTCCAGGTGTAGGACAGCGTCTTGTTCGGCTCGACCGCCAGCACCTCGCAGTCCAGCACGCCGCCCCAATCGGCGCTGATGTTGAAGCGATGGCCGACGACCGGATTGAAATCGTTCTTCATAAGCCACTCCTCGATCAGGTGCGGTTGCGTCAGCGCGCGCCAGAGCTTTTCGGGCGGATGGGAAATCTGGCGTTCGACGACGACCGTGCGGTTTTCCGTGACACTATCGTTCACTGGTCCATCCTCTTGAGCAAATCTTCCAGGTCGTCGAACCGGCTCTCCCAGAACCCCGCCATCTCGCGTGTCCAGTCCATCAGCGGCGTCAGCGCCCCAAGCTGCGCGCTGTAATGCGTCTGGCGGCCTTCATGGCGATCGCGCACCAGCCCGGCCTGCTTGAGCACGCCGAGATGCTTCGACACCGCAGGCTGCGAGACGCCGGACTGCGTCGTCAGCGCCCCCACTGTCTGCTCGCCCTGGCGGCACAGCCGTTCGAAGATCGCCCGCCTGGTCGGGTCGGCGAGCGTCCTGAAGAGCATGTCGTGAGCGTCCTGCATTCGCAATCCATAACCCGATGGCTATTGGTTAATGTATAACCACAGAGATATATGTTCGTCAAGGGGTAGACTGGAGAGGTGCGCCACGCTGTGCACCTCGATCGTCGAGGGCCGCTATGGCGACATCTCAGGACTTCGCCTGCTGATAGGCGACATCATGGATTGGCGGAAACATCAATCGCTTCGTCATCCTGGGGCGTAGCAAGGAGCGCAGCGACGCAGCGGAGACCCCAGGATCCATGCCGCGATTTTAGAGCGTTGCAACGGTCTAGAATTCTGCTCCGCTGCACTCCACGGCAAAGGTCGCGGCATGGATCCCAGGGTCTCCGCGACGGAGCTTCGCTCCTGCTTCGCCCAGGGATGACGACTTTGGAAAGCTTCGGCTGATCTCTCGCCAAGGCAGGCGATCCGTCGCTAGATGGCACCGTGCGTGCGGCCGATCTCTTCGGCCACCAGTTCCTGCAACAGCCACAGATTGCGGTCGCGTATGCCGCAGGCATCGAGATGGCGGATCGTCTCGAACAGATATTCGGCGCCCGACCCCCAGTGCCCGACGGCGCGGGCGAGCGTCGCCGCGACCGCAGGCTTGTCGAGCTTGCCGGCGTAGCGCGGATTGGCGGGATCGACGACGAAGCCGAGCGCCCGGTCTGCCCCACCATCGGTGGTGACCTGCAGCCAGCGCGGCACGTTGACGGCGGGCAGGATGGTCATCTCGCGTCGCAGCAGCGCCTCCAGATTGGCGGCGATCGGCTCCGCGATCTCGAACACCATGCCCTGGCACTGGCCGCCGCGGTCGAGCGCCATCATCAGGCCAGGTTGCTCGAGCGTGCCGCGAAAGCGCTGCACGGTGAAGCAGAACGATCGGTGCCAGCCTCTCGCCACCGCCCGTTCGCCACCCCTCACCTCGCCGGCCGGCTTCCACAGCAGCGAGCCATAGGCGAACAGCTTCAGCGGCCCCGGTGGCGCGCTGGCCAGGATCTCGTCGCGAAACCGCGCATAATCGGCGTCGCGCATATAGACCATGCCCGGTGTCGGCCCGGCATCCTCGACCACGCGCAAGGTGCGCGCCACCAGAGCCTCGGTCAGCGCCATCGGCGATTTGCGCGGTACGGACTTTCGCGGTGCGGTGGAAATGGCCTTGCTCATTCTTGCGCTCCCAGTCTTGCCGCCATGTTGCCGAAGGCTGGGGGATTCTCAAGAGGGCCGTGCGGCCGGTGGCGAAATCCGCCGGCTGATGCCGGACGTGCGCGTCGCGCCCGCCCGGCTGGGTCTGCTCTAGTGCTTGGTGCTCTTGCCGCCAATGGGGATGCGCTTCGCCTTGCTCTGCGCCTTCTCGGACTTCGGCAAGGTCACGGACAGGACGCCGTTGCGGAAATCGGCCGCGACCTTGTCCTCTGCGACTTCGAAGCCGATCGGGATGCGACGTTCGAAGCGGCCATAGAACCGCTCGGAGAACTGGCGCTCCTTGTCGTCGGTTTCGGCGTGTTTTTCGCCCCGCAACGTCAGGACGCCGTCATCGAGCAGCACCTCGATGTCCTTCTCGTCCATGCCGGGTATCTCGGCCGTCACGCGGACCTCCTTGTCCGTTTCGGTGATTTCCATGCTGGGCCAACCGGGGCCGGCCGAAGAGAACCTGCCCATGGAGGGAAGCCGCGAATTGAAGCCGCGGAACATGTCGTCGACCAGGCGGCTCATCTCGCGATGCAGACCCATGAACGGGTCCCGGTCGTCTTCGCGAAAGAGGGTCGGAGACTGGCTGGTATCGCGGCCCCACGGCATGAGATCACGAATGGTCATTGCACTTTCTCCTTTCTTGATCCTGTTTCTGGTACGCTTGCATGCTCTGGCTGCCATGCTCCGGGGGACAATGCGCCGACAGACGCGGGCATCGCTGCCGACCCCATTTGCGCTCGCTGTTTTCGCCCTGCTTTTGGTCCGATCCGCTCCACCGTTGGGAACGCTTTTGCCCGGTCGCGGTCCTCGCGAGGCGTCACCGCCTCCGGCACATGATGCCCCGAGTTCGATGGTCACCAAACCACCGCCCGACGCCGCCCACGAAGCGGCGCGCGTCCGCACCGGCCTCATCTGGCGCCGGCACGGTCGATCTGGGGTCCGTTGCAGCGGGTTCAAGACCTGGTAATGCAATGTGATCGTCGCCAGCGACCGTCGGCGAAGGCGCCCGGCGAGACGATTCCAAAGCCGTGGCCACGCGCCACCAGCGGCATCCGAGATCGACGGCCTTCATCCCAGCCTGGAACGGCAGCCGCGCGGCCTCGAAGCCAATCGGCGGCTCGCCGTGCCAATCCGTTCGCGGGGCGGGGAACGATGTTGCCGGCAAACGGTTATAGTCCTGGCCGGAGGATGCCATGAACGACGCGTCGGCAAAACCCGCGGGCCCCGTCCTGTCATCGACGGAGCGCGTGAACACGCTGTCGCATTTCCACCGCGCCGAGATCGCGCGCATGGCTGGATGGCGCGATCGGCTCGACAGGACGACCAACTGGGCGATCACCGTGGTGGCGGCGATGCTTTCCGTGTCGCTGTCGGCGGCCAGCGCGCATCATGGCGTGCTGCTGTTCGCCATGCTGCTGATCCTGCTGCTTCTGTGGATCGAGGCACGCCGCTACCGGTTTTTCGACTTCTACCGGTCTCGCGTGCGTCAGTTCGAACGCCACTATTTCGCGCAGATCTTCTCCCCACAACCCGATTTCGCCTCGGATTGGCTGCTTATCGTTGGCGAAGGCCTGCGCGCGCCGAAGTTCCTGCTGTCTCATCGCGCAGCCCTGGCGCGTCGCCTGCGCCGGAATTACATCTACCTGTTCCTGATCCTGCTGCTGGCATGGGTGCTGAAGATATCAACGCCCAGCCTTCAAACCGTGGGTGTGCGGACCGGCTTCGTCGGTTCGCTGCGCGAAGCGGTCGACAGCGCCGCCCTTGGCCCCATTCCCGGTGTAGCGATCGTGATCGTCGTGGCGGCATTCTATGCCAGCCTGTTCGCCATCGTCCTTTTCTCGGCCGCCGACGACGGCGAACTTTCCTTTGGCGACGTCCACGTCTGACGACAACGGCTGCAACGCAAACGCCGGCCGCGCGTTGTGATGGTCAGTCCGCAGCGGCGTTTGAGGGAGCCCATGAACCGTCAACCGGCAACGGCGTCACGCAGCATTGTGGCCGCTGTCCTGCTGGCCATCCTTGCCCTGGCTCCGGCAAGCCGCGCCCTCGCCGCGCAGCCCGCCGGCCATGCCTCGGGCATGGGCGGCTCGGCCGAGGGGCTGTTCGTCGCCGAAATCGTCCTTCTGCTTCTGGTCGGGCGCGGGCTCGGCGAGATCTTCCAGCGCTACCGCCAGCCGGCGATCATGGGCCAGTTGATCGGCGGCATTCTGCTCGGCCCATCGCTGTTCGGCTTGATATGGCCTGGCGCCCAGCACATGATATTCTCCAGCGACCCCGCCCAGAAAAGCATGATCGACGCCGTCTCGCAGCTCGGCATCCTGCTGCTCCTGCTCTTGACCGGCATGGAGACGGATTTGCGCCTGGTGCGCCGGGTGGGTGCGGCCTGCTTCTCGATCTCGATCACCGGCGTCGTCGTGCCCTTCGTCTGCGGCTTCGCGCTGGCGCAATTCCTGCCCGGCTCCCTGCTGCCCGACCCGACGCAACGCGTCGTCGCCGGGCTGTTCCTCGGCACCGCGCTATCGATCTCCTCGGTCAAGATCGTCGCCATGGTGGTGCGCGAAATGAACTTCATGCGCCGCAATCTCGGCCAGATCATCATCTCCTCGGCCATCATCGAGGACACGATCGGCTGGCTGATCATCGCCGTCACCTTTGGCATCGCCACCAATGGCAGCCTGCAGGTGCTGCCGCTTATCGCCACGGTGGCCGAGGTGGCGCTGTTCATGGTGTTCTCCTTCACCATCGGCCGCCGTCTGGTGTTCACGCTGATCCGCTGGAGCAATGATTCTTTCCGCAGCGAATATGCCGTCATCACCGTCATCCTGATCATCATGGGCGTGATGGCCCTGATCACCAACCTGATCGGCGTCCACACGGTACTCGGCGCCTTCGTCGCCGGCATCCTGGTCGGGGAATCGCCGATCCTGTCCGACCACATCGAGAGTCAGCTGCGCGGCGTCATCACCGCGCTTTTCATGCCGGTCTTCTTCGGCATGGCCGGCCTGTCCGCCGACCTCACCGTGCTTGCCGACCCGACGCTGGCATTGCTGACATTGGCGCTGGTGGTGATCGCCAGCATCGGTAAATTCTCGGGCGCCTTCGTCGGCGGCCGGTTCGCCGGCATGTCGCTGAAGGAAGCGACCGCCGTCGGCAGCGCCATGAACGCGCGCGGCTCGACCGAGGTCATCGTCGCCAGCATCGGCCTGTCGATGAACATCCTCTCCCACGATCTGTTCACGATGATCGTCACTATGGCCGTCATCACCACGCTGGCCATGCCGCCCATGCTGCGCTGGGCGCTCGGCCGCCTGCCCGTCGGCAATGCCGAGAAGCAGCGCGTCGACCGCGAACTGCTCGACGAACGCGGCTTCGTCTCCAAGCTGGAGCGGCTGCTGCTTTTGGTCGACGACAGCCCGGTCGGCAAGTTCACCGCCTATCTGGCCGGGCTGGTCGGCGGCGGCAGCGGCATGCCGACCACGCTCCTCCACCTCGAGGGCGCGGAACTGCCCGGCCCTGCCCGCGAGAGAGGTCCGGAGCGGGCCTCGAACCAGGTCAAGAAGGGTGCCGCCAGGAGCGCCAGGGCCGTCAGCAAGGCCGAGGACACGCCCGTCGACAAGATGCATCTCACAGCCCGCACCCAACTTGAAGCCACCACCGAGACGATCGCCGCGGAAGCCCGCAAGGGTTACGGCCTTCTGCTCGTCGGGCTGGAGAACGCGCTGACCGACAACGGCACCTTCAGCGGCACGCTGAACGACATCACCAGCGGTTTCGACGGCCCGCTGTGCCTGGTGCTGAACGGCGCCAAGGACACCGGCAAGATGCCGATGCTGCGCGCCGGCGCAACGGTTCTGGTCCCGGTCAACGGCACCGAAGTCGCGCGGCGCGCCGCCGATTTCGCCCTCGCTTTGGCGCGTCCGCACCGAGCCCGCGTCAAGGTCCTCTATGTCTCGCAGGCCCGCAAGGGCAGCCCGCCAAGCTCGGTTTCGCACCGCCGCGAGGAAGCCGTGCTGAAGGACGTCGCCGATCTCGCCGATCGCTACGGCGTTACGGTCGACACCGCCATCCGCGCCCGCGCGACGCCCGACAGGGCCATCGCCAGGGAAGCGGCCAAGGGCGCCGCGATGGTGGTGATGGGTGTCACGCAACGGCCGGGCCAAGAGCTGTTCTTCGGCGACACCGCCACGGCGGTGCTGGCCGCCGTCGGCTGTCCGGTCGTGCTCCTGGCCAGCGAGCGCGTCAGACGTAGCGAGGCCCCGGCCGAGGAGGCGAAAGCCGAGACCGGCGCCTGATCCGTCTTCGCCGCGATTGTAATCCTATATGCCGAAGAATTGCCTGCCGATCATGTAGCCAAGCGCCACCACGACCAGCGGAAACAGTGCCGGCGCAACCTTGCCCAGCACGGAGCTCTGCTGCTCCTTCGCCGGCGTGTAGAGTGCATTGCCGAGATTCTTGGTCATTGCGTACCCCCGCGAAGCCATCCGTTTTTACACATGTCGTTATCCCAAAACCGCTGAGCACTTTTGGGTCGAATGTATTAGAAGGCGCTTATTTACAGCATGGCCGAATTAACGAGTTGCAAAGAAATTCGTTCGAATAGCCGAGCATTGCGCGGCGAGGCCTGTTCCAGTCGACTCTCCGCAATCGTGTCTATCCCCGCATAATGCGATAGACAGTTGCATCACCCTCCACACCTCGAAGAGGCGCATCGAAAGCCACGACACGATGGCCCGCAAGCATTTCGCTAACCCCGGGCGCGGAATGGAGCGCCTCGGAAATGCAGACCTGTCCGGCGTCCGCCAGGGACTGCACGCGCGCGGCGACATTCACGGTCTGGCCGAAATAGTCGAGGTTGTCGTTGAGCGTCACGGCAATCGAAGGTCCACAGTGGGCGCCGATCTTGAGGATGATCCCTGGCCCGTCATGATCGCTGTTGAAGCGATCGATTTCTTCAAAGATGTGGAGTGCGGCCGAAATCGCATCCGACGGCTGCGAGAATGCGGCCATCACGGCATCGCCGATCGTCTTGACCACCGCTCCGGAATGTTGCTGAACCGCCGCGTTGACCAAAGCGAAATGCTCGCGGACCAAAGCATAGGCGTTGAGGTCGCCCAGGCGCTCGTACATGGCGGTCGAACCCTTGAGGTCCGTGAACAGGAAGGTGATCTGCCGGATGCCGAGCCCCTCCTTCTCGTCGACACGTTCGGACCGGAAGAGCTGGCGGAAGGTTTGCCGCGCAAGCAGCGCTCCACCGGAAACATAAGGCTCGAAATCGAGCGCCGGCTTGGTAGTCAGCGCGACGAGCTCGGGCGGCCAGTTGATGACAAGCAACGAACCGCGTGCTGGCCCCCTGTTCGCGACCTCGATGACAATCGGACCAGGTGGCACGGCTGGCAGCGCCGGCAAGAAGCGTTTGCCGTCATAATCGATCTTCAGAAGTGTCGGCGCCGACGCCGGATCGCCTGATATTGGCACGGCGAATGCGGCCTGCGTCCGCACGTTGACGCCCGCGAGAGCGCCCGGTCCCAGGTCGGCGCGGAGCACCGTGGTGGTTCCGGGCGGCAGAAACGTCATGCCCCGAACGAAGCCGCGCAGAACGTCGAGAAAGCGAACGCCTTGCCCCGGTAGCCGCCCGTCATGTCCGAAGTGGAGCTTCCAGTGGAAATCCTCGACGGGCAGCGTCTCGGGATCGTGGTACGGCAGGCGCCGTAACTTCGGCGATACCGAGAAGGTGACCTCGATGAAGTCGTCGAGGTCGGTGTCGCCCGATACGTCGCACAGGCCACAGACATAGTGGGTCTTCAGCGTGCGCAGGGCGCCGAAACTGTCGAGCACCATCCCGGACTGGGGGCAGAGCACATCCCAGCTCATGTCGAACAGGCCACAGCGGGCGGCATGAAGGAAGAGGTCGATTGCTTCGGGCTCGGCGATTGCGCGGTCGCGCGCAAAGCTCCGCGGATTGACCCGATAGAGCGAGTGGTCGTCGGCGTCCCTGATCAGCGTCTCGAATTTCGAGATGACGCGTGGGCTCCAGGCTCGCGCCTGCTCCACCTTGGTCATCTTGCTTTCGAGAAGACGATCGTTGATTGCCGTCATGCCGGATCCTCAACCTTGTCTCGCGACAGCCTACTAAAAAACGAGCGCGATGCGAATGGATGAATTCCTTCGTTGTACGACGGTCTGTCCAGGAGCCTCAGAACGGCGGGCGGCGCACTGGAGCAGACGCCGTTCTTGAGCTGGCACATTCGCTCTGATGCGCTGGCCGGGCCGCGCTCGCTGAGAATTCCCAGGTGTCGGTCACGTTGCTGTGAAGCTGTAACAGCCAGTCGCCGCGGGGCGTACAATGATTTGTCATGGCGAGGCCATCCCGGCGACGGGATCAAGCTTGTCGCCCATGGCAAGTGTTTGGGATCGAGCCGGAGGAGAAAGCCGATGCTGAAGCGCAACAAGGAGACCCAGCCTGACCAGGAGAAACTGGAGGCGCTGCTTGGAAAGATGATCGGCGATCTGGGCGCCATCACCACCGGAGCTGCGGTGCTGCTGGGCGACAGGCTCGGCTTGTTCGCGGCCATGAGCGGAGGCGGCGAGATGACCGCCGGACAGCTTGCCAAAAAGACCGGCACGCAGGAGCGGCTGGTCCGCGAATGGCTGTCGGCGCAGGCGGCGGCCGGCTATGTCGAATATGACGAGGCCGGCGACAGTTTCTACCTCAGCCCCGAGCAGGAGCAGGTTTTCGTCAACGAGGACAGCCCCGCCTTCATGGCCGGCGCGTTCGAGGCCGTCTCGACGCTGTGGCTCGACGAGGAGAAGGTGCGGGAGGCCTTTCGCTCCGGCAAGGGGTTGGGCTGGCACGACCACAGCGCCTGCCTGTTTCGCGGCACCGAACGCTTCTTCCGGCCAGGCTACAACGCCAATCTGATCGGCTCCTGGCTGCCGGCGCTCGACGGCGTTGTCGAGAGGCTGGGGAGCGGCATGGACGTCGCCGATGTCGGTTGCGGCCACGGCGCCTCGACGGTGCTGATGGCCAGGGCCTACCCGAACTCGCGCTTCACCGGCTTCGACTATCACGCCCCGTCGATCGAGCGCGCCCGTGCCGCCGCGAAGGAGGCCGGCGTTGCCGGCAACACCCGCTTCGAGGTTGCGGCGGCCAAGGATTTCCCAGGCACCTACGATCTCGTCGCATTCTTCGACTGCCTGCACGATATGGGCGATCCGGAGGGGGCTGCCAGGCATGTGCACAAGGCGCTCAAGCCGGACGGTACCTGGATGATCGTGGAGCCTCTCGCCCACGACCAGCTCTCGGCCAACCTCAACCCGGTCGGCCGCATCTACTATGCCGCCTCGACCTTCATCTGCACGCCGGCCTCGCTGTCCCAGGAAGTCGGATTGGGGCTCGGCGCCCAGGCCGGCGAGGCGAGGCTGCGCAAGGTCGTGTCGGGTGGCGGGTTCAAGCGGTTCCGCCGCGCCACCGAAACCCCGTTCAACATGGTGCTCGAGGCACGCCCGTAAGGCCGGCCGGGCAAGGGAGGTCGCGGCTATGTCAAGAAACGCCTACGCCGGCAGCGTCGGCTCGGTGTTGGGCTCCAGCGCCTCTTCCGCCTCGTGATCCTCGCCCAGGATATCGCCGTGCACCGCCAGCGGCCGGCCTATCCAGATCGGATCGACCAGATGGTCGCGCCTGGGGTTGGTCGTGTTCGGGTGGATGAGGATGCTCAAGCCCCGATGGTTCAGCATCAGCCACGGAACGAGCGACGCGAAAATCTCGTTGGCGAAGGAGACCTGGTACATCGCCTGGTCATGCGGGCCGACTTGTCTGTCATGCCAGTTGCCCAGGCGGACACGGAAACGCTCCCCGATGCGAAGACGCAGCCATTCGGCATGCTGCCGCTCGGTTTGCCCGTCATAGTAGATATGGGCGTGATAGCTGGCAATCTCGGCGAGCGGTCTTGGACTGGCGGCATCTTGGTTCACGTCAATGTCCTCCCTTGATGTTCGCGGCGCCCGGCGGAACTATACCCCAAGCACGACGCCGGAGCCTGCCTTACCTGTCTTGCCGCAAAGACCTCTCGATATCGTGTATGGCCGCCACCTGGGACTTACCCTATCAAATAGACAGCATTTGCCCATTCATAGTTCCCGGACAGCGCTGTCCGGGAAAGAAATGTGGTCGACAAATTGCCGGGAGGGAATGGGGTTCGAGCCGCCAGTGATCTCTAAGGGTTTTGGAGCGCGACTGTCGGTGCTTGAGGACGGAGCGTTCCAGGGCGGCGCAAAGGCGCGCTGAACGGGCGGCGTCCGGTATCATCATCTTCAATCCTGCAATCAACGCGGACCACTGAGCGGGGCTGGTCGAATGTCGTTTGTTGTATTTGCACTCGTCATCGCCTTCATTCTTTGGCAGCGGCTGGGCAAGAGCAGGCGCCCGGCAAGAGCCTTGCAAGCCGAGGCCAGCGGCCCCGCTTCGCCGTTGCTGGACCTTGCCGGCGACGCTCAGGGTGAGGCAATACGAGCCGACCTTGCAGGACTGGTCTCGAACTTCCTTGGCCAGAACGGCCAGGAGCTGATCGGGCAGGCTGTCAGCCGCGCCATTCGAGAGTCCACGGTCGGGACAGGTGTCGGCCTCGATTCCGCCGGGGCGATGGAGCCTGTCAGGAAGGCGGTTGCGCCAACGAGGACGGCATCGCCGGCGCGCGACAAGCGGCGGGCCAAGTACCTGCTCGATGGTGACGCCGGCCACCGCCAGCGCACCGACCGGACCGCCCGGCTTCAGCAATCATTCAGGGGCAAGGGCCTCTGTTCGCCGCGCTAGGCGCGCCGCGAGGATCTGGGCACGCGCAGGGCGTGCCGGCACAACGGAGGGGAATTCGAAATGGCGATCACCAGGCAGGTAATCACGTCGCTGCAGCGCGATGGCACGGACGCGCTCGGCACCCGGACCGTGGCGATGAAGATCGTCGACGAGAGCATCGTTTCCGGCTCGCTGCTGACCGTCGAAAGCAACCATTTCTGCATCCTGAAATCGCGCGGCGCGGTGCTCAACGTCTACGAGACCGGCCAATATCAGCTCCAGACTCCGGACAAGCCGCTGGTCGGATCGGTCGTCCAGGGTTTCTTCGGCGGATCGTCGCCCTGGGTCTACGAGGTCATCTACATCAACCGTTCCAAGCTTCTGGTGCGCAATGAGGGCATCGCGACCAGCGCCGAGATGGCGGAGATGTCCTATGTCGTCGACTACTACATCCACATCGACAGCAAGCAGGAAGCGCTCGATCTCATCACCCACATGCCTTTCGCGGGCGCGGTGATCGATACGAAGGAAATCGCCGACTATGCCGGACCCGCCATCGAGCAGGCGATCAACCAGATCATCCAGGTCACCAAGATGGAGAACATCAACGAACGGATCAGCGATGTCCGCGAGGCGGTGAAGCTGCACCTCACCGATTTCCTCAAGGTCTACGGCATCATGCTCAACGACCTCAAGGTCCTGATCATGCCGCGCGACGAGCGCATGCGCGAACTGATCTCGCTGCAGGCGATCGGCTTGAGCCCGATCGAGGCGGTGCGCTATTATCTGGCGTTGCGCATGGCGGACAAAGGCCTGGTTTCCGCACCCAACGCCGCCGCCGGCGTGCCCTTCAATATTGGCGGCCAGCCCACGGGCTTCTATCCGCTCGGCGATGAGGTGGGCGCGACAAGATGAGCCGCTTCTACGAGGTCGGACCGCTCGCCAAGGTTGGGATCAACCTGTTCTACGGCTATGGCTACAATTTCTACCGCCAGGAAAACCAGCTCCGCGCGGACGACCAGCGGGTGCGCCAGATGGCGTCCTCGCTGCTGGCGCGCGCCCGGGCGGCCGTCGACGAGGCCGAGGCCCGGTACCGCCGCGAGAACATCCAGCCGCCTTCGCGGGCCAATCCCTTCCCCGATTCCGGCATCGTCGCCAACGCCCAGGCGCTCGAGCGGCTGGGCCGCGAGGTCGGCGCGCTCGAAGGGCAGATCCGCCATCAGCCGGTGCCGGAGAATGACCGCATGACCCAGCGCTACCGGTTGGAAGCCGCAACGCTCGCCGCCCTGGCGGAGAAGGACGCAGTGCTCGTCGGCCAGGCCGACCTCTTGCGATCGATCGTCGAAGGAGCTGCCGGCAATGCGATCCTGGCCAACCGGCGCGAGATCGAGGACGGCATCGCCGCCATCACGGCGACGTTGCGCGACCGACAATCGTTCCTGTCGTGAGGTAGGGAAACCGCCCCTACCTCAGCGAAATGCTCATCCCGCTGAGATCGGCGTTGACCTGCAGCCCGACCTGCCTGCCTGTGAGTTGAAGCTCGGCGCCCTTGTCATTGGTCATGACGATCACCTGGGCGCCTCTGCCGACCGCGCCGCCGCCGCCCGCCGCGCCGTAGACCCCGGCCACGTCGCGGGCGCGCCTGATGTGGCGCACGGTGCCCTGGAAATAGGTCTTGGACACGCCGAAGGCGAGACCGCCCGAGACACCGCCGATCGAGATGGGATAGCGGCGGCCATGGAAGGTCAGCGTGCCTTCGCCTCCGGAGCCACCGACGAAGAAGGCCGCCTTGTAGACGGAGAAGCGGATGGTGCCGCTGTCGGCATGCGCGGCGCTGGCAAAGCCCACGCCCGCAACGGCTATCGCGGCAACCGCGACGGAACGAACCCTGGACGAAATGTTCATGATGAAGCTCCTCAAGATCGCCGCTTATCCAGTCGGCCGGCACGTCAGCATCAAAGTCAAGGCTAAACAGTCTGGCCCGCCATTGGTTCCAGCAAGCGCCCAAATCCGGCTTTGGCCCGAACCCGGCTTGGGAAGGCCGCCGCGAAACAAGGCGGCCTGACCATTTGGCCTGCAAAATGCCAAGCTGGCGACGCTTCCCGAGCCAGTCAGGGACCGTCAGCAGCCCCCGGCCAATGCCCGCGGCCGATCGAGGGCTGGCCACGCTGGCTGGCGCCGCCCGGGACGAGGGCGCGCCCGGTTCAACGGCGTCGAAGGACCAGGAGATAGAAAGCTCCGAACACGCAGACGATCGCGATGTTCACGGCCAGCCGCTCCCAGAACCGGCCTCTGAGGAACAGAAAATCGGCCCCGACGATGATCACCACCATGCCCAGGACGTAAAGCGCGACTGCTACACGGCTCATTGCTGCGCGGCCTCCCTTTCCCGGCCGCTGAACCAGATAGCGCGCTCGGAAGGCTCCGCAACGGTCCGGCTTGCTGCCCGGCAACCCCACCGCGCCTCCCGTGGCCCCTAGGAATGGCGCGTCGCCTGCCTTTATTCGAGAAATGCACCGTAAACCGCTGAAATCCTTAACACGATTTTCATTCCACTGCCCTAACACCATGCAATGGCAAGGCATGACGAGCGGTGGTTTGCTGGCCCCACTCCCCAAGGGCAAAGCGAAGCCGTGGCAACGGGGATCCTCCGCGATCAGTTCGCTGATCTGAGGAAAGGGATCTTCATTTCCATGCCTGTCGGCATTGTGCTGTCGGCCCTGATCCTGGCTGTGCAGATGCTTTCCGGCGGCGGTCTGGCGGCGGTGCTGTGGTTTGCGGCGATCAGCATCATCAATTGCGCGCGCCTGGCGCTTGCCGCCGCCCAGCCGGACATTTCCGGGAGCGGGCCGAGGCCGGTCAGCGCCCGGCTTGCCCTCTACGGCGCATTGGCTCTGGTGTCCGGCATTGCCTGGTCCTTGCTGGCTGTGCTGGCGCACGGCTACACCACGCCCCAGGCGCCGCTCTATCTGATCGTGCTTGCGGGCCTGTCGGCCGGCTCGGTCACCTACTCGGCGTCATACGCACCGGCCGCGCTCAATTTCATGACGCTGCCGCTTTTGGCCGCCGCCGGATGCGTGCTGGCCAAAGGCGGCATCGAGAACGACATCCTGGCGTTCACCGTCCTGCTTTTCCTCGCCGGAATGGTCAGAAGCGCGCTGATCGGACAGGCCCGCTTCCGCGAGACCAGCCGCCTCAAATACGAGGCGAGGGAATTCGCCGCCGAGATGGAGCGCAATTCCAGGCGCGATCCGCTGACGAATTTGCTCAACCGGTATGGGCTCGAACAGGCGATCGGCCGGCTGGGGCTTTCCGATGGTCCGTTCGTGGCCATGCTGATTGACCTCGACGGCTTCAAATCTGTCAACGACACCTATGGCCACAACATCGGCGACGATCTGCTGGTCAAGGTCGCGCGCCGCATTGAGACCCATGCCCCGCAAGGCGCCACGATCGCGCGCATCGGCGGCGACGAATTCGTGCTGCTCTTCCCCGCCTGCCAATCCGCGCCCGCGACCGACGCGCTTGCCTCGACGCTCATCGCGGCGATCGCGCAACCGGATCCGGCGTTGAACTCGGTGCGTGTCGGCGCCTCGATCGGCATCTATGTCTCGGACAGGCCGCGATTGACGGAGATGCTGCTCAGGGCCGATTTCGCCCTCTACGCGGCCAAGCGCAAGGGCCGGAACGAACACTGTCTCTTCGATGCCGGGCTCGACCACGCGCTCGAACGCAAGCACCACATCGAGCGCGACCTGCGCGGCGCCTGCGAGGCCGGCGCGCTCTGCTCATGGTTCCAGCCGCTGGTGCGCCTCGACACCAATGCCGTCGTCGGGTTCGAAGCGCTGCTGCGGTGGCGGCACCCGATCCACGGGCCGATTTCCCCGCCCGAGATCGTCACCGCGGCGCGCGAAACCGGCCTGCTGCCGCTGCTGACGGAAACGGTGTTCCGCAATTGCTGCGCCATGATCGAGGCGCTGGTGAAAACCGGCCGCCGCGATGTCCGCGTCGCCATGAACCTGTCGCCGCGCGAGCTTGAGGCCGGCAATGTCGACGACATGATCCTGGACCTGTTGAAGGCGAGGAACGTGCCGGCGGCGATGCTGGAGATCGAGATCACCGAGGAAGCGCCGGTCGATCGCGACAGGGTCGACGAAAAGGTCGGGCGCCTCGCCGACGCCGGCATATCGATCGTGCTCGACGATTTCGGCACCGGCTTTTCGACCCTGGTCGCGCTGAAGGACAGCCGGATCCGCAAGATCAAGATCGACAAGCATTTCGTGCGCAACCTCGCCAAGTCGGTCGAGGATCAGGCCCTGGTCAAGACGGTCATCGATCTCGGCCGCGCGCTGGGCATAGAGGTCATGGCCGAGGGCGTCGAGACGGACGCCGACCGCCTGATCCTGCGCTCGCTCGACTGCATGGTGGCGCAAGGCTTCCTCTTCTCGCCGGCCCTGCCCGCGCCCGAGGCGCTGGCCTTCCAGGCAGCCCGCTCCAGCAATTCGCTCGCTGAAGCCCTCCTCGATCCAGCCTCCCGCCGCAAGCCCCAAAGCGGCAGCGCGGCCTGAGTGGCGGCGGATACGGCTGGGCTGCTCCGCGCCCGCGCTTCGACGGCGGCAACATGGCTTGCGAGCCGGCGTTTCGTCGTCCTCACAAAGTCATGGCTATGGCAAAATGGATTCTTGCGAAGGGGACCCCCACCCTAACCCTCCCCACAAAGGGGAGGGAAGCTGCCGCGCGCACCGTCGCTTCCGCCCTGGCTCAAAAAAGAAACATGCTCAATTTGCGAGGATCAGCGTCGACGGAAGTCCCCCTCCCCCTTGTGGGGGTCCGAAGGACGGGCGAGACCCGTGGCTCGCCCCCGCAAGTTAGGGCTGGGGGTACTCGTAAGGCAAAAGCAGCGGCCATAGGCGATTGCCTGCCCACAAAGTGGGAAAGCCCGCCAAAGCCGGGACGGAGAGAAAGCGCCCCACCCTATGCGGTTGCCACCCGCTTGCTAGTTTGCAGCCCCGCATTGGAAAATGACCGCATGAACACTCAAATAGAAGCCGAGACCCTGCCCTATCTGTCTTCGGCGTATCTCGATCGCCTGGCGATCTCGACGTCCGAAATCGTCGACGAGATCGAACGCCAGATCGCCGGCCAGAGGCGCGGCGAAGTCTGGTGCGCGCCGAAGGCGGTCGTGCTGCCGGGCGATGACCGCTACATCATGGCGACGCTCGGCGTCGCCTCCACGCCGCCCGTGCTGGCCACCAAGTCGCTGGTCGTCAACCCCCGCAATGCCGGGCGCGGCCTCCCCACGATCAACGCGCTGATCACGCTGCTCGACGCCGAGACCGGCCTGCCGCTTGCCCTGGTCGACGGCAATTGGGTGACGGCGAAACGCACGGCCGCCTTGAGCGCCGTCGCCGCCAGGCGCATGGCGGCAAGCGACGCGTCATCCATCGCCTTCATCGGCTGCGGCGTGCAGGCGCGCGGCCACCTCGAAGCCTTTGCCGACCTCTTCCCCTTGCGCCAAATCCGCGCCTTCGGCCGAGGCACCGCCAACCGCGACGCGCTCTGCCAAATGGCGCAATCGCGCGGGCTGCAGGCAGTGCCATGCGACACGGCAAGGGCCGCGATCGAAGGCGCCGACATGGTGGTGACGACGGTGCCCCTGGTGCCCAAACCCGCCCCCTTCCTCGACGCCAACTGGCTGAAGCCGGGCAGCTTCACCGTGATGACCGACCAGGCCCTGCCCTGGCTCCCCGAAACCATGCCCCGCTTCGACCGCATCATCGTCGACGACCTGGAGCAGGAGAGAAATATGGCCAAACCGATGGTCGACGCCGCGCTGGTCGCCGGGGACCTGACGGGGCTGGTGTGCGGGGATTTTGCGGGGAGGCAGAACGCGGGCGAGACGACGGCGTTTGTTTTTCGAGGGTTGGCTGTGGGGGATCTTGCGGTGGCGGGGTTGGTGTATGAGAGGGCGGGGGCGGTTGGGGTGGTTGGGGCGTAAAGCGAGCAGCCGAGGCCAACTGTCTGCTTGGGGCCCGACAGCCGACGGTCCGCTGCCGGGACACCCGAGGCGAAAAGCGGATATCAGTAGCGGCGACACGCAGAAAATGCTGTGACCCCGCAACGCTCCTGGAATTCGGCCACCCTGCTTTTCCGATTGCTTGCGAAACTAAAAATTTCGGAAGCGGATAAGTTTTCCATGCCAGACGCCGTCCAATTCGTAGTAGAAGCCAAGAAAGTCGTTTCGCGCGAACAGCCGCTCTTCCTCGACCAAGCGATTGTTGCCCTTACCGCCATCCTTCTCGCCCCACACGATCCACACCGGTTTCAGCCCGTTCCGCTTGGCGAAATCTTTGATGACATCGGCTCTCACCACCGTCACGCCGTCGTCTCCGCGGTTATGGTCGTGCACAAACGCTGGCTTGCCGTCTTCGCTGACGTAATAGGCCGACCAAGCGTCCTTTGGCCTCAGCTTCTGAAGGCTGAAGAGTGCCGCTGTCGGTACGTTGAAGCCTTTATCGCTCGGTACGCCGCTGCAATCGTACTCTCCGAACTTCGGCGAGTAACTTTCGACAAATCGGCCGAATTTTATGTCCGTGATTTCATGAGTAAGCTCGAACTTCACGGGACCGGTTTGATGCAGAGCGCTTCGCTGCCCATAAAAAGCATGGGAATCCCGGGCGTTGTCGAAAATGTCACCATCGTCTCCATCCAAAGACTCGGTGGTGAGTTCGTCGAGTCTTCCTAGATCCTCGGGATTGAACAGCACCAATTCGATGCTGAGCTGCGCACTTTTAAAGGGATCGGTCGACTCGAGGTTGTTCATGTAGCCGAGGCTGCGGGCGAAGCTCTTCTGGAGGTACCAGTCCTGGCCGCCGATGTCCTTCTGGATGAGAAACGGAACCACATCGGGAAGATCGACCGGCGTTTTCGTCCACTCCATGTTTGCGAGCGGTTCGGATGGGATGAAGCGCATTTCCGGCACCTGAAGAGCTTCAGGGAAAAACGATCTCGTCTGCCTCGCGAATTCGCTCGCTAGGTACGTCGGATCGATATCGGACCGGTTGAAACGCTCCAGCTCTCGCAAAATCGAAGCCGGGCTGTTCCAGTCGAGATACCAGTGGTGGTCGGCCAAGTAGCCGATGAGTTCCTGGTGGGCGATGTGCTGATATTTTTTGCCAATCCGCTCGATCTGATGGTCATGGCGTCCATGCGAATACCGGAGGGCTTGTCTTTCGACCGGTTCGTGAACCTGCTGGTCCCATCCTAGCTTCAGAGCACGATCAACGATCCAATTCCTGGCGGTCTGAATCGAGAATCTTTCGATCTGGCCACCGCTGCGAATTGCAAGCGGCTCGAGAGCCTTGTAACGGTCGCGCAACTCACGCGTGAGCAGCGCAAGCAGCGAGGCCTCCAGATCGTCATAGGCTTTCTCAAGGCCTTGACTCTCGGCGTCTTCCGCCGAGGCCAGACTAGCGATTTGAACGGCGAGTTTCTCCACCTTGTCGCCGTGATCGTCGTCGTGATCCATTTGGGCGAGTAGCGCTTCGATATCGGCGTGTTTGAGCAATCCGGCCATCGAGCCCTCGGCCTTCTGCGCACAGGCCCTTTCTAGCTCGGTTCGCATTTCGGCCGCCCTAGGATCGGCTCCTTCCACATCTGCCCAGAATTGCTCGATTTCCATGTCTCTCGAGACAGGTGGATTCTCGCCCCTCGTCTCCGCTGAGAAGCTGCTGTCGATGCCAGAGATAGTGTAGCGGCCGAAATCACCAGCCATCATGGGCTGCTTCGACCCGTCTTTCTCGGGAAGATACCCAATGACCGAGCTGAAGATATCGCGTGCGATTTCATGTAATGGCGCGAGATCAGCAAGGGTTGGCCAATCCGTGATTGGCGGAGATGCGTAGGGAGGTGTAGCTCGGCTGACGAGGTCCGCACCCAGAGCAGCACCACGCATTTTGGCGTGAAGCACGATGATGTGTGCGTAACGACGGACCCAGGCGTGACGTTCCACCGGCTGCTTGACAAACACCATCCGGTCTGCGGCTTCCGCCGCCAACTTGAGTATAGACACATCAACACAGTAGAGCGCTCCTCCCACCGCGGCAGCCAATACCCGCTCCCGGATGTAGGCATCATCCCAGTCCTTAAATTCCTCGATCAACCGAGCGATCTCCGCCGGGAACTTCATGAGCAGGCTCGAAAGAGCCTTTGTCGCGCTGTCCCGCACTTCGCGGTCCATTGTCGAAGTCATCAACGCGATGGTCGTCGCGATCAGGTGTATCTTTTCAGAGCCAATCTCCGCTGCAGGTGCCGTCCAGCTCCAATCGATAAGCTCCTGGACGATGGACCATTCTTCGTCGTAGGTTTCGGTCTTACTAACAAGATAGAGTGACCAGATCGCATCGCGATCGGCCAACGTCATCGCCCCGAGCTTTTCCTTCAGGTAGAGCGCGTTGAGCCGGCATCCGGGGATCGCGGCCAGCCTCAGCAGCACATCGAAATAAGAGTCGTCGGACAATTCGGGTTCATCGGCCGTCGCTGGGCGAGCCCGAATATCCTCCAGCAGTTCTCGCGTCTCCTCCAGGATAGCATTTCGCTGACGCCACTGGAGGGAAGCAAGGAAATCTTCTGCAGAGAAGAATATGTGATCGCCGAGATCCACTTCGATATCCGTCAGTTCCTTGCCCAAACGTAGCGCTGTGAGGGCGAACAACGCGGTCCGTGGCCCGGCAAACTTCCACGGCGTCTTTTCGTCAAAAAGGTAGTGGTATTTTCCGCCCGGCTTGATCGCAACAGCGAGAGCCAGTGCGTCGCCTGTGTGCCGAAGTATTGCATCGGCAATAAAATAATCACTGAACTTCTGGAACGCGAACGAGATGTGCTTTCCGGTTTTGCTGTCGCTGTAATCGGGTGTGTCTAGGAACATGCCTTCATCGATCAGCTTCATCAGCAAACGATCTGCCGCCTTCGTCGGAAGCCCCAGATCGACGATTTGTTCGCAGATGGCGTTTGCGGTCTTGAAATCCAGATATTCGCTACCGTCTTCGGCCATCTTCGCGGCAATTGCCTCGGCCACTTCCAAGATCTTTCCGTCGCCACGCTCGATTCGGTCGTATCTCTTGGTGGTCAGATTGATTTCGATCGCTTCTAGCCAGAAGTCGATTAGTTTGCTGATAGAATCCAGCCCCCTGGGGAACGAGGTCTGTTTCCTGGCGAGCAGGAAATCGACCGCTGTGGTCAGGAAGAGCGGGTTGTAAAGAATGTCCCGTAGCTCGAAGATCGGGGCCGAGGGACGCTCAATGCCGTGGCGATCGAGGTACTGGCGAGCAGCCTCACCCAAGTTCGCAGAAAACCCGACGTGCTGTACCGTGACAACATCAAGGCCGGGACGTATGCACAGCTTCTTGTAAGCTGATCGGATCGACGCGCAGAAACCGATTTGGCCGAATTGCCGGACCTGAGAAATCAGCTTCGGAAGCCCAGGTTCCCATCCGGCAGCATCAAGGCTTTCGTTGATTCCGTCGATCGCGATCAACGCCGGACGACCACTCGCTTTTGCGGCGGCATCGAGAGCGCCGAGGAATGTTTCGAAACGTAGGTCCTTGAGATCGAGGTAATGAAGGATTTCGCTTTCCGGCTTATCACCCTGATCAAGTGTGCGCCCAGGGACAAACACCGCGGGATGTCCCTGCTGAACGTGGCGCTGCACCTCACGAGCGATAATATGCGACTTTCCGATTCCGGCTTCGCCTTCGACAAGCAGCGCCGGGGTTTGAAACAGTTCGATTTCCTGTAGCGAAAACTCGAGCGAGGCACCCACGATGTCGCTCTGCAGTTCCGCGAGGAGGTTTCGGATTTTCGGCGGATAAACGTAAGGTTCCCGTTCACTGTCCGGCTTCTTGGGGTCTTTGCGGGTCATGAAGCGCGCTTGCCTCAGAACGAAATCAACGGAACCGTTATTCTCGACGTCCCGCAACATCTTCAGTAGGCTCGCGATACGCTGATCCACCAGTTTGCCCGGATCGGTTTCTTCAGCAGCCTTGCTGAGTTCCCCCAGAAGTGAAACCACCTGCTCGAAGTCCGCGATGTGGCTATCGGTCATGTCCAACGTTTTTATCGCCGCCGCCAGTCTTTCCGTCGAGTTGGCAATGATGCTCCACACGGACTCTATTCGCTGCAGGAATCTCAGCCCTTTGGTCATGATTTCGAGCGTGTCACCGATCTTCACGTCGACATGATCAGGCTCCCTGTATCTATTGCCGATAAAGGCCAGCGACTTGCTAAGCTGCCTCTCAAACCAGTCTTGATCCAGAACCGTCTCGTCGAACCAGTAGAGCCGCATACCAGCGTGAGCGGGATCGCTCCTTTGTAGCCGCGAGACGAAGTAAGTGTCGTCCCACAAGACGATTTCGACCTTCCGTGTCTGCGCGGTCGCTTCATCCTCGCACCACTGTTTGAAGCTCTTCCAATTCTTCGTCTGCGTATCAGTCTCGCCCTCGGCATGACCGGACAGGTTCCGGGGAATTGCGACGTAATACCGTTCCAACTTTGGGAAATTGGTCAGCGCGGCCGAAAACGACGTCTTGAGCTGGCTGACCTCGGATGAACCAAAGCCCTCGGTGAAGTACTTGGACTGCCAACCCAAGACACGGCCATCGGCGAAACGTGCAATGATCTCGACGCCGCCATCTGCCCCAGGTCCTCTATGCTCAATCTCTGTTGCACCTTTCGGCGGCTCTGCCAGAACAAGCTGCCGGGTCAGCTCTTCAAAGCCATCATTCTGCGAACTGCGGTGCTTACGGATATTTCGAAAATTAATATCAGGATTAGACACGATTTGAGCTTTACTCGCAATTTTGGTATGAATTCAACACGGAAATCGGGAAGGAGGTATATTCGCATGGTAAGCGCCGATTTTCCAGCGCTGGTTGCGACGCGGAATAAAGACAAATGCTTAGCACTTGTCACGATTTATTCTCTCGCGGCTCCCGCCCTTCAATGGTGCCACCCGTATTGAATGGCAGCTTCCGGGCACCGCGCCGAAGAGCGTGAACGACCAAAATGAAGCGCCAAGCTGCCACTATATAGGACTCGTGCTCCCCTCACCCCCCAGCCAGTCTCGGCAGCAGAAATATCTCCGCCCCCGGCGGCAACTTCTTGTTCCACGTATCGCGATAGATCACCCCGTCGATCGCCACGGCAATCCCACGGTCGATCCACGGCTCGAAGCCGGGATACTGTTCAGCCAATTTCCTGAACAGCTCCCTGATGTCCTTGGCCTCTACTTCGACCTTGCTCTTGCCGCCGGCGAGTTGGCCGAGCGCGCCCCAAAGCGTGACTTCGACCATCGCTTAAGGTGTGCCGATATTCAAGTGAGGCCCGCCTGCGAACGAAGGCTTCCTGCGCTTCCGGTGCTCACGTACGAAAACTACGCTCCGCTCCGGTTCTCGCAAGCCGTCGTTCTCGACTCGTCCTGACTTGAATCTCAACACACCTTGACCTCAGCGTTGGATATCTCAGCCTTCCTCCTCGATCGCCGCCAGGATGCGCGGCGGCGACATCGGGATGTGGGTCATGCGCACGCCGGCCGCGTTCGACACCGCGTTGGCGATCGCCGCCAGCGGCGGCACGATCGAGGTTTCGCCGACGCCGCGCACGCCATAGGGGTGGTTGGGGTTGGGGATTTCCAGGATCTGGGTGTCGATCATCGGCAGGTCGGAGCACACCGGTATGCGGTAGTCGAGGAAGCCGGCGTTCTGCAGCCGCCCGTCCTTGCCGTAGATGTACTCCTCGTTGAGCGCCCAGCCGATGCCTTGCGCCGCGCCGCCCTGGTACTGGCCCTCGACATAGGTCGGGTGCACCGCCTTGCCGGCGTCCTGCACCACCGTGTAGCGGATGACCCTGGTGGCGCCCGTCTCGGGGTCCACCTCCACGTCGCAGATATGGGTGGCGAAGGAAACGCCGGCGCCGTCGGCGACGAGCTCGCTATGGCCGGCGATCGGCCCGCCGGTCTTGCCGGACTGGGCGGCGATCTCCTTCAGCGAGAGCGCGGCGAGGTTGCCGTATTTTTCGCCTTTGGCCAGAGCGTGGCCCTTTTCCCAGACGACGTCGTCGACCGGAATGTCCCACATCTGCGCGGCGCGCTCGCGCAGGATCCTGATCGCGTTGCGGGCGGCCGAGATCGTCGCCATGGAGGACGAGAACGTGCCCCGGCTGCCGTCGGTCATGTCGTTGTAACCAAGGCTGGAGGTGTCGGCGACGATGGCCTTGACCTGACTGTAGTCGATGCCGAGCTCTTCCGCCGCCACCAGCGACAGCGAGGCGCGGGAGCCACCGACATCGACAGTGCCGACGGCGAGCGACACCGAACCGTCCATGCCGATGTTCAAGTCGGTGCAGGTCTGGCCGCCGAAATTGAACCAGAAGCCGCAGGCCATGCCGCGCCCCTGGTTCTCCTTGAGCGGTGCCTTCATGTGCGGATGGTCCTTGGCCGCTTCCAGCGTCGGGCCGATGCCGATCGGGCCGTAGACCGGGCCGTAGGAAGAGCGCGTGCCTTCCTGGGCGGCGTTCCTGATGCGGAACTCGACCGGGTCGATGCCGATCTCCTTGGCCAGCTCGTCGACGGCGCTTTCCACGGCAAAGGCCGCCATGGGTGCCGACGGCGCGCGATAGGCCGCGGTCTTCGGCCGGTTGACCAGCACTTCGTAGCCCACCGTCTTGACGTTATCGAGCTTGTAGCAGGCAAACGCCGTCATGGCGCCGACCTCGGCCCAGCTGCCGGCATAGGGGCCGCTGGTGTAGCGCAGCGTCGCTTCCGCCGCGGTGATGGTGCCATCCTTGCGGGCGCCGATCTTGACGTCGATCGAGGTGGCGCTGGTCGGCCCCGAGGCGCGGAACACCTCATCGCGGGTCATGACAAGCTTCACCGGGCGTCCGGCCTTGCGCGACAAAGCCAGTGCCACCGGCTCGGCCCAGACATGGGTCTTGCCGCCGAAGCCGCCGCCGATCTCCGACGAGGTGACGCGCAGCTTCGAGGCTTCCATTCCGAGCAGCTGCGCGCAGTGCTGGCGATAGACGAAATGCCCCTGCGTGCAGACCCACAGGTCGGCGGTGCCGTCGGAGCTGACGCTCGCCACGCAGGCATGCGGCTCGATATAGCCCTGATGCGTCTGCTCGGTCTTGAACGAGCGCTCGACGATGAAGTCGGCATGCGCGAAACCCTCATGCACGTCGCCATGGCCGAACTGGCTGCGTTTGGTGACGTTGGACGGCTTGACCGGCTTCTCCTCCAGACCCTCGGTGAAGATCGCGTCGTTGATCAGCGGCGCGTGATGCGCCATCGCCTCGTCGACGTCGGTGACATGCGGCAGCGGCTCGTAGTCGACCTCGATCAGCTTCAGCGCCTGCCTTGCCGTGCGGGCATCGACAGCGGCGACCGCGGCCACCGCATGGCCGTCATAGAGCGCCTTGGTGCGCGCCATGCAATTGTCGAGGATGTCGTACATGGCGGCATCGCCATCGGTGAGATCGGGCAGGTCGGCGGCGGTGATCACCGCCTTCACGCCGTTCAGCTTCTCGGCCTTGGAGGTGTCGATCTTGCGGATCTTGGCATGCGCGTGCGGGCTGCGCAGGATGCGCCCGACCAGCTGGCCGGCCATGTTGAAGTCCGCGCCGTAGCGGGCGCGGCCGGTCACCTTGTCGACGCCGTCGGGGCGGACGGGGCGCGTGCCGACGGATTTGAAACTGCGCCCCGAATAACGCGGATCGAAATTCATTGTCAGGCTCCCTTCATCACGCCGGCCGCGTCCTGGACGGCGCGCACGATCTTGTCATAGCCGGTGCAGCGGCAGAGATTGCCGGCCAGGCCGAAGCGGATTTCCTCCTCGGTTGGGTCGGGGTTCTTGGCGAGCAGGTCCTTGGCCGCGATCAGGAAGCCCGGCGTGCAGATGCCGCATTGCAGCGCCGCGTGCTCCAGGAACTTCTGCTGCAGCGGATGCAGCTGATCGCCATGCGCCATGCCCTCGACGGTCTCGATGCGCCGCCCCTCGGCTTCCGCGCCCAGCACCAGGCAGGAGCACACCAGCCGGTTGTCGAGGATGACGCTGCAGGCGCCGCAATCGCCGGTGCCGCAGCCTTCCTTGGCGCCGGTCAAGCCGAGCCGGTCGCGCAGCACGTCCAGCAGCGTCTCGTCGGGCTGGCACAGATATTCGATCGTGTCGCCATTGATGGTCGTTGAAACTGCTATGCCAGCCATCATTTGCCTCCCGCACGTGCATAGGCGGTCATCGCGGCCCGCCTGGCCAGCACGCCCGCAACCTTCCGTCTGAATTCGATGGTGCCCCTCTTGTCGTCGATGGGGAGGCAGGCGCCGGAGCAGACCTTGGCCAGCCGCTCGAGTGCTGCTTCGTCGAGCTTCCTGCCGACAAGGGCCTCGGCGGCCTCTTCGACCAGCAACACGGTCGGCGCGGCGGCGCCGATCGCCACGCGGGCCGCCGTCACGACGCCCGCTTCGTCGATCGTCAGGTTGACGCCGGCGCTGACCACGGCGATGTCCATCTCGGTGCGCGGAATGAACCGCAGATACGCATCGGCCGAACGCGGCGCGCGCTTGTCGAGCAGGATCGCCTCGATGATCTCGCCCTTGGCGAGCGAGATCTTGCCCGGCCCGACCGGCACGGCTTCGACGGCGATCGTGCGCCTGCCTCCGGGCCCGGCAATCACCGCCCGGGCGCCGGCCGCGACCAGCGCCGGAACACTGTCGGCCGCCGGCGAGGCGTTGCACAGATTGCCCGTCATGGTGCAGCGGCCCTGCACCTGCTTCGAGCCGATCAGCTTCGCCGCTTCGACGACGCCAGGCCATGCCTTCTTCAGGACGGCGCTCTCGCCGAGCACGGCGCAGGGAACTGCGGCGCCGATGCTGAAGCCGTCGGCTGTTTCGCGGATGTCGCTCAAGCCGGCGATGCCCTTGATGTCGACAATCAGCTCCGGTTCGATGAAGCCGCCCTTCATTCTCACCAGAAGGTCGCTGCCGCCGGCGAGAATGGCCGCCGGCCCCGCCGATCCGGCCAATTGGCCCACGGCATCTTCGATTGAAAGCGGACGTATGTAACGCATCGTCTCCCCTTGATTGTCGCGATCTCGCCGACCGTTATAAACTGTCTCCCCATAATGACCATCCGCTTCCTCATTCGCGACGATGGGCCACACGCCGCAAAATGCAGTCCCAAATCCACCCGAACCGGCGTAAGTTAGGCGTGCGCCAGCCGGACACGCCCAACGAGCGACGGAGGCGGGCCTCGGAAAAAAATCCGGGGCCGATGTCGGACTGGCCAGGCCTTGCTCGTCCTTGGGGCGTCGAACAGCAATCATGAAAGGAAAGAATATGCCCGGCACCGTACGTTTGCACCGCGTTCTGACGACCAGCCCGCAAAAGGTCTACCGCGCCTTCGTCGAGGCCGATGCGCTGACGAAATGGCTGCCGCCGAACGGCTTCACCTGCACGGTCGATCATCTCGAGGCAAAGGTCGGCGGCACGTTCAAGATGGCCTTCCGCAACTTCACGACCGGCGGCAGCCATTCCTTCGGCGGCGAGTATGTTGAACTCGTTCCGGGCGAGCGCCTGCGCTACACCGACAGGTTCGACGATCCCAACCTGCCCGGCGAGATGCAGGTGACGATAGTCCTGAAGAAAGTGTCGGTCGGCACCGAGATCGACATCACCCAGGCCGGCATTCCGGACGTCATCCCGGTCGAGGCCTGCTATCTCGGCTGGCAGGAATCGCTCCGGAACCTGGCAAAGCTCGTCGAGCCCGAGATCAATCAATAGATCGATGAGTGCAGCGCTGTCGACGATGACATCCTCGGCGCCAACGGCTGCGGGCGGTGACAAACAGGGGCCTTGACGGCACCATCTTGCGCGTGAAACCTCTCCGGCCAAAGGGCAGTGCAATCGCATACGGCAGCGCCGGCCCCTCTCCGTCCGCTGCGCGGCCACCTCGCCCCCACTCTGTGGGGGCGAGGAACCAAGCCTCCCAAAGCCGCGACTTCGGAGATTGGCGTTTCCTCGCCCCCATGTACATGGGGGCGAGGTGGCCGCGCAGCGGACGGAGAGGGGGAGCGCCCTATGCGATTGTCCTCGCCTTGTGACCGGCATGTCACGAAGAACGCAGCGGAGGCCAAGAAGCATGACCCTCACCAACCGGGACATCGTCGAGCTGACTGAATGGCGGCGCAAGCTGCACCGGCAGCCGGAAATCTCGAACGAGGAGGAGAACACGGCCAAAGAGGTCGTCGCCTTCCTCGCCGATACCGCGCCGGACAAGGTGCTGACCGGCCTCGGCGGACATGGCGTGGCCGCGATCTACGACAGCGGCAAGGCGGGACCGACGGTGCTGTTCCGCTCCGAACTCGACGCGCTGCCGATCGCGGAACTGTCAGGCGCGCCGCATGCCTCGCAGGTGCCCGGCAAGTCGCATATGTGCGGCCATGACGGCCACACCGCGATCCTGGCGTCGCTTGGCCGCCAGCTCGGCCGCCAGCGCCCTGCCAGCGGCCGCGTCGTGCTGATGTTCCAGCCGGCGGAGGAGACCGGCAATGGCGCGGCCGGCGTCGTCGCCGATCCGCGCTTCGGCGAGATCGCGCCGGATTTCGCCTTCTCGCTGCACAATCTGCCCGGCGTGCCGTTCGGCGAGGTGCGGCTGAAACCCGGCGTGGTCAACTGCGCCTCGCGCGGCATGCGAATCATCCTGGAGGGCAAGACCGCGCATTCCTCCATGCCCGAGACCGGCATCTCGCCGATGCCCGCGATCTCGGAGCTGATGCCGGCCTTGCCCGCGCTCGGCCGCGCGACCTTCGCCGATGACGATTTCGCGATGGTCACCGTCACCCATGCCGAGATGGGCGAAGCCGTGTTCGGCATCGCGCCCGCGCATGCAGAAGTCTGGGCGACGCTGCGCACGCGGCGTGACGAGCGCATGGCGGATCTGTGTGCCGCCGCCGAGACGCTGGTCAAGGAGATCGCCGCCCGCCACAGCCTCTCCGCCTGCTGGGACTATCACGAGATTTTCGTCACCAGCGTCAACGCGCCGGACGCGGTGCAACACCTGCGGCGCGCCCTCGACGAAGAAGGTGTCGCGCACGGGCAGGAAGCCCTGCCGATGCGTGCCTCGGAAGATTTCGGCCTGTTCGGCCACGGCGCCCCGTCGGCCATGTTCTTCCTCGGCGCCGGCGAGAAGCACCCTGCCCTGCACAATCCGGACTATGATTTTCCCGACGACCTGATCCCGATCGGGTCGAGGATTTTCATGCGCACCGCCCGCAACCTGCTGGGCTGAGCTTGGCTTAACTCAGCCTCCGAGGCGGCAAGCCGCGCACCCGGTTGCGGTCGACTGCGACCACTTTTGACGACACAGACCCCGCGGTGAGCGCTCGCTGTCCCGCCGCATTATCGACCGTCATGCAACGGTCTGGCTCGGAACGATGAGGCTTGCACCACAACATCGGTTTCTTCAAGGTAGGAGCAACGGCGGACATAGATATCGTTGCTTGCCGATTTGACCGGAAGGTTACAGCACCATGCCACTCAGGATTCGACGATTGGCCGCCAGGACTCTGGCGCGCCCGGCGCGACGTCTCGGAGATCTGACTGCGATGCTTGTCCTGATTGCCAGGCCGCTCGTCTTTGGAATCGCCCTTTTGTTGGCTGGTCCGACGCAGGCGCAGGCGCCGGCGACCGTCCCGCCTGAAAAGGTCAAACAGCTGTTCGAGCTTCTCGACGACCCGTCGGTGAAGACCTGGGTGGCCGAACAACGAAATCAGGACGCCAGGCCGACGCAAGCGCCTGCCGAGACAGGAGCTTCGCCGGCCGGCGCATCGTCGGACGCGGTGGCCGCACCAGGCCAGATGAATACGATGGCATCCTCGATGCTCGATCGGATCAGGCATCATATCGAAAGAATCGTGCGAACCTTGCCCTCGCTGCCAGGCCAGTTCGCCCGCGTTCGGGCAGCGACCATGGAGGATATGTCCAGCAAGGGATCCGCCGGCGTACTCTTGCTGATTGCGATATTCATCGCCGCCGGGCTGGCGCTCACCTGGGCAACGTACAAGCTCACCCGTCCATTTCGTCTTTGGATCATCGCGCAGCCGAAGGACACCCCCACCGGGCGAGCCAAGAAGATTGGCGGCCGCACGCTTTATTCCAGCATGCTGATCGTCTCCTTCGCGCTGGGCAGCGCCGGCGCGTTCATGTTGTTCGACTGGCCGATGCTCATCCGCGAGATTGTCCTGACGTTTCTGATGGCTGCGGTCGTTACATGGGGTGTGCGCATGTACGTCACGGCCCTGCTCGTCCCTTCCTTCATGAACGTCGAGAACGCCGTCGAGGTTCGCGCCTTGCCGATCACCAACGAAACAGCCGACCATTGGACCTATTGGCTATCCCGGATCGTCGGCGTCTTCGCCTTCTTCGCCGCGGCGTTTTTCCTCTTGCCGGGTCTCGGAATCGATCGGGATGGAATGCTGGTGCTGTCGACGGGCGCCGATTTCGTGCTGCTGCTGCTTTTGCTGCTTGCCGTTTGGCGTCGGCCAAGAACACAGCGAGACGGTGCGCGCCAAAGCGGTCACACGGCAGCGACATGGTTGTTGACTTGCTATTTCGTCGTCCTGTTCCTGCAGCGCATCGCCGGCCTTGATGTATTCTTCTGGTTTACCTTCGCCGCATTCTTTCTGCCTGGGGCAATCGTGCTGACGCAGCGCGGGGTCAATTTCGTCCTGCGGCCGGGTTCGGAAGATGCAGGCCGGCCGACGATCCCGGCGGTGACGATCGCTGCCATCGATCGCGGAATCCGGATGATCTTGATCCTGGCGGCGGCTTACTTTCTCGCGCGTGTCTTGGGTCTGGACATGCAGTCCATGCAAGATCGCGATACGATGACGACGCTCATATTGCGCGGCTTGATCAATGTCATGGTCATTGCACTTGCCGCCGATTTCGGCTGGTCGATCATCAAAGCCTTGATCGAACGAAAGCTGGGCATCGAAACGCCGCACGCGGTCATCGGCGAGGAGGACGTCCCGAACCTCGATCCGCAGCAGGCGCGGCTGCGCACGCTCTTGCCGATCATCCAGAACATTCTGCTCGCGGTGATCGTGGTGATGGCGGTGCTGATGATGCTCGCGTCGGTGGGTATCCAGATCGGCCCGCTGATCGCCGGCGCCGGCGTCGTTGGCGTCGCCGTGGGATTTGGGGCACAAACCATCATCAAGGACATCATATCGGGCGTGTTTTTTCTGCTCGATGATGCGTTCCGTGTCGGCGAATACATTACATCCGGCCGTTATGTGGGAACGGTGGAGAGCTTTTCGCTGCGCTCGGTGAAGCTGCGCCACCATCGTGGCCCGCTGTTCACAATACCTTTCGGCGAACTCGGGGCGGTCCAGAACCAGAGCCGGGACTGGGTTACCGACAAATTCAACATCACCGTCGGTTACGACACCGATATCGACTTCGCTCGCAAGCTGATCAAGCGGATCGGCCTCGAACTGGCGGAAGATCCCGAGTTCAAACACTGGGTGCTCTCGCCGATCAAGATGCAGGGCGTACAGGAGTTCGGCGAGTACGGCATCGTCTTGAGGGTCAAGGTCACAACCAGACCGGGAGGCGCCTTCGCCATGAAGCGCAAATTCTATGTACGAATCCGCCAAGTCTTCAAGGAGCAGGGCATCGAACTCCCATTCCCGACCGTTCACGTCCAGGGGCTGCAGAACCCCCATGGACCGGAGGATGCGCCGTTGGAGATCACACCCGAGTTGAGAATGGCCGTCGCCCAGTCGCACACCAACCGGCGCAGAAGAAAGGTAGCACAAGAAGCAGGAAAGCCGTGACGCCTGCCGGTCACGGCGCGGCTTCCACATAGCGCCCACGGCGGGGACACTCCTGAGATGCCGAACGCCATCCAAGCCACGCCGACAGCACTCCGGCCTGGCTTCAAACCGCCCTTGGCCTTCAAACCGACCTAGTCTTCAAACAGGCAGGCCCGCCCTTTGAAGCCCGCTCTTGATCCTCTCCATATCCTGCGGATTCCTGAAGGGCATCTGGCCAATGCCTTCCGCAAACGAATAATCCGGATTGACCGCCATCAATTCGCTCCAGACCTGGCGCGCGCCCTCGCCGTGGTCCAGCAGGCCAAGCACCGCCGCCAGATAGGCGCGGCTCATATCGGTTTTGGGAACCAGCAAGATGCGCTCGCGCAGCAGGGCGGCCGCGGTTTCGTATTTGCCGGCGATAAGGTGCGCCACCCCCAGATGATGCAGATACAGATGCGAATAGAGCGGGTCGAGGCGGATTGCCCGCTCCATGTCCGCGATCGCCGCCAGGGGCTTTCCCGAATACATGTTGAGCATGCCGCGCAGCGACAGCGAGGGCGCGAAGTTGGGATTGAGCGTGAGCGACATCTCGACCTCCGCTGCCCAGCGTTCGAAATCCTTCCGGTACATCGAAACCAGGGCGGCCACGCCATGCGGAAACGGGTCGTTCGGATCGCGATCGATGGCTTCATCGACCAGCCTGCCGGCCTCGACCAGCGCGCAACCGGGGTCGCTCACCCAGCGATTGTAATAGGCATGCGCCAGGGCCATCGAGAGCGCGGCGTAGGGCGCCGCATAGGCGGGATCGTGATCGATCGCCTTGCGAAACAGCTCTGCCGTCCGTTGGAAGACGTCGGCGTTCTGCGTCGCGCCCCGCTGCATGGCGCGGCCGCGCAGGAAACAGTCATACGCCTCTATGTCGGTGGTTCCCGCCGAGGTGATTCCAGGCCATTGGGCCGCCTCTTTCGGGTTCAAGGCGATGTGGAGTTCGCCGACGATCTTGCGGGCCACTTCCTCCTGGACCGCGAACATGTCAGCCAGCTCGCGATCGTAGCTTTCGGCCCAGATGTGCGCGCCCGTCTCGCCGTCGCTCAACTGCGCGACGATGCGCAGGCGGCTGCCGCTCCTGCGCACACTTCCCGCCAGGACATAGCGGACGCCCAGATCCCGGGCGACGGTGCGGATGTCGACCGACTTTCCCTTGTAGGCAAAGCTCGAGCTGCGGGCGATGACGACCAGCCCGGACAGCTTCGACAACATCGTTATGATCTCCTCGGCCAGCCCGTCGGCGAAATACTCCTGTTCGATGTCGGTGCTGAGGCTGGTGAGCGGAAGAACGGCAAGCGACGGCTTCGCCTGCGGCTGGACCGTCTTGTTGGCTTCATCGAGGCCTGGCCCGAGAAAGCGATAGCCGATGCGGGGCACCGTCGCGATCCATTCCCCACCGTCCGGCATCGGTCCAAGCGCCTTGCGCAGCAGCGCGATCTGCACCGAAAGATTGCTCTCCTCGACGACGCTGCCCTGCCAGCCGGCGTCCATCAGCTCGGTCTTGGTCAGGATCTCGCCCTGCCGCTTGAGCAGTGCGTCCAAAAGCAGAATGCCCCGGCGGCCCAGCGCCACGGGCTCTCCCTCGCGCAGCAACGTCCCCTTGTAAGGGTCCAGCGTAAACGGGCCAAAAACGGTTGCTTGCTTCGACATTTTCTGGGTGCTGGCGCGCCTTAGGAAATTGTTCGCAGATTATTCGGCATCGCTTCAATACGCGAGTGCCGTTTCAAGACACCTTCTCCGGCGCCGCACCAAAGGCCGGCCAAGAATCCACCGGGACCCCTGCACCGCAGGATCGTTCAATCGGCGGACGCTGAAGCAGCCCTGCCGTGGGCCGGTGAAGAGTTCGCGATGAACTTGCCGCCGCAACCAGGCTCCAAGGAGAAACTTCAATGTCGACTGCTCTAACCGCACTCGTCTCGGCTGCCGCGCTTGCCTTGGGCATGTCGGCAACGGGCGCAATCGCCGCCCCGGTGAAATCCATCGTGCTGGTCCATGGCGGATTTGTCGATGGATCCGGCTGGGAAGGCGTCTATGACATCCTCAAGAAGGATGGCTATGAGGTCACCATCGTCCAGAACCCGACCACATCGCTCGCCGACGATGTCTCGGTGACCAAGCGCGCGATCGCCGCGGCATCGGGCAACGTCATCCTCGTCGGCCACTCCTATGGCGGCGTCGTCATTTCGGAAGCCGGCACCGATCCCAAGGTGGCGGGCGTGGTCTACATCACCGCTTTCGCGCCGGATGCAGGCGAATCCGTATCGAGCCTGATCGCCAACCCGCCGCCCGGCGCTCCGGTGCCGCCGATCCTGGCGCCGGTCGATGGATTCCTGTTCCTCGATCGGGGCAAGTTCGCCGCGTCGTTCGCCGCCGATGTCCGCCCGGACCTTGCTTCCTTCATGGCCGACTCCCAGGTTCCCTGGGCCGTGGCCGCGCTGGAGGGCAAGGTCAGCGCGCCTGCCTGGAAGGTGAAGCCGAGCTGGTACCTGGTGGCGACGGAAGACAAGATGACCCCGCCGGATGCCCAGCGCGCCATGTCGAAGCGCGCCGGTTCCACCGTCGTCGAGGTCCCGGGCAGCCACGCCATCTACGTGTCGAAGCCCGGCGCCGTTGCCGAACTCATCGAAGAGGCCGCGCAGACGGCGAAGCCGGTCGCAAATTAGCCGGTTTCTTTTCTACCGATCCAACGCCCGGTGGGCAAGCCGCACACCGGGTTCCGCGCGAACGTGAATGCGCTTGTCGGATCGTGGCGGTCCTCGGCGGTGACTGGAGAGGATGGCGGGCTCACACCCGCCATCCGCGTGGCGCATGGGTCGCCACTCCGTCACTCGACAAAAAGCCAATGTCGGCAGGTCTGGCGCTCCGCTTTGCGCTGGTCCGAGGACATGGCATGCTCCTGCCGAGAGGCTGAGGTTTATGCACGCATACGTTCTCAAGCGCTATGGCGGCCCGGAAAGCGCGCGGATGATGGAGGTACCGGCGCCCGTGCCGGGGCCGCGCGATCTTCTCGTCGAAGTCCGGGCCGTGGGCCTGAACCCGGTGGATTTCAAGTTCCGCCAGGGAAAGCTGCGCGCCATCCTGCGGCCAAGGCTGCCGCTGGTGCTTGGCAACGAACTCGCGGGCAATGTCGTCGCCGTTGGCAGCCAGGTCGGGCGGTTCCGCGTGGGGGATCCTGTGTTTGCCCGGGTCGCCAAGGAACGCGCCGGCGCCTTCGCCGAGCAGGCATGCGTCGATCAGGACCACGCCGCTTATATGCCCCGGACGCTGGATTTCACGGACGCGGCGGCGGTCCCGCTGGCCGGGCTGACCGCCCTGCAGACGCTGAGAGACCTGCTCGGTGTCAAACCGGGGCAGAAACTGTTCATCTCCGGCGGCGCCGGAGGGGTCGGCACCTTTGCCATTCAGATCGCCAAATGGCTCGGCGCTCATGTAACGACGACCGCTTCGAAGAGAGGGGAAGCGTTGGTGCGCTCCCTCGGCTGCGATGAGGTGATCGATTATACGGTCCAGGACCTGTCCAGCGTGGAAAGCAGATTTGACGCGGGACTTGACCTGATCGGCGGCAAGGTGCTGGAGCAGATGTTCGACATCATGAAGCCCGGAACCATGGTCGTTTCGGTGGCCGGCGTACCGGAACCGCAAACCGCTATCAGGGATCTGGGCGGCCGCAAGGTTCTTTCCGCCGTCCTCTGGCTCATCAGCTACGGTATCCGGGCCCGAGCCCGCCGCAGAGGCGTCGGCTATCGCTATTTCTTCATGCACCCAAGCGGCCGCAATCTCTCCCTGCTTGCCGAACTCATCGAGCAGGGAAAACTGAAGGTTGTCGTCGACCGGACATATCCATTTGCGAAGATCGCCGAAGCGCTCGACTATGTCGAAAGCGGACACGCCAAGGGAAAAGTGGTTGTCACGATCCGATAGGTTGACGGCTCGCCTGCCCCCCGCGATCCGCTGGTGTCGCCATGATCGGTGTCTTCCATCGCCCGACGATGTCGCCGGCCTCGTCGACGGGGAAATCCGCCTTGAAACAGCATTCTTGCACGAGACATGACATGTGGCTGAGTGAATTCGAAATTGTCCTGCGCGACCGCGTCATCGCCTGCGGCGCCCTCAGGATCGAGAACGGCAGGATCGCCGAGATTCGCGACGAACCCGTTGAGCAGGCCGACATATCGGGTGGCGGCCGCCTGCTGCTGCCCGGCTTCATCGACATGCATGGCGACATGGTGGAGCGGGAAGTCGAGCCGCGCATCGGCGTCCACGTGCCGATGCGGATCGGCATCGCCGAGCTCGACAAGAAGCTCGCCTCCTGCGGCGTCACCACCGCCTACGCCGCGCTCTCCTTCATCGGTGCCAGCGTCACCAGCGGCGTGCTGCGTTCGGAAGATCATACGACCACGATCATCGACAACATGACCGCAATGAAGGCCGACCTGCTGGTGGATCACCGCATCCATGCCCGCTTCGAGGTGACCTTCACCCCGGCGGTTCCCATGCTGCAAAAGCTGATGGACGCGGGCAGGCTGCACCTGATCTCGCTGATGGATCACACGCCCGGACAGGGACAGTACCGCGACGTCGAACTCTACATCGCCCGCATCGCCAAGGAGCGCGGCATGTCGGTTGCCGCGGCATCCGAGGTCGTCGGCAAGCGCATGGCCGGCCGCGAGGGCCAGGGCGATGTGTTGAACGCCCTGCAGGACCTTTCAGCCCGTGCGCGCGCTCGTGGCATCGTGCTCGCCTCGCATGATGACGACACGCTGGAAAAGGTGGAGCTCGTCCACGGCCTCGGCGCCATGATCAGCGAATTCCCGGTAACCCTGGAAGCGGCGCGGGAAGCCCGCAGGCTTGGCATGCACACCGCCATGGGCGCCCCAAACGCGCTGCGCGGCGAATCCTACTCGGGTAATCTTTCCGCCCGCGAGGCCTACGAGGCCGGGCTGCTCGACATGCTGGCCAGCGATTACCACCCGGCCTCGATCCTGCCGGCCATTCTCGGCCTGGCGGAACTGCGCGACGGTGGCCTCGTGGCGGCGGCGGCGCTGACAAGCGCCAACCCGGCCGCGGCGCTGGGGCTCACCGACCGCGGTGCCATCGAGCCCGGGCTGCTGGCCGATCTGGTCGTGGCTGACCGCCAGCCCGTGCCGCGTGTGCGCGCCACCTTCCGCGCCGGCCGCATGATCTATGGCGACGGCACGCTTGCACCGGCGCGAAATGCGCAACATTCTCAGGTTGAACGGGCGACCGCCGGCCTTGAACTGCTGTAAAAGGAAAGCCGTTCCACAATTACTGGAACTGCTCTAAACGTCGAGCACGACCGTCATGCCCCGGACCTCGGCCATTTCGAGCAGAAGATCCTGCAGGCTTTCGAGGGTCGGCGCGGTGCCGGTTGTTGCTGTCAGCTCCGCGATGCTTTCTTTCATGGAAATAGCCGCAACTCCGGTTTTCTCGGACAGCAGCCGTCCGATGGCCGCGCGGGCATTCTGGTCAGGCATGATTCCCCTCTCATGCTGGGATCTCGGCACGGTTTTTCAATGATATGGGCCGCCGCTCTCCCGTACTTATCACGGGTAGGAGCCCTGAACCGCCTCGGGCCGCCGACGCATCAGCAGATAGAACGCGGCGACATGCGTGATCATCAGCAGGGGAACATAGATGATCGGAATCGCGTAAGCCGCGCCCAGTTCTCCGGCCAGATCGGGAAGGCCGAGCAGAACCCCATGGTAATAGTCGACGACGATGTCGACTGCCCCGACCAGATTGAAGGCGACGACGAACAGCCAGAAGGCTGAACGCATCCGCACCGTGAGCAGCCCCAGCATGGCCAGCAATCCGGTGGCGAAGTCGGCATAGGCGGCGAAGACCGCGAAACCGGCGGGCAGATTGGTGCCGACGACACCGGGAAGGATGAAGACCAGCCCGAAGAAACGGAAACTGTGCAGCGTGGCGATGGCGCGTTGCGCCTCGATCGGGTCCATCGATCTGAGCCTCGGCCAGACATAATAGCCGAAGCACAGCAACCAAGGCACGTAGCCAAGGGCGAGGTGGATATTAAAGATCGTTGCCGGTGACATCTCACGCCTCCTGTCAGGCCTTGCCCGGAACGGCTTCGAAGACGGCCGTCAGGATGCCCAGCCGGTCCTCGCCGAGATTGCGCCCGAGGTTGGCGGCAACGCCCGCGAAACCCGATCCCATGACAACGCCAAGATTGAGCAAAGCGGGCGGCCCGGACGCCCGCAGCTGGGCGAACCAGGCCTTGGCCGTTGCGGTGTCGTCCTGCCACACCAGCGGTTCAAAGCCCGCCTGCTCGATCCGCGTCCGCGTTTCGGCCGCTGTGAGCAGAAAACTCTCCGCTGGAGTGCGCGCCCAGGGAACGGGGTAGTGAGGGTCGCCGCCGTTCAGCACGACGTCATAGGTGGCAAACCGGCCGCCCGGCTTCAGCACCCGCCTGATCTCGCTATAGAGCCCTTCCCTGTCGGCGATGTTCATCGCCACGTGCTGCAGCAGCACGACATCGAACTGGCCGTCATCGAAGGGAAGCGCCAGCGCACTGGCCGCTTCGAAGGTCACCTTTCCGCTCAGCCCGGTACGTTCGGTCAGGTAATCCGCCGCCTCGACGAACGGCTCGCTGAGGTCGACGCCGGTCACCCGGCAGCCATAAGTCGCGGCCAGGAAGCGGGCCGGCCCGCCAAGTCCCGATCCAGCATCCAGAACCGTTGTGTCCGGCCCAATCCCGGCCAGGCCGGCAAGTTCGGCGGTCGCCGCGAGCCCTCGGGTGTGGAACTGATCGAGCCCGGCCAGTTGCTCCGGCATGAGCCGCTGGTCCTCCGGCCCGAGAGCCGCCAGCGCCGTCTTGAGACGCTCGGTCAGGCCGCTGGCATGGTAATGGGCGCGCACGCCGTCGAGATTGTCTGTCATCGCGGTTTCCTCTGGTTTCGTCCTTGCTGGAGACATAGGACCGCTTCCGGGTTGCGACTATCCGCGATAATGTCGATGTGCCATGAAGCAGAACTTCACAGTAAGGCAGGGCGCGCTCGATGGCGTCGAGGCCTTCCTGAGCGTCGCCCGCCATCGCAATTTCCGAAAGGCGGCGGCGGAGCTTAAGGTGACGCCGTCGGCGATGAGCCAGGCGATCCGCACGCTCGAGGCACGCATCGGGGCGGCGCTCTTCATCCGCACCACGCGCAGCGTCGGCTTGACCGAAGCCGGCGAGCGTTTCCTGTCGCGCGCCGGGCCAGCCTTCGAGGAACTGGTCGCGGCAAGCGAAGTGGCACGCGATCTCGGCCAACGCCCGACCGGACTGCTGCGCCTTTCGGTGCCGCCATCGGTCGTGCCAATCCTGCTGGAGCCGCTCATCGCCTCCTTCTGCCAGGCCTATCCGGAGATCGAGCTGGAGATCGTGGCGGGTGGAGAACTCGTCGATCTTGCCGCCGAGGGCTTCGACGCCGGCATCCGGCCCGGCCAGTTTGTCGCCGCCGACATGATCGCCGTGCGCTTGACGCCGCCGCTGCCATTCGCGGTCGTCGGCAGCCCCGACTATCTGCGCCAGCGCAAGGTGCCCGAACAGATCGAGGATCTGCGCGGCCATGCCTGCCTGCGCATGCGCCGCTCGAACGGATCGATCGCGCCCTGGCCCTTTCTCGACGGCAACAAACCGGTCGAGGTCATCGTCTCCGGGCCGCTCATCGCCCATGATTATCCAACGCTGCTTGGGGCGGCGCTAAAGGGGGCCGGACTTGCCCAGGTGCCCGCGCCGCTCGCCAAGCCGGCGATCGCCGACGGCCGTTTGCAGGAGGTGCTGAAGCCCTTCGCCGCGAACTCGTCGGGGGTTTTCCTGTACTACCCGGCAAAGCGGCAAATGCTGCCCAAACTGCGCGCGTTTATCGACCATGTGAGGCACCAAGGGTGATGCCGGGGCTCCGGTGCGCGGGTGAGCCAGCTTGGCTTGCTATCTTGGCTTGCCCAGCTTGGCTCGCAACAAAACGCGATTGGCTCTTGCCGAAGCGAGTCGCCGCCTCCATCCATGGCGTGCGGAAAACAGCCTGGGACCAATGATGACCGATGCCAGCCTAAACCTTGTCGAAGCGACGATCGACCAACTTCGAACCGCGCTCGACGACGGCGCCGTCACCAGCGTCGAACTGGTCGCGGCCTATTTGCGCCGCATCGCGCATTTCGACCGCCATGGCATCAGCCTCAACGCCGTTCCGGTGCTCAATCCGGCGATGTTCGAGGAGGCCGCCGCTTCGGACTGGCGGCGGCGCGATGGCGCCACGCTCGGGCCGCTCGACGGCATCCCCTACACCGCCAAGGACAGCTACAAGGTCGAGGGCCTGACGGTGGCCTCCGGCTCGCCGGCCTTCGAGCACCTCGTCGCCAATGAAGACGCCTTCACCATCGCCCGGCTCAGGGCCGGCGGCGCGGTGCTGATCGGCCTCACCAACATGCCGCCCATGGCCAATGGCGGCATGCAGCGTGGCGTCTATGGCCGCGCCGAAAGCCCATACAACGCCGGCTACCTGACCGCCGCCTTCGCCTCGGGCTCGTCCAACGGTTCGGGCACGGCGACGGCTGCCTCATTCTGCGCCTTTGGGCTCGGCGAGGAAACCTGGTCGTCGGGCCGCGCGCCGGCCAGCAACAACGCGCTGGTCGCCTACACGCCCTCGCGCGGCGTCATTTCCGTGCGCGGCAACTGGCCATTGGTGCCGACCATGGATGTCGTGGTGCCGCATACGCGCAGCGTGCCCGACATGCTGGAACTGCTCGACGTCATCGTTGCCGACGATCCCGTGACGCGGGGCGATTTCTGGCGCGCGCAGCCCTGGGTTGCGTTGCCGAAAAGTTCGGAGACAAGGCCGCAACGCTATACCGACCTGACGCTCACCGGATCGCTGAAGGGCAAACGGCTCGGCGTGCCCAGGATGTATATTGGCCGCGACAGCGAGGCCGACCGCCCCATCGAAACCCGCGCCTCGGTGCTGGCGCTGTGGGAGCAGGCGGCGACCGATCTCAAGCAGCTTGGCGCCGAGGTGGTGGAAGTCGATTTTCCCGTCGTCTCCAACTATGAGCGTGACCGCCCCGGCGCCCGCACCATGGTCGAACGTGGGCTGGTGCCGCAAGACTTCGCCGACCGCGAACTCTGGGACCTCTGCGTCTGGGGTTGGGACGACTTTCTGCGCGCCAATGCCGACCCTGCTTTGCCCGATCTCGCCTCGGTCGACGGCCCGAAGATTTTTCCCCAGCCGCCGGGCACGCTGCCCGATCGTTATGAGGGCGGCTTCGACCTGTCGGAATATGTCGAGCGGGCGAAATCCGGCGTCACGCCATTCGAACACATTCCAACCATCGAGGACGGGCTGAAGGGGCTGGAGGCGACGAGGCGCGTCGATTTCGAGGACTGGCTGGACGCGCAGGGCATCGACGCCGTGGTACTGCCCGCGGCCGCCGATGTCGGGCCGGCCGACGCCGACACCAACGAGGCATCCGCAGCACTTGCCTGGCGCAACGGCACCTGGGTCGCCAACGGCAATCTGGTCTGGCGCCATTTCGGCATTCCGACCGTCACCGTGCCGATGGGGACGATGGCCGACATCGGCATGCCGGTCGGCCTGACCTTCGCCGGCAAGGCCTATGACGACGAAAAGCTGCTGCGCATGGCCGGGGACTACGAACGGTCGACGCAGCGCCGCACAAGCCCGCCGCGCACGCCGGAACTGGATGATGATGTGTTTGCGCGCCGCCCCGTCCAAACCGGCGGCGGCAAAGCGCCTCCCCTCGCCATCGCATTGGCCGCCGAAACGCGCACTTTGGGCGATCAGGACGAAATCGGCGTCACGCTCGACCTGCCCGTTGAAGCAGCCGAGGCGGAGAAAGCCAGCGTCAAGGTGCATGTCAACGGCGAGGAAATCGCGATGCAACGCAGCGGTGCGCGCTTCAACGGGATTGCGCTCGTCCCGGTCGTCGAGCATCGGCGTTTCCACAGCGTCTGGCGCGGCTCGTACGGCTCCATTGTCACGGCAGTGATGCGGCTGGAGGACGGGTGCACCGCCGGCGCCTATGCGGTTACCGGCGGGATTGGGTGAGGACAGCGGCCACCACGCCTTCGTCATCCTAGGGCGAAGCAAGGAGCGAAGCGACGCGGCGCAGACCCTGGGATCCATGCCGGGACTGTGACTTAAGAATGCATCGGTCCAGAACATCGTTTGCACCGGTCGCCGGTTCAGCCAACTTGCCTTCCACGACACCGACCGAACTTTCTCCACCGTCGTACCGCTCAAAACTCACGGCATGGATCCTAGGGTCTCCGCGGCGTCGCTTCGCTCCTTGCTACGCCCTAGGATGACGAATGAATGCGCCAAATGGCGCTTGTGGCTACCCTCGGGCCGCCCACAGCAAACCGCGCTCCACAATCAACGCCATCTCCGGCACCGCGAACTCATCCGCCGTGTGTCCAAGCGAACTGTAGAAGACCTTCCCCGCGCCATATCTGCGCTTCCAGACGACCGGCATGACGACGCCATCAATGCCCGGGAAATGTGCGCCGGTGAAGGTGGTCGTCGCCAGCACCTCGTTGGCCGGGTCGACATGCGTTGCGCTCCAGCATGCCGCGCACGACGATGGCGCTGCGTTGGGGCGTGTGGCCCTCCCAGCCACCCCAGGCAATCAGGGCCTTCTTCCGCATGCGGCAATAACCTCCTTCGATCCCACCGGATCGACGGTGGCGCGTCGCGGCCGTCAGCGCCAGCCGAGCGCCGGCGCGACGTGGGTCAGGATCGCCTCGATGACATGGGCGTTGTAGTCGACACCAAGCTGGTTGGGCACGGTGAGCAGCAGCGTGTCGGCCTCGGCGATCGCCTCGTCCTGCGCCAGTTCCTTGATCAGCACGTCAGGCTCGGCGGCGTAGCTGCGCCCGAAGATCGCCCTGGTGTTTTCCTCGATGAAGCCGATCTGGTCGCGGCTCTCATTGCCGCGCCCGAAATAGGCGCGGTCGCGATCGCCGACCAGCGCGAAGATGCTGCGGCTGACCGAGACGCGCGGTTCGCGCTGGTGGCCGGCCGCCTTCCACGCCTCGCGATAAACACGGATCTGCTCGGCCTGCTGGATGTGGAAGGGCTTGCCGCTCTCGTCGAATTTGAGCGTCGAGCTCTGCAGGTTCATGCCGAGCTTCGCCGCCCACTCCGAGGTGGCGTTGGTGGCGGCACCCCACCAGATGCGCTCGCGCAGGCCTTCCGAATGCGGCTCGAGCCTGAGCAGGCCGGGCGGATTGGGGAACATCGGCCGTGGATTGGGCTGAGCGAAGCCCTCGCCGCGCAGCGTATCGAGGAAGACCTCGGCGTGATGCCGCGCCATGTCGGCGTCGCTTTTGCCTTCCTGCGGCGCGTAGCCGAAATAGCGCCAGCCGTCGATCACCTGTTCGGGCGAACCACGGCTGATGCCAAGCTGCAGCCGCCCGCCGGCGATGATGTCGGCCGCACCCGCATCCTCGGCCATATAGAGCGGATTCTCGTAGCGCATGTCGATGACCGCCGTGCCGATCTCGATGCGGCTGGTCTTCGCGCCGACGGCTGCCAGCAGCGGGAATGGCGAGGCGAGCTGGCGGGCGAAATGATGCACGCGGAAATACGCCCCGTCCGCGCCGAGCTGCTCGGCGGCGACCGCAAGGTCGATGGATTGCAGCAGCGCGTCCGAAGCGGAACGCACCTGCGATTGCGACGAGGGCGTCCAGTGCCCGAATGACAGGAAACCGATTTTCTTCATGGCCCTGAAGTATAGGCGAGCGGCACGTGCTTCAATGGCGAAAGCGCGGGGTTACACACCGTCGCCCAACACGGACCGGGGCCCTTCACCAGCCGACTATTTCCCGCAATGATGATCGTTGATCTTGTTCAGCGCATTCGCGTCCGGACCTCTCCGATCGTAGGAGCAGGCGCCGGCGGCGGTGGTGAACAACTGCTGGTCGTAGTAGCGCGGGCCACCGAAGAGGAAGTCGATGAGGTCGTCATCGGCGGGGACGTAACGTACCGGTTCGGGCTGATAGTGGCGATGCCTGGTGCCGGCGAGCGCCGACGAGGACATGGCACAAGCCATGGCCACGGCAAGAGCTGAGATCGCAAACCGTTTGGTCGTTATCATCGGCAACACCCTCCTGGCCGTTCCGATTCCATCTTATATCGAAAATCGCCAGAGCAAGAAAAGTTCCTGGGGGACGACGTCCCCGCTGATTTCCCCGTAGCATGGTTAAGGTGCGCCATGGCTTCTCGGAGCGGTTGATGAACTTGATCCCCACTGCCCTCAGTCGGTCTGGATCCAGATCGACTTCGTCTCCAGATATTCATGCAGGTGCTCGATGCCGCCCTCGCGGCCATAGCCGGACATCTTCATGCCGCCGAATGGCACCGCCGGGTCGATGGCATGATACATGTTGACCCAGACCGAACCGGCCTTGATGCGGCGCGCTAGCTTGTGCGCGGTGCCGAGATGGGTGGTGAAGATGCCTGCGGCCAGCCCGTAGGGCGTCGCGTTGGCCCGTGCGACGGCCTCGTCCAGCGTGTCGAAGGGCATGGCGGAAATGACCGGCCCGAAAATTTCCTCGCGCGCGATGGTCATCTTGTCCGACACCGAACCGAAGACGGTCGGCGCGATGAAATTGCCTCCATCATAGAGCGCGCCCGTCAGCCGCGAGCCGCCGGCGACCAGTTCGGCGCCCTCGTCGCTGCCGGCCTTGATATAGCCCTCCACCTTGCCGGCCTGCCTGGCGTTGATCAGCGGCCCGATTTCGGTCTCCGCCTCGATGCCATGGCCGATGCGCAGTCTGCCGGCAAACTCGGCAAGCCGGCGCACGAATTCGTCGTGAATTTCGCGCGCCACGAACAGGCGCGAACCGGCAATGCAGATCTGGCCCGAATGCACGAATACCGCCATCGCCGCTACCGGAACGGCCTTGTCGATGTCGGCATCGCGGCAGACGATAACAGGCGACTTGCCGCCAAGCTCCAGCGAAACGCGTTTGAGGTTGGTGACGCCCGCCCGCGCGATGGCCAGCCCGGTCTGCGTCGAACCGGTGAAGACGATCTTGTTGACGTCGGGATGTTCGGCGAGCCGCGCGCCGGCCTCCGCACCCGTTCCCGTGACGATGTTGACCACGCCGTCGGGCACGCCGGCTTCCTGCATCAGCCGTGCGATCAGCAATGGCGTCAACGACGCGTCCTCCGAAGGCTTCAAGACGATGGTGCAGCCCGTGGCGAGCGCCGGCGCGATCTTCCAGATCGAGGCGGCGGTCGGCGCATTCCAGGGGATGATCGCGCCGACGACACCCACTGGCTCGCGCCGGGTGAAGGAGACGATCTCGCCGGGAATGGAATTGTCGATCGCTTCGCCGTGCAGCGCGGTCGCCATGCCGGCGTAGAAGCGCAGCATGCCGATGACGCGACGGCGGTTGGCGAGCGTGCGCGTGATCGGCAGCCCCATGTCGAGCGTGTCGGAAACGCTGAGCTCTTCCCAATGCGTCTCGAACAGGTCCGCGATCCTGAGAAGCACGCACTGCCGCTCGTAGGGCGAGAATTTTGACCACGGTCCTTCGAAGGCCGCGCGCGCGGCGGCGACCGCCGCATCGACATCCGCGGCTCCCCCGCGCGGCACCATCGCCAGCACTTCGCCCGTCGCCGGATTGAGCGCCCGCATCTCCTGGCCGGATTGCGCCGGAACCCACTTGCCGCCGATGAACATCGGCCGGAATTCGCCGTGGTAAAGCGTGATCGCCTTCGCCCTGGGGTCGAAATTCAGCGTCATCTCTTCCTCCTCACGAATTCCGTGGCGACTATTACTCCCGGCGCCGGCGCCCTCAAACAAGGAAAGCAAAAGGGCGTCCATTCATTCTTCCAAGCGCCGTGGCTCGGGAAAGGTAGCCCGAAAACCGCGTACCTTGTCACAGGATTTGTCCAGTTTGGACCAATACAACCGCCGGTCATGACCCGGCCGAGCATCAGTCCAAGCCGCATGTTCAAGACCATGTCCGGCGGCCAATGTCCGTGCCCATGCCGATGCCTTAAGGGACACGCCGCGGCGGTTAACCATCCTCCCATGTCGAATCGAACTCGAAGCGGTATTGGCCGTTCAAGGGTCATGGAAGACCGCCAACCCAGATTTCGCTGTCGTCCCGCGCCGTCTGGCACCTGGACCGTCTGGGATCACGTTGCCGACGAACCCGCGACCTTGGGAGGATGCAAGCTTGTAGGCCGCACATGGGAGCGCGCCAGGAGTGCATGTGACCTGCTGAGACGGATTTATGACAATCGGCTCGACGCCCGATCGGTCCGGCAGGACGCACCGACCGCTTCAATGGGCCGAGTCGATGATCTCATTCGGTCAATTCGCAAGCGGCAAGATTTCGATGGTTAGGCACGACCATGGCCGACGCAGCGCCCGGCCAGACCGGGCTTTGCCCACTCGGCCTTTACCAGGGCCGGCTGGGGCCGACATTCTGCTGACGGGCGCGTCGCGTCACCTTGCCGGCGACGATGATTTCGCCTCAACTATGCCGCTGTCGACGTCGATCGCGTTCGGCGCTTCGACCGGCGGCTTGTATTTCGCCCGGGCAGGAAGCGGTCATGTCGCGAACCCTGATCATCGTTGGTCTCATCATGGTTGCCGTCGGCTTGTTGTGGCCCTGGTTGTCGCGGATCGGCCTTGGCAGATTGCCTGCCCCGATCTCCACCGGAATCCTGATCGGCATCGTGCTGTCGATCATTCTGTGGCTGGTCAACCGGTAGCTGCAGCCGCCTCCTTCCGCGGGAGAACAAATTCATCTTCCCACCGGTGGCACTCGACCAAGTTCTCTCCTCTCCTTTCGACGCTCCATGGAACGCGCGTTTCGACGGGCTGTTCTGAGTTCGGCAAGTGCCGGTTGCCACCAACGCCGCCCGTATTCCGCCGGGCCGGGTTCATGACGAGCGGGCCAGGTCGCAACGAGCTCCGATAGCGTCGGCGAACGCCAGATACCCCATATATGGTCGAAACCTGCGTGGGCCGCGTGAGAATAGAAGTCCGCTAACCCAGCCGGCTGCTCGGCAAGCTCGCCCGTTATGTGGGTAAAGACAACAATTCCGTACCGTTCTGTTGCGACAGGCCGGCCCAGCGGCGGCAGTTCCCCAGGCGGCAAGGGATAGCGACGCCGCTTGCGTTCCGCGGAGCGCAAACGGGCGGCTTTTTGCTCTTCCGAGTTCCTTTTTGCCTCCCGTCGCCGTCTCCTCTCCTCCGGTTCGTTTCGTCGAGCCGCCTCCTCGATCTCGTGCCAACGACGCCGTAACTCCTCATAGGAACTGAACGGCACATGCCAAAGCCGCAGGTCGTCGTCCCAGCGTGCCCACGGGATTGCCCGCAACTGTTCGACAATAGTCTTCGAATAAGGCGTTCGAATTTGAAGATCTTCGCCGACTTTCAGATACGGGCTCGTAATCGGGTCAAAGGCATAGGCATCTCGACCCTTCAGATCGCCATATATATCCGCAAATTCGGCTTCATGCGCGAGCCAGCGGTCGAACCGGCGGGCTCCGGTCTTGCCTGGAATAAACCAGCTCCGGCGTTCATCATTCCACCTCGCCCGGGGAAAGGCCTGTCGAAACCGCTCGACAGCCATCCGGTCATAAGGAAATGCCGCGAAAGCGCCGGGCGTTTCCCCTCCCTTATTCACACGTCGTCGCTTGAAATCCTCCATGAGTTGCTTCCACCGCTGTTCACTCGGTATGAAACGCGTAACGACGCTCGACAGTTCATCGTGCTCCATGGCAGCCAGCCGGGACGCTTCATTGCGCTGGCCGGGCTTCACCAACCCGGGCGCCCCCAAGGTGACACGCTGAACAGGTAATGCCCGTTCAATCGCCCTCTCCCGCGCAAACCAGGCCTTGCAGCGGTCGAAAATAATGCGTCGCAACAAAAATGCTGCATCGCACACAAGACTGTCACATATCTGCCTCAATATGCCCGGGCGGCAAGACAACCATCGTCAACCAAGAGGATAAGAAAATGTCCAAGACCGCCGACAAGACCGCCGAAACCGTCGAAGCTCCGTCATTCGATCCCGGCAAGGCTACTGATCAGCTCCGCGCGGTCGCCGAAAAGGGCGTCGAGCAATCGAAAGAAGCTCTCGCCAAATTCCAGTCGGGCACTGAAGACGCCCAGAAGGCGCTCGAGTCGACCGCCGAAACCGCGAAATCGGCCGGCAGCGAGCTGTCGCTGAAGATGATCGCCGCACTGCGTGTCAATGCCGAAGCTGACTTCTCGCACCTCGAGACTCTGGTTCGTGCCAAGTCGCTGTCGGAAATATTTGAGTTGCAGACTGCCTTCCTGCGCAAACGCGTCGAAATGGGTGTCGAGCAAGCCAAGGAATTCCAGGCGCTCACCACCAAGGCGGCAACCGACGTTTCCAGACCGGTCAAAGATGCCTTCGAGAAGGCGCTCAAGGATCTCAAGGTCGCCTGACCACCCTGCGGGAGGCGGCCCGCCACCCTTGTCAACGATCCAGATGGCCGCGCCTAGCGCCGCCATCTGGCAAGTTTGCTCGAGGCAACATCTGTGCCGGCACTGAAGCGACGGGTATGAAGGCATTTGGAATTGCCCTCGGGATCGTGCACCGTGGCGGGCCACGGCAAACGCAGGCATTTCCGGTCTCGAAGGCCTACATGGAAATCGTCATCCAACGCTTCGACGGCAGTCACGCGCCGGCAGCCGGCGGTGCCATGCAGCCGCTCTCAGCTGCGCCTCCCCCGCCAGAATTGCGAGACCAGCGCGGTGATGAGGCTACTCAAGACCATCCACGCCACGACTTCGGTTTCAGACGCGCCGCGGCCGCGCCGCGCGAGGTCCCTGCCGGAGTCAGCCGCGACCACCGGCGCGAGGTCCGGCCGGCTTCCGCGCCTGACCGAGTAGGCCCGCGTTATCTCGGCGCCGAACAGGAAGATCTGCGCCGAATAATAGACCCAGAGCAGCACGACCAGCAGCGCGCCGGCTGCTCCGTATGACGTGGCTATGGCGCTTGTGCCGATGTACCAGCCGATCAGCGACTTGCCGACGGTGAACAGGAGCGTGGTGACGACCGAGCCGATGGCAACGTCACGCCATTTGAGCGTTCTGTCCGGCAGCACCTTGTAGATTGCCGCAAACAGCAGGGCGATCAGGACAAAGGAAACGACGGTGTTGATGGCGCTGATGATCAGCGCGCCGAACGGCAGGCGGGCGTTGATGAACTCGCCAAGCGCCGAGACCGCCGTGCTCGCCGCCAGCGACACCAGGAGCATGAAGCCAAGGGCAGCGACAAGGCCGAGGCTTGCCGCCCGTGCCCGCACCAGCCGCGAAAGCGAGACGCCCTTGGGCTCGACCTTCCAGATCTCGTTCAGTGAAAGCTGCATTTCGCCGAAGACGCCTGATGCGGTGACGAAGAGCGTCACCAGCCCGAGGATAGTGGCCAGCGTGCCGGAAGATTTGTGCGACGCTGTTTCGATCGTCGCCCGCAGGAGGTCGGCAGTCTGTGCTCCCATCACGCCCGATATCTGGGCCGACAGCGCGAGCTGGGCGGCATCGTGGCCAAACACCAGACCGGCGATCGCCACCACGATGAGCAGGATCGGCGCCAGCGAGGTGGCGGCGTAAAAGGCCATCGCTGCGCCATGGCTCAGCGCCTTGTCGTTGACGAAGCCGCTGACGCTCTCGCTCAGCAGAACCCAGCCTTCACGGACCCAGCCTGGCATCTTTCCTCACCTGCCGCCGATATCGGCCGCGCTATCGCGCATGAGCATCATCGAGTTCCGTCCCTATGGACGGGATCACCTGGCGCTGTCTCGCGACAGCTTCGGCGAGCGCCAGATGGCCTTGCGGACCTCGGCCAAACTATCCTTGCCGGCATCGAGTTCGTCATGGCTCGTCGCGCGCACACGGCTTCTAACAACCGGTGGGGCGGTCGGGTTCCGCTTGTTCCCCGGCCGGAGCTTCATCGGGTGGGCCAGTCGGCAAGCCTGCGGCGGGCGTTCGCGGCGCCGCCGGCATCGCCATCTCCGACGGAGAACAGGCGGCCGGCCAGCTGGCGCAGAAAATCCCATCCGGGGAGCTCCGACGACGAAGTTGCGCGCGAGGGGAACCAGAGGGCCCGCACCCGCGTCATAGAAGCAGGTTCCTGTTGCGGTCCAAGAGTGACATCGATGATCCGGCTCCTTCTTGTCGTCTTCGCTGCGTTCGCCCTCGCCTGTAGCGTGGCGCGGGCGGCCAAGCTGGACATGACCACTGTCAATCAAGCCCAGTTCGCCGCCGGCGAGCCAAAAGACGTTGATCCGGCCGTGCTGAAGGCGCAAATCCTTCTGGACCGGGCCCGCTTCTCGCCGGGCCTGATCGACGGCCGCATTTCAGAAAACTTCGTCAAGGCAGTCGGGGCCTTTCAAACGGCGAGCGGACTCCCGTCGGATGGCAAGCTCACTCAGGAGACCTGGGACAAGCTCATGGCAACCTCCACCAATCCCGTGCTGGTAACCTATGAGGTGACGCGCAAGGACGTGCGCGGGCCCTTCACCAAGCGCATTCCGAGCCGTATGGAGAAGATGGCCCGTCTACCGAGGCTCGGCTATCGCAACGCGGTGGAGAAGCTGGCGGAGCGCTTTCACATCAGCGAACAATTGCTCAGGAGGCTCAATCCGGGCATCGGCTTTAGGAAGGCCGGCACAATGTTGGTGGTGCCGGATGTTGGCCGGGACGGCCCTCCCGCCGCTGTCGCGAGCGTCGAGGTCGACAAAGGCGCTCGTCTGGTGCGCGTGCTCGATCCTTCGGGCAAATGGCTCGCGGTCTACCCTGCCTCGATCGGGAGCGAGGAGAAACCTGCACCAAGCGGCATGGCGGAAGTCAAACGCGTGGTTCACAACCCCACCTATCATTATGATCCGCATTTTGCTTTCAAGGGTGTCAAGACCAAGCGCCCGTTCACCATCGCTGCCGGGCCGAACAATCCCGTGGGATCGATCTGGATCGACCTGTCCATCGAAAGCTATGGTATTCACGGCACGCCCGAACCGGGCAAGATCGGCACAACCTTCTCGCACGGCTGCATCCGGCTGACCAACTGGGATGCGGAAGACCTCGGCTCCATGGTCCAGCAGGGGACCAAGGTCAGCTTCACGGAGGGGTTGGCGGACGCTGGCGGCGAAGGGTCTCACTAGCCTTGCGTTCCTGAGGCCGGTGCGTGCGGGCCAGTTTCGCGGCAAACTCGGCGGCTTCCGCGACACTTATCACGACCCGGTCCCGGTCAGCGCGTCCGGGCCGGATCTGCCGAGTTGCCTTCTTTTGGCGCGGCAGGTGTTTTGCGGATGTCTCGGGTCACGTCGGGAGATCTGGGCCGGATCGTCATCCGCAACCTTTTCCTTGTTCGCCGATTAATTGGGCTAAAGGAGTGTCTACGTTGCGAAAAAAAGACCGATCGGTGGAAGCGCCACCGCCATCTGACGACAATGCGCAACCTCGCACCCGACCTCTGAAAGGCGAGGACGCCGAGGTTAAGCACCTTACCGCCACGACGAACCTGTCACCCAAGCAAGCACGGGATGTTTTGCGGCGCCACGGCAATGACTGGCGTAAGATCGACGACGTCGCAAAGACATTCGAGCCCGACGACTGACCGGAACGGCGTTGGCGTTGGACGCGCAAATGACGCGTGGTTGTCGTTGCGGCGAAGAGGATCGCATCGCGATTCTGGAGCGCACGAACCTGCGCAACTCCATTGACTGAATCCGATGGCGGACCCCGCCCGCCGTTTCCATGCGAACGCGTCCGCAAGGGCCGGCAAGGCGCTGCACCTGTCCATTGACGCTGCGAAGCCAGTGCTTCGAAGACCCCAGTTTGTGCGGAACCGTACAAAGGCGATTTCAGGCAACCAACTCAATTTGCCGACATTATTGGGAAAAGCATCGGGAGGAAGACCATGCTCCCATACAACACGCATGAGGAATATGAGATCGGTGACGAAGTCGCGCTGACGAGTACCGTCATAAGCATTCTCCCCAGCGGACGCGCCATAGCCGGCATTCCATCGTATGGCCATCCTTATGCGATCGACCCGCCGCCCAAGACCCGCGCCGGAGACAAGGTTGTGCTTGTTGGGGACGTCATCCGTATCGACCGCGAAGCCAATAAGCTCACCGTGCGGATCGACTGCGGCGGCGTGGTCACCGTCGACAAGTCCGCGATCACGAGGCTGAGGAAGCACCGCCGAACCTCAGCGGACTGAGGTGCGAGGCAGAAAGTTGGAAAAACCTCCAGGAATTCGAGGCGGGCACCGTAAAACGGAACACCCATTTCAGGCGCGGAGGACCGCGCTCGATCACCGCGGGCGACGCCACGCTGGCCAATGAGCCGACCCCTTTCAGAATCCGATCAACTATCGAGGCGCCTCGGAACCTTTCGTCCGCGATCCACTTCCTTTGCATGTCCCCGAAGGTTGAACTGCCAATCCTGCGAGAGAACAGCCCCGGTCGGGAAGTCAACTGTGAGGTCGCGTTGGAGCCCGCCTTCGAGGAACTGGTCGCAGCGTCACAAGCGCGCGGATGGACAGCCCAGGAAACGGCGGCAACTCTCCTGAAAATTGCAAAGGCGCATGCGGACCGGCTTGAAGCTATCGTGGATACAGACGGTTTTTGGAGGCGGGCCGGGTCGAACTCGTTGGATGCCGCCGCGGAGATCTTTCGCGAGGCCATGCGGCAGACCGTCAAGCGGTACTCGCTTTGGTATCTGGTAGAGGGCGTGCTGCTGGTCACGGCCGGAATTCTAGCCGTGATCTTTCCTATGATCTCGTCGGTTGCCGTGGTGGTCCTGCTCGGGTGGCTGCTGATCATCAGCGGCGCCCTGCAAGGCATAAGCCTGGTCGGCGCGGGCCACGTGCCTCATTTCTGGTTGCAACTCATCTCCGTCATCCTTGCCGTGATGATTGGTCTGCTTTTTCTGCGCCATCCTGGAAACGGCCTGCTGACCATCACCTTGCTGCTGATCGTCTTCTTCATGATCGAGGGCATCTCGAAGGTGGTTTTCGCCCTCACCATCCGTCCCTTTCCCAACTGGGGCTGGGTCTTGGGGAGTGGACTGATTGGGATTCTTCTTTCCCTGATGGTGTGGATCAGGATTCCCCTGACGGCCATGTGGCTGATTGGGCTGCTGTTGGGGATTGAACTGATCAGCGTGGGCGCGGCGACTGCTTACCTCGCTTGGCGAATACGCAAGAGTTGAACGACGATACGGACTTCTCAAGCCGACGTCCGCCTTCCAGGCGAGCGGCGCTACGGCAACCCAGCCGATTTCACTCCGCTTAGATCAAAAGATCCGGCTGCAACAAGTGCATCCATCTACGGCAGGTTGCATAATTTTCTTGCGGAAAATCTCACAATATTAAGTAAAGTTAAGTAAAATTGGCGAAGATTCACGCTATAATTGCATTAGCCGCCGCTTATTCCATTCACGCGGAGCCTCGACAGAAGGATAAGATATTTTTCCCTGTACTATTTACTTATTTCTTGGAACAATAGGGTGAGTCACAGGTTTGCTCGAAGCGGTCGCTTGAACTTGCATCGAGCGGCGGGGCGGGCCAGGCACACCAGGAAGGATTGTCCCATGAGCTTCGTCGTCAACGCGCTAGGCGTCCCTCTCCCCTATAGCGGCGCTTCCAACCATTGGTTTTCGGCGGCCGGGGTCGGGCCGGTGCTATACGGCACCGCCGGCAACGACTCCATCTGGGGCGCCGGCGGTGCCAACGTCACCATGTATGGCGGCGCGGGCGACGACATCTATTACCTCTATGGCGCGGGCAACAAGGTGGTCGAGTCCGCCGGGGCGGGCATCGACACGATCAGTACCTGGATGAGCTACACGCTGCCGGACAATGTCGAGAACCTCGTCGTCACCAACCCCCACAATTTTGCGTTCGGCAATGCGCTGGACAACATCATCACCGCCACGGCCGGCGGCCAGACGCTGGACGGCGGCCGGGGGAACGATGTCCTGATCGATGGTGGCGGCGGCGGCGACACTTTTATCGTCTCGAAGGGCAATGGAAGCGATCTGATCGTCAATTTCGCCGCAAACGATACCGTCCGCCTCGATGGCTACGGTTTCACTTCGTTCGATGCCATCCACTCCAACATGATCCAGGCGGGACCGAATGTTGTGCTGAACCTCGGATCCGGCGAGATCCTCGAGTTCAAGAACACGACCATCGACAAGCTGCAGCCCAGCCAGTTCGAACTGCCGATCGACAAGTCCGGCATGACGCTATCCTTCAACGACGACTTCAACTCGCTCAGCCTCTGGAACGGCCATAGCGGCACCTGGAATTCCAATTTCTGGTGGGGCCAACCGAATGGAAGTACCCTGACCGGCAACAGCGAGCTGCAATGGTACATCAACACCAATTACGCCCCGACCAGCTCGGTGCATCCGTTCAGCGTGCATGACGGAGTTCTCACCATCACCGCGGCGCAGGCGCCAGCCGACATCAAGCCCCTCATCAACAACTACGGATACACATCCGGCCTGCTGACGACGCATGAATCCTTCTCCCAGACTTATGGCTATTTCGAAATGCGGGCCGAGTTGCCCCATACGGCCGGGGCCTGGCCAGCCTTCTGGCTTCTTCCCGAAAACGGCTCATGGCCTCCGGAGCTGGATGCTGTGGAAGCGCGCGGCCAGGATCCGAACTCGCTCTACATGACGGCGCATTCGAATGCCACGGGCCAGCACACGGAGGTTTCGTCCACGGTGAACGTCATGGATACGGGAGGCTTCCACACCTATGGCGTGCTTTGGACTCCCGATGAGCTTGTCTGGACGTATGACGGCATTGAGGTCGCCAAGGCAGCCACGCCGGCCGACATGCACAGCCCCATGTACATGCTGGCCAATCTCGCGATCGGCGGCGCCGCCGGCACACCGCCGGATCATCTCGCCACGCCGGCCGAGATGAAGATCGACTACATCCGCGCCTACACGCTGAACGACACGGCAAGCCACGCTCTCGAATTGGCCAGCCATACGGCGACCAGCACACACCATTTGGGCATGGCGGGCGAGCATTCGGCCTGAAGCATGTGACCAGCCCCATGCCGTGGGTTCGACAGGGAGTGCGGGAATGACTGGACAGTCGGGCTTGCGGCCTGTTTTCCGTCGCGTCGTCGCCGATGTCGGGCTCTTCTCGCTGCTCATCAACATCCTGCTCCTGGTCATCCCGCTCTACCTGCTGCAAGTCTATGATCGCGTCCTGCCCTCCTCGAGCGTTGAGACGCTCATCTATCTGTCGGCCATCGCGGTCCTGGCGCTTGCCTTCCTCGGCTTCCTGGACGCGGTCCGCGCCATCTACACGCAGCGCGTCGCGGCCACCGTCGACAGGAGGCTGGGGGCAAGGACGTTCGCCGCCTCGCTCAGCGCTGGATATGCAGGCGCAAGCCTGTCGCCGCTGCGCGACCTCGCCTCGGTCTGCTCCTTCATCAGGTCACGCGGCGTGGCGGTGCTGTTCGACCTGCCCTTCGCTCCCCTCTTCCTCGCTCTCATCTACCTCATCCATCCGGTCCTGTTCTGGCTGACGCTCGCCGGAGCGGTGGTGCTCTTCGTGCTGGTCATGGCGAACCAGCTCGCCATTGGCCGCAACGATGCCTTGTCCACGGAACGCTCGGCTCTGGCCAGCCAGTCGGAACAGGCCTTCACCCGCAATGCCGAAACGCTGCGCGCCATGGGCATGGTTAAGAACGCCGCAGGCGTGTGGGGACAGCATGTCGGGGAAGCGCTCGCCCTGCACGACCGTTCTTCGAGCGCCAATGCGATCTTCAGCGGAATTTCGCGGGCGCTGCGCATGATGCTGCAGCTTGCGATACTGGGCGCCGGCGCGTGGCTGGTGCTGGGAGGCAAGATGACCGCAGGCATGATCTTCGCGTCCTCACTGGTGTCGGCGCGCGCATTGCAGCCGCTCGACCAGTTGATCGGATCGTGGCGGCAGATCGTCGAGGCCAGGCGAGCGTGGCAGCGCCTGGAAAAAGCGCTTGTCGAGCATCCGGCACAGACCCGCAAGCTGACCTTGCCGGACCCGTCGGGCGCGATTTCGGTGGAGGACCTGATCTTCGTCGCGCCGAATGCCCGGCCGGGCGCCGCGCCCATCATCAAGCGGCTGAACTTCCGCATTGGCGCCGGCGAAGCGGTGGCCATCGTGGGCCCGAGCGGCGCCGGCAAATCGACGCTGGCGCGGTTGCTCGTCGGCGCCGCGCAGCCGACCAGCGGCTTCGTCAGGATCGACGGCGCCGACCTCAGGACATGGGACGAAAACCAGCTCGGAAGGCATATCGGCTATCTCGCGCAGGAGGTGGAGCTCTTCCCCGGATCGATCGCGGACAATGTCGCCCGCTTCGAGCCTGACGCGGACGACGTCTCGATCATCGAGGCAGCCAAGCGCGCCGAGGCCCACGAGATGATCCTGGCGCAGCCGGACAGCTATCAGACCAGGATCGGTCCGTCGGACCGGACACTGTCGGGCGGCGAGCGCCAGCGCATCGGCCTGGCGCGCGCGCTTTACGGCAATCCGCGGCTGCTTTTGCTGGACGAGCCCAGCGCCCATCTCGACGGCACGGGCGAAGCCGCCCTCCAGGCGATGCTCGCGGCCGCGCGCGAGGCCGGCGTCACGACCATCGTGATCACGCACCGGCCTTCGATCGCCATGGCCTGCGACCGCGTGATGCTGCTGCGCGGCGGCGTGATCGAGGCCTTCGGCCCGCACAGCGACGTGCTTAAGCCACCGGTCGCCGCCAAGGGCTCTCCCGCGCCGGCGAACACGGCGGTGACAGGCTCGTTCGCCACGATGATCCGCACGCATAACGCCCGCTTCGGATCGTAGACGATGACCACGCAAAGCCTTGCCTGGGAAGGCCAGCCACGCACCAACTTCCGGCGCGTCGCGCTCACCGGCTATGCGGCGATAGCGCTGCTGGTCGGCTGCTTCGGCTATTGGGCGGCGACCGCGCCCTTGTCCGGCGCGGTGATCACGCAGGGCACGATCTCGGCGACAGGCGGAAACATCCTCATCCAGCATCCCGAGGGCGGCATCGTGGACAAGCTGCTGGCCCATGAAGGCGACCGCGTGCGGCAGGGCCAGGATCTGGTCCTGCTCGACAAGACAGCCGCGCAGGCCGAGCTCAACCGGCTGACGCGGCAATCGATCGCCCTCAGGGCAAGCGCGGCGCGGCTGGAGGCCGAGCGCGACGGACTGGACAGGCTGGCGCCGATCACCGAGGCAGCGCCGACGCCGTTCCAGCACGACTTCGAGGCCCTGATCGGGGAACAGCAGAAAGAGTTCGCCGCCAGGCTGGCCCGGTTCCGGTCGGAGCAATCGATCCTCGCGCAACGGGTCGCCATGCATCGCGAGTCGCTGCGGGGGTTGAACGCCCAGCAACAGGCCATCCAGCAGCAGGCCGGCGTGGTTAAGAAAGAACTCGAAATCAAGACGAACCTCCTCGACAGGGGCCTCACCAACCGCACCGAATATTCGCAGCTTCTGCGCAGCGAGGCCGACCTCGTCGGTCAGGCCGGGGCGCTGGAGGCGGACCTCGCCTCGGCCAAGACGCAGATCGTCGAAGCCCAGGACCAGACCGAACGTCTGACGACGCAGCGCGTCGAGGAGGCGCTGACCAAGCTGGATGAGCTTCGCACCAAGCTCGCCGATATCGGGGAACAGACGCGGACGGCCGAGGCGGTGCTCGAGCGTACGACGATCAAGGCGCCGACCGCCGGCATCGTGGTGTCGTCGACCTACAACTCGAAGGGCAGCGTGATCGCCCCCGGCGAGAAAATCATGGAGATCCTGCCCACCGCATCGGGCCTGATCGTCGACGCGCGGCTGCGACCGCGAGACGTCGACCTGGTTCGCGTCGGCCAGCCGGCGAAGCTCAGATTGTCCGCCTTGAACTCGCGCCTGACGCCCGAGGTTTCAGCCACGGTGACGCAGATTTCCGCGGACCGGCTGATCGACGAGGCAACGCACGAACCCTATTTCCGCGCCAAGCTGAAGATTGCCGACGCCCTGCCGCCTGGCGTGAGGGCCGAGCAGCTCTATCCTGGAACACCGGTCGAGGCCTTCATCAACACCGGCGACCGGACCTTCTTCGAATATCTCGCACGGCCGATGCTCGATTCATTCGCCCGCGCCTTCACGGAGCAGTAGGCGTCGCGGCGGACGCCACTACGGCCCCATTTCGGAAATCGACCGCGACGGACGGCCGCTGCCTTCGACCGTGCGCCGGGATATCTTGTTTGAGGGCGAAACCATCGCGTAGACGAACCGCGCTCCGAGCTCGCCGAAGGCGCAACCGACGAGCGGCAACGGCGAGCAGAGGCGCGAAGGTTTCTGGTGGTCAGGCAGGAAGATCCCGCCATTTTACCATCCGTTCGCGCAGGTCGACGACCTCGCCGTCTGCGGTGAAGGACCCATCTCCCCTGTGGTGTAGTGTCCGCCGCTCCTCCCGGTCGGGATCGATCCAGATCCTGACCGCCTCGAGAAGGAACAAGTTGTAGGTCTCGACCATGCTGTCGTCGGCAATTCGACACTCGATATTGGCGAGACATTCGCCGATAAGAGGCGCCCCCACGTCCCGGGCGGGAAGGCGTGACAGCCCGAATTTCTCGAATTTGTCGACCTCCTTGCCCGAGCAGTTGCCTATATCCACGACCGTACGGGCAAGATCGACCGTGGGGATCGCAATCACGCATTCGCGGGTTTCGCGCAATGCTCCGTAGCTATGGTCCCAGGGTCCGATGACGCATCCAATCAGCGGCGGCGCGTGTTGGACCATCATGTGGAAGCCCATCGTCATCACGTTCGGTTCGCCATTTAGAGCGGTCGTGACCAGGACGATGGGGCCAGGTTCGAGCAGTCGATAGGCATGGGATGCGGGCATTTCCTTCATGTGAGTTCTCCTTGTGAGTTCTCCTTGCGATTTGATGGCGCCCGCAAGATCCTTAGCCACAACGACGACACAACAACCGCGGACGAACAAGGCGCGATGCCGCTCCACCGGGGTGGCCGGCTCAGCGCGCCGTCAGACCACCAAATACGGTTTCAACGACCGCCTCGATGTAGGCGTCGGAGATGTCGGAGTTGGCGTGCGGAACGAGCAGCCGGTGATAGATCGGGCCATATAGAGCATCGAGCACGACATCCGGATCCAATCCGGGTCTCAGTTCACCGTTCGCCATGCCGCGCCGAACGATCTCGCGAGCAATCCGCCGCCGCGGCTCGACCCAACGCATCTTTACGGCATCCAGCAGCCTTTCATCGGTTTGCGCACGGCCCAGCAGCGGCCGCATGATCCTGCCCTGCTTACCGCGGTAAGCCCGTGCCAGCAGTTTCATGGACGCCGCAAAGCTCGCGCGCGCAGTCGCCTTCTCCTGGATTGGCGCCGCCTTTGTCACTTCGGTGAGAAACGCATCCATCACGATTGCCGAGACATTCGGCCATCGGCGGTAGATGGTCGTCTTGGCTACGCCAGTCCTTTCCGCGATGCCTTCAATCGTCAGGGCGTCGAATCCTACCTCTTCGCCCAGGTCCAGCGCGGCGCGCAGAATCGCCGCCGTCGCATCCGCGCCGCGCTGGCGCGGATGCGCGACCTTCGCCGTTTCCAATCGAACATTCCTTTGCATCGTCGCTTCCCATGCGGTCCGTCTGGCCAAAGCAAGCAGCAGACTCGCGCCTCTGATCCCGCCCAAACCCCCGAATCGGCTTGATAAGTGTACGCTACGTATCGTGGTTGACAAGTGTACGCTACGTATCGTAGCTTTTGCAACGGGCTACCTGGGCAAAGCGCGGTCTCCGCAGATCCTGGTGAATGAAGCAGGCGCTGCGGTCTGACCGTCCTGAACGGAGGACGATGCATGGCTTCAGTTCATATGCGGACACGCGGTCGCAAACAGCCGAGTTCGGCGGCTGCGGACAATTCACCGACCCACATTGCGGGTAACCAAAGCGGCACATCCAAGCGATACTCGGTGGAGCTTCGGGTCAACGGCGAAGTTCACGCGCTCGAGCTTGATCCCCGCACGACGCTGCTCGACGCCCTGCGCGAACACTTGCATCTTACGGGGAGCAAGAAGGGTTGCGACCAGGGCCAGTGCGGCGCCTGTACCGTCCTGGTCAATGGGCAGCGTATCAACAGCTGCCTCACCCTCGCCGTCATGCATGAGGGCGACGCGATCACGACCGTCGAGGGACTGGGCACGCCCGATCGCATGCATCCGATGCAGGCGGCCTTCGTCGATCATGATGGCTTTCAGTGCGGCTACTGCACGCCGGGGCAGATCTGTTCGGCGGTGGCAATGCTGAACGAGATCGCAGCCAGCATTCCAAGCCATGTCACGGCCGATCTCGCTGCACCAATCGTGCTGAGCGAAACGGAAATCCGTGAGCGCATGAGCGGCAACATTTGCCGCTGCGCCGCATATCCCAACATCATCGAAGCGATCCACACGGTTGCAGGAGGACGGCCATGAAAGCCTTCACCTACGAACGCCCGGCCAGCGCGGCCGAGGCAGCGGCCGCGGCGGCGCGTACACCTGGCTCAAAATTCATTGCCGGCGGCACCAATCTGCTGGATCTGATGAAGCTCCAGATCGAAACGCCCACGCATCTTGTCGACGTCAACAACATCGGCCTCGATCGGATTGAGCCAACCGACCAGGGTGGCCTGCGCATCGGCGCGCTTGTCCGCAACACCGATCTTGCTGCCGATCCTCGGATCCGCGGGGATTACGGCTTGCTGTCCAGGGCGATCGTCTCCGGCGCCTCCGGGCAGCTCCGCAACAAGGCGACAACTGCCGGCAATTTGCTGCAACGAACACGGTGCCCCTATTTCTACGACACCGATATGCCATGCAACAAACGCTCGCCGGGCATGGGCTGCGCCGCGATCGGGGGGCTCAACGCCAATCACGCTATTCTCGGCGTCAGCGAAGCTTGCATCGCGACGCATCCTTCAGACATGGCTGTCGCCATGCGGGTGCTGGACGCGGCCGTGGAAACGGTGGCGCCAGGAGGGGCAACGCGCAGCATTCCGATTGCCGACTTCCATCGCCTGCCGGGCAATACGCCGCATATCGAGACCGTACTGGAGCCGGGCGAGCTGATCACCGCGGTGACGCTGCCGAAATCACGAGGTGGCGTGCAGCTTTATCGCAAGGTCCGTGAACGCGCGTCATACGCGTTCGCCACGGTCTCGGTGGCGTTGATTGCCAAGGTCGAGGAGGGCCACCTCACCGTCGACCGGCTTGCCTTCGGCGGTCTCGCACACAAGCCTTGGCGCGTCGAACAGGCCGAGCGGACCGTCGCCGACGCCGACTCGATCGCCGACATTGTGCTCGCCGGCGCCAGGCCAACCCAACAGAACGCCTACAAGCTGCCGCTCGTCCGACGGACACTCTCGGCTATTCTCGAACCCGCACGCGAAGGAGCTTCCAGATGATCGGCCCCGGCATCAACCGCATCGACGGCCCGCTAAAAGTCACCGGGCGCGCTGTGTATTCCTACGAGCGGCAGGACCCGGGCCAACCGTTCTACGGTTTCATCCGCGGCGCGGCGATCGGAAAGGGCAAGATCACCCACATCGACACCGCGGAAGCCGAAATGGCACTTGGCGTGCGCCTGGTGCTGACCCATCGAAACGTTCCCAAACAGGGGGCGTTCGTCAACAAGCCGACGATCTTCGACCGGCCGCATCCGCAGCTGACCAGCGACCGGATCGCGTATTTTGGCGAGCCGGTGGCGTTTGTCGTCGCGGACACCTTCGAACAAGCTCGCGCCGCCGCGGCGCTTGTGAAAGTGACCTATACGCATGAAGACGGCGCCTTCGATCTTGCCACTCACGCCGATCGGGCAGAACCGCAGGCGACCCTCAGTATCGGCCTTCCGGGCGAGACGCGCTTCGGTGACCTGGAGGCAGCGATGTCGGCCGGACCGGTGACCGTCGACCAGACCTACACGACGCCATACCACTTCTCGCAGCCGATGGAGCCGCATGCCTGTCTCGCCGACTGGCGCGACAACCATCTCACCGTCTATCTGGCGACGCAGACCGTCGCGCAAAATCGCATCGCCCTTGCCGAAACGCTGGGATTGACGGCCGATCAGGTGACCGTCGACGCGGCCTTTGTCGGCGGTGGGTTCGGCTCCAAGCTTTATCTCCACGCCGAGGCCGTTCTCGCGGCGCTGGCCGCGCGCGCGCTGGCCCACCCGGTCAAGGTCGCCTTGACGCGCCGGCAGGTCTTCACCCTCACCGGGCATCGGCCAGAAATGATCCACCGCGTGCGCCTGGCGGCGACACCGGACGGCCAACTCACCGGCCTCGGGCACGACGTCAACCTTCAGGCGGCTGAAGGGGAACCATGGATCGAGCAGGCCGCGACAGTGGCGCGCTCGCTCTATGCGGCGCCGAACCGCCTGACTCGACACTCGATCACCAATCTCGATCTCAAGGCGGCTGAAGCGGTGCGCGGCCCCGGCGAACTGCCGGGCTTGCTGGCCTTCGAAACCGCAATGGATGAGTTGGCCCATGCGCTCGATATCGATCCCGTGGAATTGCGGCTCAAGAACGACACCGCGACCGATCCTGAGCTGGGCGTGCCGCTGAACGGACGGCGGCTCGCGGACTGCCTTCGCGAAGGTGCCAAGCGCTTCGGCTGGGACCAGCGGCCGAAGACGCCGGGTAGCCGTCGCGAGGGAAATCATCTGGTCGGCTACGGCATGGCGGCGGGAATCCGAATGCATTTTCAGGGGCCGACGGGCGCCATCGTCCGCATCGAGCCGGACGGCCGTGTGATCGTGCGCTCCGACACGCCCGACATCGGCACCGGCACGTACACCATCGCCTGCCAAATCGCGGCGGAAGCATTGGGGATCGGCGTGAATCTGGTGACGGCACAACTGGCGCATTCGGATTTTCCGCCGAGCGCCGGCGCCGGCGGCTCTTGGGGAGCGTCCAACCTGTCGATAGCGGTCGACCGGGCCTGCCAAGAGATCAGGAACAAGATCGCCGAAGCTGCTGGTCCGGGAGCCGTTCCCAACGACATCCTCGCCGATGTCGGCCGCTGGTTTCCAGAAGGCCTTGAAGCCACAGGACAAACTATTGGCCAAGCCGACGATCCGAACTTCAAGAATTATTCCCAGAACACCTATGGCGCGGCGTTCGCGGAAGTCCTTGTCGATGTCGCTACCGGCGAAGTCCGTTTGCGGCGCATGACCGGCGTGTTCGCGGCGGGCCGCATCATCAATGCCAAGACGGCGCGCTCGCAGTTGATGGGCGGCATGATCTGGGGCGTCGGCTCGGCACTGCACGAGGCCGCCCATGTTGATCGGCGCCACGGCAATTGGGTGAACGGCGATCTCGCCGAATATCTGATGCCGGTGCACGCCGATATTCCGGCCATCGAGACGGTGCTGCTCGACGACTATGACGAACACGCCAACCATCTCGGCATCAAGGGCGTTGGTGAACTTGGCGTCTGCGGCACGGGAGCGGCGGTCAGCAACGCGGTATTCAACGCCACCGGGATACGAGTCCGGGATTTTCCGATCACCCTGGCCAAGCTGCTCCCGGGACTTCCGCCGATGAGGACGGCAGCGTGACCACTCGGCGGCCAAAGCAACCGGACGAGGAGCGCTAGGCGCGGGGACTGCGGATCCTGCGCCGGATCGGCGGCGGGCCGGAAGCTCGGCCCGCCGCGCACAACCAATATCGGCTGGATGATCGTTGCGGCACTGTGGGTGAGCAGGTTTGGCGCAGCGCGCCCCGGCCCGCCGCCAGGCCTCTGCCGATCCTCAAGCAAATCAGGCCCAAGACCAACGAAGGAGCAGATAAGAGCATTGGTATTATCGGAGCCGGAGCCCGAAAGACGCCTTGCCGTCCGATGCTCAGAACGTTGACGCAAACATCACGTCAGAAACTGTCTGGTTAGACCTCTGATGTTGGGACTTTTTTACGAAAGAGCGACTTGAATGTAGCGTCTACCTTGAATCTTTCCCGAACTCGTCTGGCGAAGAAGAAGACCTGAAGCACGTTGCACGCGGCCGCTGCGGCGGCGAGCAAATAAGGTCCTCCGACCAAAATGCCGACGCTACATAGAGCAACTGTCGCTACACCTGTGACGAGAGTGATGCGGAAGGCGACTTTTTCGTCGCCCAGAACCATCAGCAAAATGCCCGATGAACCGCCGAGAACATGCCCTAGTTGACCGGCGCCCAGGATCAGGGCGAGCCAGAGAGAGTTTTCATAATGTGGATTCCAAAGATGGACCAGGGTATAGCCGAGCACCGCGAGGCCGGCATACATGAGAAAAGTCAGCAGGGTCGCCACTGAGACCAGGAGCCGCAGCGCCTTCTGGAGTCCTGTACGATCGTCGAGTGTCCAGAGGTGAACGGCTGAGGGCGCAAAGGCCGAATTGGCTATGCTCAGCGGCATTATGAGCACTGTCGAAATCCGTAGGGCGATGCCGTATTGCGCGATCTCCTGTAGACTGCTGAGCAGCGTCAACAGGATCATGTCCACTTGAGACAACCCAAACAATGCCAACGTTGTCGCCAGGTTGGGCAGGGTCCGGCGGATGATCGCTCCAGAGCCAATGGGCTCTTTGGCCGACTGGCTCCAGCGCCGGCACGACGAGGAAATGCTGAACGCTCCAACCCCCGCGGCAATTGCGTATCCAGCAAAACTGCAAAGGAGCACCTGATGCAAGCTGGGTTGCAGTCGAGTGGTTAGGGCGAAAGCTAGAAAGAGGGCAACCGCGGTGCTCGGAAACGCCATAAGAAACGCCGAACTCCTGATCGAGTGAATTGCTCTGAGCAATTCCACCTGGACTGCTCCAAGTGCGGCGCACGGAATTTGCAGCGCAACTATTGCCAGCACTCCGCTCCAAGCCGTGACGTTTGCCCCTGAGGGAATCCACCGGTCTGCAAGCCAAAAGGCGCACGCGACTATGAGGCCAAACCCGCCGACGATTCCTTGGATCCGCATGATGGCGTCACGCGCACGTCCGAAATCGCCTCGCGCCGCGGCGGCCGAAACCAGTGCCGGCGCCGTGAACGTAAGACCCATCATCGCCAGAATTGCGAACCCGGCTGTGAGAATCTGAGCGATGAAGTAGATGCCAACCTTGTCTTGCGGTAAGGCGAGGGGGAGAAGAAGCGAGCTGCCTAGTCCGGCTGCCAGTATTGCTATTCGGCCGGCCGCCGCCGCTCCGCTGGCCCTCAACATGGAAGGCAGCTTCGCTCTCCTAAGCACGCCGGAGAGTTCGGTCATTGCCGCGCGCTCATACGGCCGCCGAATGGCCTTCGAGGGCTCGGGGCGGAGGTCCGTAGCGAGGCCAAACCCCGCGCTCGTCGCTCTCGATCCCATAACAGGCAGCGTTCGGAACAGCACTCATCCAACGAAATGACTTACCCATTCTGTCCGGGCAAAATGCTCCTTCAACTGGGCATAGTTCTTGATGATTTCAGATTGGGTACCGGACCGCTGCCTCCTGAACGGACTATGGAGCGAAACTTGGCGCAAATTGAGGAACTCCAGCGAGCGAGACACACCTGGCCCGTCTACCAACTCCTCGTAAGTAACATGCAGATTGGGCAGAGTCTCTACCATCCTTGAGAGCTCCAAATTCCATTCGGTCCATCGTTTGAACGCTTCTTCCACATCTGCCGGCTCCGCAGTGAAGCAGTTGACGGTCATTGAGCCGCGATCGGACCTCCAGGCACCATTGATAGTCGCAAGCTTGTACGAAATGTACTGATCCAGGAGATTCTCGCGAGAAAGGCGGATAATCCTGTACCCAAAAGTCTTAAACGCGTCCCTCGCATCAGGATGTTCTATCAGCGAGAGATATGGCATCTTGAATCCGATGACGTCGCTGTTCTTCCTGTGCAGCCTTTTCTCAAGGTAAGTCGCGGCGTCTTTCTGGCGGGAGTTCCTGAACGATATGGTGCGTCGCCTGAGCACGTCAGCCAGCAAGCGTGCCGTCGGCGAGAACAATTCACCTTCGCACGTCGCGTCTGGATGGGAGTCTATCAGCCCTTGGAGATAGCTGGACCCTTGCCTGCCTACGAAAACTATCGCAAAAAATGTTCGGTTTCTCATTGCCCTTGGGAATTCTGCGACCTCGACGGTCTCGCTTGGTTGGCGACTTCTAGCAATCCTGCCCAGCTTGCAACAGCCCTAACAGCAGCCGACGACAAATTTCGGGGCTTTATCCAAAGGCAGCAGCAAGTTTTTATAGCGTCGAAGTGGTGGGACTACTTCAACAGACGTGCCAGGCGTTCTGGCCCATTGCCCACGACAGATTTCCGACCGGGCTGAGATTGTTGTAGGACCGTGAATTTTCAACGGCCAACAAGCAAGGAGGCGAAGATTTTGAAGGCAGGAACAGCTGGGAAGACCGAAGATTTGAAAATAGTCGTCGAACAGGAAGCGACGCTCCTTTTCGCATGCTTCGATGAACAGTGTGCGTTCGAGATTGGCTGTGCCATCCGCGCGAGCGCGATCGTAGAGAGGCAGGGTATCGTGGTCGATGTCCGTCTCTGGGACCGGCAGCTGTTCCACGCTGCTCTGCCCGGCTCAACCGCCGCCACCGCGGAATGGGCGCGGCGCAAGCTTAATACCGTCAGGATGTTCCAAAAGAGCAGTTATCGCATGGCCTTGGAGCAGCAGCGTGAGGACAGAACCTTTCCGCCGGGATACGGGCTCGATCCGGCAGACTACGTCCTGGCCGGCGGAGCGTTCCCCATACACGTCCAGGGCGTGGGTGTGGTCGGCGCGATTGCCGTTTCGGGTCTTAGTCAACGCGCCGACCACCAATGCGGGGTGGCGGCCCTTTGTGAATACCTTGGCAAAGACAAGAAACGGCTGGCTTTTGACCCGGCCTAACTCACCGCGGCACTGCCCCCGTAAATGCGCTCCGAGCTATCAGCCAAGTATGTTTTAGCGCCTTGGGTGATGCAAGTGTAGGCGGATGCAACGCTGCTGCGGCAAGCCGGCGCAGGGCGATCCCTGTTCGGCCCGAACGCCCATGAATTGCTGCCGACAGCAGACTTGCATTAGCCCGAGTTTCGCGTTCCCACCTCCGGATATCGTCTGGCAGGTCGTGCCGCCGAAAGAAGGCATCGACCATGCGCCGCGGCTCTTCCCCCCTTTCGAATGGGACAGCTCTGTATGTCGTGGAAGCACTATGCATCCGAAACTCCGCGAGCACCGCCGGCAGGTGATGGAAACTTCCCTGCAATCCCAAGCGGAGGAAGAAATCCAGGTCAGGAATTTGGCGCAGGTCGGAACGCCAACTACCGGCCTTCTCGTAGGCGGCGCGTCGAAACAGCGCGCCAGGGCCTGGCAAGCAATGGAGCTTGGCAAAGAGCGCGCGTCTTGAATAGTCCGGTGGTCGGAGCGTTGACCGGAGGACCGACCTTTCATCTATGATGTGAAAATCAGGGTAAACGAGAACGACTTCTGGACGCGCCATTAGCTCCTCGACGCATCGCCGGACAGCAGCAGGGCGAAGCCGGTCGTCCGCGCTAACATAGCCAAGCACCTCTCCGGTGCTCATCGCCCATCCCACCGTCATGGCGGCACTTTGACCAGCGTTGACTTGGCGGTGCAGTTTCACTTTCCCGGAGAAGGTGGCGGCGATGTCGCTGGTGGCGTCGGTAGAACCGTCGTCCACCACGGTGATCTCTAAGTTCGGGTAATCCTGAACGAGCAGACTCTCGATCGTCTCGCCAATATACTCAGCCGCGTTGAAGGCGGGAACGACCAAAGAAACCCGCGGCATCCTATCCAAATTCATTTCCAAGGCGCTCATTTGGGACGTTTTTTGCTGCTTGCTGCTTCTCTTGAAAGTTGCCGAACCGAGACAATCCTAATCCCCGCCCTCCCCTCTGCGGTTCGCGATCATACTGTGGAACTGTAAAATTAGGCGATCCGCGATCGAAGGCCATGTAAACTTTCCGCGAATGTGGGCCTGAAGAGCTTGGCCCATCGTGCTCAGCGACTCGCGTTCTGCCAGCATCGACCGGAGGCCGCCACGCAGCCCCTCAACGGTCGCCTGCACAACAAGGCCACCACCAACGCTTTCAATCTCGTCGAATCCGCATTGATCGGTCAGTAGCACCGGTGTTCCGGCAACTCCAGCTTCCAACGCAACAAGCGACATCGCCTCGGCGCGAGATGGGACGGCAAGAAACAGAGCTCGCTCGTAAGCGTCGTTCCGCTCAATCTCGCCTAGATGACCCGTAAAGATAACGCGATCACCAAGTTGCCTTTCTCCAACGAACTTTTCCAAACTGGAGCGCATTCCAAAGTCCGGCCCTGCCATCACCAACCGGACATCACCGTATTCCGACGCCACATCGGCGAAAGCTTGGACGAGCAGGTCTGGGCCTTTCACTTCGGCAAGGCGTCCCATGAACAGTATGTAGGGCGCATCCGACTGAGAAGGGTGATGGGTGACGGCCTGGGCGTGCTCCTCCACTCCATTGGGGAGGACGATGACACGGTCTTCTGGTAGCTGAAATCGCTCCAGAATTTGGCTTCGTTCCAGTGGGGTAATCGCAACCAGCAAGCTTGCATCGCGGATTACCCGTTTGCCAAAAAGGACATGGAAAAGACGCGCGATCGGACGTGGGCGGTCAAGGCCCACGAACTCGCCCGCGGCGCTGAATGCGTAAGGTTTGCCCAGCCGCGAAGCCAGAAACGCTGTCGCGACCGAAAGAAGGTTCCAGTAACCAAGAATGTGAACAACATCGGCTCTGCGGAGGCTCCGGGCGAGCCGCAGAGGATTGATAAAGGGGACCGTAAGCCGTAGGCGCACTGAACCCGTCGCATACACTGGGACGCCTCGCTGGCGAAGCTTTTCCGCCAAATCGCCATCCTGCATAGTCGCGACTTCGCATCGATGTCCCCTGGCCGCCAAATGAGCCGAGAGGCGCCGCGTTCGTTCTGCGGTACCTCCTCCCTTTTGGGAATCGAGCGATACGGTGGTCAGGAGCACGTTCATTCGTCGTATCTGCCGATGTCGTCGGCTAGATGCTGAGCATATTCCTCCAATCGATCCACGAACGCCTCGGACGGCAATCCGAGTTCGGAGGCCTTTCTATGGGAAAAACGTCGGTCGATGTTCCGATCCGGCAATCCTCTCGCACGAAGGAGCAACCTCAGCAACGATCTCGGCGCCGTAGGCCCAATCTTGGGTACATTACGACGAAATGCCACAGCGAGGCGATCCTGGACGAAAGCGAAATTGTTGTTTGGGTCGTGATCGTCTGTGACAAGCACCACCTGAGGGCCAAGACGCTTTCGTTCGAGCGATAATTGGACGAGTGCCCGAGCTACAGTCTCGACACTGACAAGGTGCATCCGTCTGGCGCCATACAGTGAGCGGCGAAGCACGATTTTCCACTGCGGGGCACGGCTTATCTCTTCCGCCAAGCTGACCAGATTGCGGCCGCCTGGCCCGAACACGGCCCCCAGTCGCAATACGATTGTCTCGGGGAACGAATCTCTCATTACCGCTTCGACCGCAATATGCTCTGTCTCATAAGGTGACAGTGGCCGCGGTCGCGTATCTTCGTCAACGAGATGGTCTTTTACGCCGGCATAAACGTCAATGCTGCTCGCGTGGATACAACGACGGATTCCGGACTCCCGAAAGGTCGACTTCAGGCTCTCCATCGCACCGCTATACCAGCCGCTGCCATCCGGGCGCAGAAGGTTGATCAGAACATCTTGACCGCGAAGCACGCTCAGCATTTGAGCAGGGTCACCGAGGTTGACGTCGTTGCGTTCCACGCCGCTTGTATCGAGCCATTTTGGCCGCGACCTGTGCACCAGGTATCGGCTGGGACGGACCGCAGAGATATTCCAGCACTTGGCAAAGGCCTCGCCGACGAAACCGGTCCCTCCGAGCACGACTACGCGTGGCTCGTCTTCGAATCGCTCGTCGTTCATGTAGAGGCTTCTTCGGGGTGATACTGCACGCGGCGATGCCGAGATGGTGAGCGGTTAAAGCGAGCCAGGCCAATTCGCATTTGCTCGGCCTATACCATAAGCCCGACACGCCGCGCAACGACGGCCGGACCATTGGCGTAGGCCCACCAACCCTTGCTGGGGAAATGGAAAAGTCGCCCTTGGGTCGCAAGCCGCTTTCGGAGTATAGGGAATGCCCATGACTGCGTCTTCGCCAAATTCCCGATCCGGCTCGATCACAGGTTTCGCGCTGCCTGCAGGAGCGGTCATAGCGCTACCTCTGTTCTTATTGCTCTTAACGACCAATTCTGGCGCCTCGCCGTTAATCCTCCTCTGGTTCTATGTTTCCGGCTGCGCCGCGGTAGCCATCTCGCTTGCATTTCCCTCCTCTTTCTTCGTTTTCTTGTTGTCGTCATTCCTCTTCGTGGGTTTCATAGCGAAAGCGATCGCGCACTTCGTGTTTGGTGTGCAGCTAATTGAGCCGGTTAGCACATTCACGTCGCAATGGGACCAAGCGTTAATTTTTGCGGCCAGTGGCTTGTCGGGCGTGTGTTTGGCGAACTTCATGGCGACATTGTTTCCATCCTTTCCAAACACTTTGAGAGCTTCTGGAACCGCTCATCTTGCCAATTCGGTCCTCGGAGCGTTTTCTGTGCTGATAGTTTGCTCAATCGGGATGTATTGGGCGAACTACACATTTCATATCCTCCGAATTGGCTTCCCCCTTGGCATTGACATGGACGCTCGCATCTACGCGGTCGCCGCCTTTGGCATCGCCTGGGGCTCCCTCTTGGGCGGGCTGACTGCGGTGCTCTGGCTCATCGAACTCCGGGGATGGCCATATGCCGCCTTGATCCTTACGGCGACATTTCTTGGATTGCTCGCTTCTATTTCGATGGGCAGCCGGATCCAGCTTCTTCTCTACGTCCTGGCTGCGGTCGTAGTCATTGCGTTGCGGCGGCGGCAGGTGCGGAGCTGGATTGCCGTTGGCTTGGCGATGGGTTTAGCCGCATTTATCTTTGTGGCGTCGCTGGCGGTAGTCAGTTTCGAACGCACGTTCGACTTCTCGCAAACTGCGTCCGGGACCTCCGTGCCTCTGCCGGCAACGCCTCCTGAAGCATCCAATGATTCGAACTCCGCTGAGGCGAGCTCGACTTCAGAGGTTCCTGCAACTCCGCGAGCAGTCCCGAAGCCTCCCGCGCTTCAAGAAACTTCATTGGCCGACAAAGTGGAAACCGTAACGCGAAATCGTTCTGCTCTCCAGGGATTGTTCCGCCAACTCCGCAATCTCGCTGTCATGCGTTGGGTCGGAATGGAGGGCGTTATGACAGCAGCCGCCAATTCCGACCGACTCAGCGCCGACCTGTTCTTGAAAGTGATGTCTGAGGATCCCGCCGCAGGCTCCCACGCAATCTACCAAGAAATGTCGGGCAATCGTTACGGGCATGTTGAGTACTATACATTCCTCACACTCCCCGGCCCTATCGGCGTAGCTAGCCTGTCCGGATCGGCGATGGTCGTGGCGGCCTTTATGTTTGCACTCACGCTAGCGGGTCACTTGGTCGAGTGGATAGCTGCCCGTTCGACGCAAAACCTGGCAGCCGCGTCCGTAACAGGCGTGTCGCTGGCTTACCTGACGGTCCAAATGGGATTTCCATGGACTTTGCTGATCTATGCGATCGAACTACTCCTTTCCGTTATGTTCCTTGGCGCGGTTTGGTGGGCCACGAAGTGGTTGGCGTCCAGCAACGGTCGAGTTGAAAGCACGCCCGTTGAGCCACAATCGCTGCAGTAGGCGAACGCGGTTAGTCGCTATTGCGTTCTCCAGACACGCCTGTTCACGAAGTCGGTATAGCTTAGGACAATTCGCATGACCTTCTCGGACACGTTGTCGGGATGGTAATCGCTCGGCATGCGCAACAGCCGGTCCGCACCGCGCGGTTGGCTTTCGAGGATTTTAAGTCCATCAAGTATCCGCTCTAGCTCCAACCCAACCATCATTACTGAAGCTTCCTCGACCCCCTCCGGACGTTCATGCACTTCGCGCAAATTCAACGCGGCAAAGTTGAGGATTGCGCTCTCTTCCGTAATGGTCCCGCTGTCGGATAAAACAGCTCGGGCAGAGCTCTGAAGTTTTATGTAATCGAGGAAGCCAAACGGCTTTTCGAACCTTACCTTAGGACTGCAATCCACGCCGAGTGCATCCAGGCGCTTCCTCGTGCGGGGATGGGTCGATACGATCACTGGCTCATCGTAGCGGTCCGCAATCCCATTGATGATCCTCAGCAGCTTTTCCAACCTATCAGGCGCGTCGACATTCTCCTCGCGATGTGCGCTGACGATGAAAAATCTTCCCGGGGCGAGTCCGAAACGGCCGAGCACATCTGAGCCGTTGATCGCTTCGCGGTAGTACTCGAGGACTTCGCGCATGGGACTTCCGGTGACGATTATCTGGTCAGGCGGCAGCCCTTCTCGCAACAGGTATTCGCGAGCAATTTGGCTATAAGTCAGGTTGACGTCCGAGATATGGTCAACGATGCGGCGATTAATCTCCTCGGGCACTCGGAAATCGAAGCACCGATTCCCCGCTTCCATGTGGAAAATGGGGACCTTACGCCTTTTCGCAGAGATGGCTGCCAGACAGCTGTTTGTGTCGCCGAGGATGAGCAAGGCATCAGGATTGTGCTTATCCAGCACCTCGTCAGCCGCGATAATCACCTGCCCAATCGTTTCGGCCGCTGATTTCCCGGCTGCCCTGAGAAAAATATCCGGCGTCCGGATTCCAAGCTCTGAGAAAAAGACGTCGTTCAGTTCGTAGTCGTAATTCTGTCCTGTGTGCACCAGCGTGTGCTGGAAATTTGCGTCGAACAGGGCGATGACCCGCGACAGCCGTATGATTTCCGGCCGCGTCCCCACGATAGTCATGACTTTAAGCACTGATAGCCTCCCTGATTAGATCAAGGCGGCTCAAGAGTTCTTTGACCTGAGCAATATCAAGGCGAACCGTGTTGTGAGATGTATAGTCATCGAGAGCTGAAACCGCCCGCTCTCCCTCTACGAAATATTTATCGTAATTCAGATCGCGCGAGTCGGCTGGAATTCTGTAGTAGTTTCCGAGATCCTCTGCGCGAACCATTTCTTCGCGAGACACCAAAGATTCGAAGAGCTTTTCGCCGTGCCGCGTGCCGATGATTCTCACGGGGTTGTCGCGTCCGAGGACCTCCCGCATCGCGTCCGCCAAAACCCCCACTGTGGAAGCTGGCGCCTTCTGAACAAAAATATCGCCAGACCGCGCATGCTCGAAGGCGTAGAGAACCAAATCGACCGATTCGTCGAGAGACATGAGAAAGCGAGTCATGTTCGGATCGGTTACCGTGAGCGGTTGGCCACGCATGAGTTGGTCCAAAAAAAGAGGGATCACCGATCCGCGAGAAGCCATCACGTTGCCATAACGTGTCGCACAGACGACCGTACGGACGGAATCGCTCAGTCGGGATTTGGCGATCATCATCTTCTCCATCAGAGCCTTGGACATCCCCATCGCGTTGACTGGATACACCGCCTTGTCCGTGCTGAGCACGACACACCGCTGAACCCCATGACTGATTGCCGCGCGAAGTACATTCTCCGCCCCCAGCACGTTGGTCTTGATCGCCTCCATTGGGTAGAACTCGCAGGAAGGTACTTGCTTGAGAGCCGCCGCGTGAAAGATGTAATCGGCACCACGAACCGCATCGTCGACAGCATGGTAGTCGCGAACATCGCCAATGTAGAACTTGAGACGCTCATCCCGAAGCGCCAAGCGCATATCTTCCTGCTTCTTCTCGTCTCGGCTGAATATGCGAATTTCCGCGAAATCGCTTGCTAGAAATCTCGAAAGCACGGCATTCCCGAAGGATCCAGTACCCCCGGTTATGAGCAGCGTCTTGTTGGAAAACATACTTATGGTCTCGTTTGGTTAGCAGAAATCATGCATGGCTTGAATGAGCGCGGGCCATTGTGGAGGCTCGTATCCGGTAGCGTGGCGGAAACGGGATGAGTTAAGAGATCGATCGATCCCCACCCTATCATCCGGCTCGATGCGAATTTCCTTCGCGTAGATTTGCGCCACTATGTTCAAGAGATCGTGTTTGCTAATTGCCGCGGCGGAGACATGATAGAGGCCTGTCAGGGCCGGGTTCGGAAGAACGAAATCGCGAATGACCCTGGCTAGCTCGACGGTGGGCAAGCCGGAAAAGATCGCCCGCGTGAAGCCCTTAACGCTGCCCTCTTGGTTCAGAAACCAGTCGATCAGACTGTGGGCGCTGTTCAATTCCCGGCCGATGATCGAAGTCCGCAGTGTTATCGCGTTGTCGTAATCGACTTCGCCGAGCAGCTTGCTTCTCCCATAGAGATCATATGCGTTAGGACGCGAACTTTCACTGTAGTTGCCGTCCGCGCCATCAAAGACACAGTCCGTACTTATGTGAATGAGGCGGGCACCTGCGATCCTGCAGAGTCGTGCTAGCCGGTGTGGCAAGATCGCGTTGATGGGGATTGCCGCCAAAGGATCACTTGCCGAGGAAAGCTGCTTGACCAAGCCGATGCAGTTTACGACGACGTCGGGTGCCACGTCGGCGAACAGATCGAGGAGTGCGTCGGGGTTTTCCGCGTCGGGCAGATTGACCAAATTTCCTCTGACCTCCTCCGAGAAGAGGCGTTGATGGGATCTGGAACGGATTGAGCCAAAGGTTTGAAAGCCAGGACTATTTGAGAAAAATCTGAAGACTGCATTGCCCAGCATGCCAGAGGCACCTAACACCAGCAATTTGCGATGAGTCTGTCGTTCCATCACCGATTCCTGATTTACAACCGCGAGCGTGCTAGCTTGCTTCGTGCATGTCGAAAATGATCAATTAGCTGACGAGCAAGCGGCGCGGGCGCAAAATGCGATTTGAAGTACTCGCGGCCCGACTCTCCCATGGATTCTCTCGCTTCTTCGGGCATATTTTTGAGCCGCACCATAGCCTCGGACAGACCAAACGAATCTTCTGCCGGAATTGTTATTCCGGCATTGGCTTCACGAATGATCTCTGCAGCCTCGCCATCTAAACAGGCCAGAATGGGGCGGCCTGCGGCAAGATAAGTTGGAATCTTGCTGGGTATGGTCAGCCCGAAGGCGGCCGACCGCTTCAATGTGACAAGAAGCGCCGATGATTGCGCCAATATCCTTGGCATCATCTCGGCTGGAAATCGGCCTGCCAATACCACGTTGCTCAAGCGACGCCGCTCGATCTGCGTTCTGAGCCAATCGGATCTGCTGCCACTGCCCACAAGAACGATGCATATCTCTGGATCTTGAATGTGACTTGCTGCATCCAGCACGGTCTCCAATGCCTGAGCCGTCCCAAGGTTACCCGCGAACACGACGTTAAATCCCGTGGGTAGTTTGAGAGATGAACTCTCAGGGGATGCGCTCTCCGCCAAGGGGTTGTCACCGGGGTTCGGATGATACGCGATTGGCACGTCGTCACCCACAATGGCCTGTATCTTCCCGATAAATCCGCGAGACTGGACAAGTAGAAGGTCAGCGCGTCGATATATGAAACCAGTGAGCCGCTCGACCGCTGCCAGCATCCATCTGTTTTTTATGAAGCCGGTTTCTTCAAGGCTTTCTGGCCACAGGTCCTGCACCCAAATGACGTGAGCTGCTCCCTTGATACGCCGGAAAACGGCGCCCACCAGTCCTTGCAATATGGGCGAGATTGCGTAGACAAAGATGACGTCGTATCGCTTGGTCCGCGTAAGATACGGGCCCAGCAGCCCTCCAAATATTACAAATGAGAGGTAGTTCCATATCCGCCGAATTCCGCCGCCGCGGCCTCGAGGCACCACGGGTACTCGATGAATCAAGTACCCTGAAGGGTGGGTCTCGGTCCCGAAGCCAAAGGCGCTATAGCCCTCGAAAATCTTGCCCTGTGGATAGTTTGGCTGCCCGGCCAAGACCTCAACGTCGCAGCCTTGGTGCCGCAGCGATTCGACAACCTCATTTATCCTGAAACTCTCAGGCCAAAAATGCTGGCTGATCACCAGTACGCGCAATCTCTCCTCGGTCGCGCCGCTTTCTGTCTGCAGACCCTCAGTTGCCGGGTAAATGAAATTCATTGCCGTAGCGAGCGCGTGTTGCTCATTGTCAGGTGAATATCAGGTCCCGCGGTGAATTCTGGTACTGTCGATTGAAGAAGGCGAAGCGCGCCCTCCAAATCCAGTCTATCTATCATACGCTGCATCTCATCGAAGATGCGCTCGATCATCGCCCGCTCAATAGATCGCGCAGACGCTGCCAGGATTCCCGGCGACCCCGTCTCACGCAATGTCTCGTTACTGTCGAACAGTTCTTCGTAGAGTTTCTCTCCGGGACGCAGCCCGGTGTAAGCGATTTGAATGTCGGTGTCCGGACGCAGCCCAGATAGGCGGATGAGGTTCCTCGCCAGGTCAGCAATCTTCACCGGTGAACCCATATCGAGAACAAAGATTCGGCCGCGCTCATTAACGTCGTCCGGATCATGGGCTGCTGCCTGCAGCACCAGCAGGCACGCTTCGGGAATGGTCATGAAAAAACGCACAATGTCCGGGTGGGTCACTGTTACAGGGCCGCCGGCCCTTATCTGCTGTTCAAAGAGCGGAACCACGGATCCGGCTGATCCCAATACGTTGCCAAATCGAACCGTCATGAAGCGCGTGGTGGACGTCTTTTGATCGATATCCATCGCTTGGCAATACATTTCCGCCATACGTTTAGTGGCTCCCATGACGTTAGCAGGGTTTACTGCCTTGTCGGTCGAAACCATGATCATCTTGGAGACTTTCCAGCGCAATGCGGCGTCGGCAACGTTCCGCGTACCGATGGCATTGGTGAAAATGCCCTCGATTGGTTGAGCCTCCACCATCGGCACGTGCTTTAGAGCAGCTGCATGAAAGATCAGATTGGGTGCGTGGGTTTCAACGACGTTGCTGATCGCCTCCCTCTCGCGCACGTTGCACAGCACCGCGTGGATACGTAGGTCAGGATGCTTTTGGCTCAGCTCGGATTTGATGCAATAGAGCGCATACTCATTGGCATCCACGAGAACGAGGCTCAGCGGACTGAGATCCAATACCTGTCGCGCCAGCTCGGACCCGATCGAACCTCCGGCTCCGGTGATCATCACGTTCTTACCGCCAATCATAGCGGTGATTTTCTGCGTGTCTAACCTCACGGGTGCACGCTGCAGGAGATCCTCTAATTTTATCGGGCTAAGTTGAATCTCCGCATCGATACTCTTCATGTCGAGCAGATTGGGGAGTGCCAGCAACTCCACCTTCTGCTGCGCCGCGACGTCCACCAACTCCTCGAGGCTGGCGTATTGCTGATATTCCTCGCGAGATCGAGTAAGGATTATTGCCTCGGCCCGGCGGCCCCGCGCTTCGAACCGGTCCAATATCTGAGGCAGGTTGCTCAGCGGCCCCACGACCGGAATACCCCGGATCGCTCGCCCTGTTCTTCGTCCGCGTTCGTCGAGAATTGCAAGCACCTCCACAGAGGCACTTTTTCTCTCCTTGATCGTTCTTATGAAAGCCTCGGCATTATCGGTCGCCCCGATGAGAAGAACGTTCTTGGCGCTTCCTTTGGCAACCTTCCCCTTTCTAACATCGTGCCGATTCCGATAGACGCGGTATGCGGCACGCGGCCCGGCCAGAAACACGATCGCGAAGGCCCACGCGATGAGAATGGAAGAACGTGGGATCGAATTCAGTCGATCGACCAGAAATTCGATGACCGTGAAGATGGCGAGAGATGCGGTAGTTACGCCGGCGATCGCCAGGAAATCTGACAGCGATGCGTAGCGCCATACGCCGCGATTGAGCCCAAGGAAAAAGCCAGTGATGCTGACTATGAATCCGAAGAGTGCCGCAGCTGCAACGAACTTCCAAAAGTTCCCCGAGAAGCCGTCCAACCTCAATGCGAATGACAGCAACAGCGCGGCGGCCCCCATAAGGCCATCGTGCACGAGGGCCAAACCGCGCAATGTCAAGAGCCGTGAGATGACGCGGGGCCTCTTGGACCCGATCTTTGAATGGGCGACTTCAGATTTTTTGAGACCGGAAGGCACTAGGCTTCACCTTGAAGACACGAATGCTTCCGGCCTTTCTCGATCGATATTCGAGACGATCGTCCACGCCCTGTGCGGTTCAGCAGCGACACGTTCTGCGCTTGCCATGGCGTCGGAGATGACAGTGTCCGGCAGGAAGGTCGCATTTTAAAACCAATTGTCCTGATATCTTTCTTCTTACCCAAACATGAGGTCCGGTGCTCCGGTGCTCGGAGAAGTCTGTACCGCACATGGCCTGATCGTCCAATACTTATTTCCAGAAGTGCACCGCGATGACGAGCAGAGGGCGTCAGCGTGGATCATTGTCCGGCTCGCAAGGCACGCAGGGTGCGTGTTCAAATTCTGCCGACGTAAGACCCGGGGCTAAGACAACCCCACACGCCGCTGACGCAGTGTACCACGTATCCGCCAATCGACGCAAAAGACCCTCTCTCATTCGAGCGACGACCTAATATGCGCCCTTGCCGCCACAAGAGTGTGCAGGCCTGGACAAGAAGTGAAGATCATCTGTCGGAATGTTTTCGGTCCTCGGTCGACGCTCGCTCGACACACCGCCGCCTCCCTGCGAGGAGATTGCATCGGGACCGATCAAATCCAGCGCGTTGGCGGCGAACTGGAAATCTTTCGACTGCTGGCGATGCTTGCCATGGCGGCCGGTCCGACCTGAAACGCGAACCGGAACGAACTCCATTCTGTCTGCCACATCGCGTAACTGAAGCCGCCTGCGGCAAAAAATCACTATGGGTGGACCTGCCAAGCCCACCCGAGCCTGCTGGCTTGCATGATTATTTAGTAAAAACTAATAGAATAGCGTCTTTTGCCGCGAATTCGCCCCGATCTTTGAAGAGAGCGGTACTGACGGCGTGCCTGCATGAACTCCACCACCTTGCGGAGAAAACGAAGTCCCCGATGGTCAAGGACAATGCCACAGTAGGCGTCGTGGTGCCGATGTTCAACGCGGAGCGAACCATTCGCTCCACCCTGACCAGCATCTGCCGCCAGAACTACCAAGCACTGGACATTATCGTGGTCGACGATGGATCGACGGATGAGTCCGCATCAATCGTGGCCTTCTGTGCCGATAAAGATCGGCGTATACGCCTCATAAGGCAGTCAAATGGCGGAGTTGCGCACGCTCGCAATCGCGGCGCGGCTTCTACCGACGCGGAATTTCTAGCGTTTGTCGATGCGGATGATCTTTGGGCCCCATCCAAGATCGCATTGCAATTGCGCGCCTTGCTGGAAGGTGGCTCTTCAGCAGGCCTGGCATATTGTTGGTTTGCGCATATCGATGAGGACGGTCGGGTATTCTCGCTGCATAATCACCCCGACGCCCAAGGTCATGTGCTCCAGCGCATGTGCAGACAAAATTTTGTCGGCAATGGAAGTTCGATGCTTGTACGTCGCTCCGCATTCGAGCAAGCGGGACAATTCGATTCGTCCTTGCGGGCCAAGAGCGCACAAGGCTGCGAGGATCTTCTGATGTGCCTCAGAATAGCGGAAAGTTACGAGTTCCGTGTCGTGCCTCAACATCTTGTGGGCTACCGAATGACGAACGTCAACATGTCGAGCGATGTCATGCAGATGCTTCGTTCCTGCGAAATCGTCCTTGCCGAGTTTCGTGAAAAATATCCGCAATTCGGGGGCGATCTCGATGCCCATCTGGTCGACATGATCCATTGGCTTGCCACAAGAGCTTTGATTGAGGGACGGTTTTTCGCGGCCTACGACCTGCTGAAGAAGTCCGTCGTCCTGGACCCACGCACCGCGATTTCTGGTCTGCCTGACATCGTAGACGCATATTGCCGGGCCAGGCTGGTTCCTCGCTGGATCAAGCTTCGAGTGAAACGGATGCTAAACAAAGACGCCGAATTTCGGCCTCTTTATAGCGAAATGAGCTGGTGAAAATGTCATCCACTCCAGACGGGCACGTAAATGTGCTGGAGGCAGAACTGCGGGAGATGTTTGGCGTGGACGGCTGCGTAGGTGTCCGCCACGTGGATCTAGACATCCAAGGTGCTCCTGAGGACTGCGATGCCGGCATGATCGTCTTGTGGCGCGGCGGGCTGCCGGTCGGGCATTTGCTCAGGGCGAGCGACGGGGAGTGCCGCATTGCCCCAATTGCGATCGCTCAAGACTCAAGCCCGGCTCCACCGGTTCTGGACCTGCCGAGCGCCAGCGTGGTCATCTGTACGCGCGACAGGCCGAAAGAGCTGCGGCGCTGCCTCTCCTCGCTCCCTCTGCAAACCCTTCCGCCCGCGGAGGTCATTGTGGTCGACAACGCGTCGGCAGGCGGCGAAACGCGCGAGGTAGCGCTCGCTGCCGGCGCAATCTATGTCCGCGAGGACCGACCCGGCTTGGATATTGCCCGAAATCGAGGCGCTGAGCGTGCATCCTCCGAGATCGTTGCCTACACGGACGATGACGTTCTGCTTCATCCGCAATGGCTTGAGCGGCTGGTCACAGCATTTGACAGACCTTCGATCGGCGCGGTGACGGGTCTTGTGCTGCCCGCCGAGATTACCACCGAAGCGCAGCGTTATTTCGAGACATTCTGGAGTTTCGGGCAAGGCTATACACCTCGGATTTTCCGCGCGGCCGATTTTGCCGCCAGCAAGCACGAGGTATTCCCTGCCTGGAAAGTTGGGGCTGGCGCCAGCATGGCGTTCCGGCGCGACGTGTTTGACCACGCCGGGCTGTTTGACGAGCGTCTCGACGTCGGTCAGGCCGGATGTTCTGGAGACTCCGAATATTGGTATCGGCTGCTCGCCAATGGATATGACTGCCGCTACCAGCCCACCTCCGTCGCGTTCCATTTCCACAGGCGGACGATGGAAGGCCTGGCCAAGCAAATCTACTTCTACATGCGCGGTCACTCAGCCGCTTTGCTCGTCCAGCATGAACGGACTGGCGTCAGGGCGAATTTGAGACAGGCGTTCAAATGGAAGCCGCTTTGGTATCTCGGCAGGGTTCGCAGGAGGCTGCTTGGACGCAGGGTCCCTGAGGATCGTTTCCTTTGGCAGGAAATCGCCGGCTATGTGTCGGGGCTCCTGTTCTACCTCCGAACCAGGCGCGGGTAAGACGGCGTGGTGCATCATCCCCTGGTTTCGATCGTGGTGCCTGCGCACAATGCGGAGGTGACGCTGGCGCAGGCGCTCGATTGCCTTGTCGGTCAGGATATTGCTGATTGGGAGGCGATCGTCGTCGACGACGCCTCCACGGACCGCACCCCCGCGATCATCGCCGGCTATATGGAAGGCGACGCCCGATTTCGGACGCTGAAGTCTTGCGCCCACAGCGCCGCCGGCGCGCGCAACAAGGGGATTTCGACAGCGCGCGGCCGCTGGCTGATGTTCCTGGACGCGGACGACTGGGTGGACGCCGGCTTCCTTGCCAAGATGCTGGCCGCGCTGAAAACCGCGCCCGATGCCGTGGCCGCCTATTGCGGTTCCCGGCGCGTGATGCCCGATGGCGCACTCACCCCGCCGAGCATCGCGACCGAGGTTGCGATCGAGCCCTTCGAGACATTCGCGCGCCGGTGCGGCATCCGCACGCACGCGCTGCTGATCGATCGGGCGACAATCGTCGAGCTGGGCGGTTTCGATGTGTCGCTGCGCACCTGCGAGGACTGGGATTTGTGGCAGCGCGTCGCACGTCAGGGCAAAAATTGGCTGATGGTCGACGAGCCGCTCGCTTTCTATCGGGCCAGCCCCAACTCGCTCACCCGCAATTCAACGCAGATGCTGGCAGACGCGGAAATCGTCATCGCCCGCGGCTTTTCTGCCGACCCCAGGGTCAAACACCCAGCCCCGGCGCATGCCAAGGGGGCGATCCCGGCGAACGGCCGCACCGCTTCCGAAGCGCTCGCCTGGTTCGCGTTGTGGAATGCCGCGTCGGATTGCGGCAGCGGCTCGCGCCTGGCCAACCCGGAGCCCCTGCGCGCGCTCCCCGTGGGACGTAAGTGGGCGCGTGAGGTCGCCAAGGTGATTTTCGACGGCCTGATGGTGGGAAGCCTGTCGGGGCCGGCGCAATTGGCTGCCAGATGGGACAGGTTCGGCGGCCCCTTAAGCAAATTGATCGTCGAACTCGGCCAGGTCTGGGACAATCCCGTGGCGGGTCGCCGCGTCCAATATCACATTGAGCAAATGCTTCTCGACTTCGACGACCTTGCCGCGCCGCGCAGACTGGCGCGAACGCTGGGGATTCGCGTCGATGCCCGAAATCCGACCTCGACCGAACTGCCGGAAGGGATCGATCAAATCTACGCCTACCTGATGATCGACGGCAAGATCGAGGCTTTGGTGCAGTTCGGTGTGCTTGGGAAGGTGACGAGGCGTCATTGGATGGCATTGATCCTGGATCTTGTGCCTCCTCGGGAGGTCCTCTCCGGCTATCGGCGCATGGCGTTCCGCTTCTGGAAGGGCGTTGCGCGGCTGGCGGGCCGATCGCCTGTACATGCACTGCAAAAGGGTACCGGTGCCGACAAGTCAGACATGTTTGCGGCATCGGCGTTGCTGTCCATGGCGGGACGCCGCTCCGATCAAGACAGCCACTACGGCAGACTCGCGCGGTTGGCGGCGGAAGCCAAGCAGTTGGTGCGCTCGAGCGCCGAAGTTGCGGAGCCTCTTGCAGCGCCGCGTCACGCACCGGCCGACGGTGGGCGCGACAATGATCGCGCCTCGTTCTGGGATCGCTATTTTGCGACCGAGGATCCCTGGAACTATGGTTCGGCCTATGAACAGGAAAAATATGAGCGGCAGCTCGAAATTCTGCCGGCCGGCCCCATCGGCCGGGCACTCGAGCTGGCCTGCGCGGAGGGCCATTTCACGCGGCAGCTGGCGCCGCGAGTGGGCCATTTGACCGCGACCGACATCTCCGCCGTAGCCATCGAGCGCGCGCGCGCTCGATGCGGCGATCAGCCGAATGTCGAGTTCGGGGTGCTGGATCTCTCTGCCGACACGCTGCCGCGCGAGGTGGATCTGATCGTCTGTTCGGAAGTGCTCTATTATTTGGACGATCTCGCCGAGTTGCGGCGCGTCGCCAAAAAACTCGTCGAGGCTTTGGCGCCTGGCGGCAGTTTCATCAGCGCGCACGCATTCGTGCTGCGTGACAATTTGGAACGGACGGGCTTCGACTGGAACACATTCGGTGCACAAGCGATCTCGGAGACGCTGGCGGCGACCGAAGGCCTCGTGCTCGAGCAATCGATCCAGACCGAGCTCTATCGCATAGACCGCTTCCGCCGCCTGCCGCCAGGCGACGTGGCGGCGGAACCGACCATCGATCATGTGCCAATCCGCGCGCCCATCGAAAGGGAGGTCGCGCGAAAAATCGTCTGGGGCGGGGCGCGGGCGTTGCGCCGCGATGTCGCACGCAGCGAGCGGCGGCAGCGTATCCCCGTCCTCATGTATCACAGCGTCGCCGATGATGGGCCGGCCGCGCTCGCCCGTTTCCGGTTGACGCCCGCCGCGTTTGCCGAGCAGATGGCGTGGCTGCGCGCCAACGGCTTTCACGCGATCATGTCCGAGCAACTGGAATGGTTCATCGCCAGCCGTCACCCTTTCGTTGGCCGCCCGGTGCTGATCACGTTCGATGACGGCTTCCAGAACTTTGCCGACCATGCCTGGCCGATCTTGCGCAGGAACGACCTGACCGCGGAAGTGTTCCTGGTGACGGATTTGGTGGGGGAAAGCGCGAAGTGGGATGCCGACTGCGGTCCGCCGACGCCGCTCATGGATGCCAAGACGGTGCGGCGCCTCGCCGGCGAAGGTGCGTTCTTCGGAAGCCATATGGCGACGCATCGCGCCATCGACGGTCTGTCGAGCTCCGACCTGGCCGCCGAACTGCTGCGCTCCCGCATGTTCATCGAGCGATGGACCGGCCGGCCAACGACGACGTTCGCGGCGCCTTTCTCTGTCACCGACCGGCGGCTTGGCCGGCTGGCCCGGGAGTGCGGCTATCGAACCGGCTTCGGCGGCAGGCACGGTCCGGCGAACCTCGATTGCGATCCGATCGACCTTCCCCGCATCGAGATTCGTGGGGACCGCTCGCTCGATGACTTTGTCGCCATTCTGGAGGCCGCACTCGAATGAATGGCGAACTTGTCAGTGTCATTATCCCCGCGCACAACGCGCAAGATACAATCGACGAGACGCTCCGCAGCGTTCGCTCGCAGACCCACCGTGCGCTTGAGATTATTGTCGTCGACGACGGTTCGCGCGACCAGACTATCGCCATTGCCCGACGTCACATGGAGATCGACCCGCGGATGCGGCTGATCGAGCAGGCAAACGCCGGCGTGGCCGCTGCTCGCAATACGGGTTGGCAAGCGGCGAGATCCAATCTGATCGCCTTTGTCGATGCCGACGATCTGTGGGCGCCGACCAAGATCGAGCGGCAGCTGGCTGTGTTCGACCGGACAGACGAGAAAGTTGGGCTCGTCTACTGCTGGTATTTGGTGGTCGACGCCCAAGGCAAGGTAACTGATGATCAGCATCGGCCAAACTGGCGGGGCGATGTGCTTGAACGCCTCTTCCACGGCAATTTCGTTGGTAACGGCAGCGCCGCCCTGGTACGCCGGCAGGCACTGATAGACGCCGGCGGTTTCGAGAGCGGACTGCGCGAGGCGGGCGCGCAAGGTTGTGAAGACATCCTCTTCTATTGTCGCGTCGCCGAACGATACCACTTCGAAGTCGTCGAAGAGCCGCTGGTCGGATATCGTTACCTTCCGGGGAATATGTCAAGCAACATGACGCGCATGCTGCGATCCTGGATGCTTGTGGTGGACGAGATGCTCGGCCGCCACCCGGATGCGGCATCCACGCTGCGTGAGGGGTTGCATTTCTATTCGGTCTGGCTCCTGGAGCGAACGTTGCGCCAGCGGCAATCACGCTATGTGCTTCCGATCCTGTCGCTATTGCTTCGCCATCATCCTGCGATCGCTATGCGGATAATCGTCATCGATTTGCCATGGGTCGGCGCGCATTTGGCCAAGCGCGTCGTGACGAGGCTGGTGCGTGGTCGCCGGCCGATCCGCTCGCAGGTGACCGCGCGCTTCCCGACCGGGGAACTGAAATGAGCGAAGCCAACGGCCCCACACGCCGCGGTGCGGTCCGTGCTTCGTCGCGCGATCTTTCGCAGCTGCTTCGCATCGTTGGAAAGCCGCGCTGGGCGACCCCGGTGCTGCTCGCGCTCGGCTTTCTGTCGTCCTTGGCCGAGACGCTCGGCATCACGCTGATCCTGCTGTTCCTCTATCTGGTGTCCGATCGGATCACGGAAGCAGGAGGTGGCCTTCAGGGTAGAGCGCTGGGCCTGGCAGTCGCCTGGTTCGGTAGTCCCACTCGGCTCGCCGTTGCCATCCTCCTGCTCATCCTCGCGCGGGGAGCACTAGCGCTGGTGTATTCGTTGATAAGCTCCAGCATTGGCGAACGGATCAGCGAACGCGTGCGCAACCTCATCCACCAACAATATCTCAGGGTCGCTTTCGGATCCATCCAGCAGCACGAGCAATCGCAACTCATGGAGGTGCTCGGGACCGAATCGTGGCTGGTCGCGCAGTCCTATGGGGCGGTCACCCGACTCATCATAAATAGCTGCTCGATCTTCGTCTTCGCCGTCTTCCTGCTCATGATCTCCTGGAAGATCCTGCTGATCGCAGCTCTCGGCTCAGTTGCGATCTCCGCGATCTTGCGCATCTTTTCGCGGCCCGCGCGTGACCTGGGGCATCAGGTAAAGAAGATCCATCAATCGCTCGGCGAGCACATGCTGATGACGCTCCAGGCGTTGCGCACCATACGCGCCTATGGACAAGAGGCGCTCCATCAGCGCCGTTTCGTGCAATCGTCAGCGGCCGCGCGCAACGCCTCGTTGTCCATGATCCGCCTTTCGTCGTGGATCGGCCCAACCACCGAGATCGGTTATCTGGGAATGTTGGGCACTATCGTTCTGGTCTCCGGGTGGTGGCACATCAGCTTCGAGGTGACACTGGCCGCTGTCGCGCTGCTGTATCGATTGCAGCCGCATACGCAGGAGTTCGAAAGCAACCTGCTGTTTCTGGCTCAGATGCAGCCACAGCTGCGCTCGGTGTTGGAGATGATCCGCTCCGAGGACAAGGAATATCCATCGCAGGGCACAATCGCGCTCAGGGATTTGAACGCGAGTATCGTCTTCGACCACGTAAGCTTTGGGTATGATCCAAGCACGCCGGTGCTCACCGACCTGTCGCTCGAGATTCCAGCCGGAGTGACTACGGCGCTGATCGGTGCAAGTGGCGCCGGCAAGACCACGATCGTGAATCTTCTTCTGCGGCTATACGAACCGACCTCCGGCGACATCATGATTGACGGCACCCGGCTCGCGGAAATCAGGCGGGACGATTGGCTATCCAAGATCGCCGTGACCGGTCAGGACGTCGACCTCGTCGAGGGCACGGTGACGGAGAACATCCGAATGGCCAAAGCCGATGCGACCGAAGAAGAGATCATTGCCGCCGCCCGCAGTGCCGGTGTCTCGGCATTCGTCGAGGGCCTTCCAGACCGTTATGACACCTGGATCGGACAGGAGGGACTGCGATTTTCCGGTGGCCAACGGCAGCGCATTGGCCTGGCGCGGGCTGTATTGCGCGATCCGGACCTCCTGATCCTCGATGAGGCGATGAACGCACTCGATACCGCGCTCGAGGATCAGGTGCGGCGTGCGATTGATAGGCAGCTTGGCAACAGGACAATTTTGCTGATCACGCACCGCATCGACACGGCGCGTGAGGCCGCGAATGTGATTTGGATCGAGAACGGCAGAGTCATCAGCCAAGGGCCTGCCTCACTCGTCGTTCCTCAATATCAACATCGCCAGCACGAAGTCGTACGTGCGTCCGAGGCTGAAAGTGAGGGGCCGTGACGTCCTCGATCCCCAGCGTGTCGGTCCGGCGCGGGGCAATGGAATCGACAGTTTCGGCCGGCGCGGTTGCTCTCTTGATGACGGGCGGGCAGGCCAGCTGGCGGAGTGTCGTACCCATCACAATTCACAATCGGCTACGATACCAAGCCAGTGCCGTCTCGACGATCCTGTCGATTCCAGATTGCTCGGGTGTCCAGCCAAGTTCCCGGTACGCCTTGCCTGCCGCGGCTACGAGCGCTGGCGGGTCACCTGCCCTGCGCGGGCCGTAGACCACCGGAAGGCGCGACCCCGAAGCTCGGTTCACCGCATCGACCAGTTCCTTCACCGTCGTTCCGGTTCCCGTCCCGAGATTGTAGACGTCGACACCCCTGTCGCGGAGAAGCTTCTCCCCTGCCAGGACGTGAGCACGCGCGAGATCGGTGACATGGACATAGTCCCGTACCGCGGTTCCATCGCGGGTATCGAAGTCGGTGCCGTTGACGGTAAAAATCCGGTCCGGCCTGATCGCCGCCTCGATGGCGAGCGGTATGACGTGTGTTTCCGGTTCATGCCGCTCACCGACCTCGCCGTCAGGATCGCATCCGGCCGCGTTGAAATACCGGAGTATGACCGCGTTCAGGCCATGGGCAGATGACAGATTGTCCACCATCCGTTCTATGATGAATTTCGACCATCCATAGGGATTGATGGGCGACTGCGGATGCATTTCATCGATCGGCGAGCGAACCGGAACGCCATAAGATGCGCAGGTGCTGGAAAAGATGAGCTTGTCGACGCCGGCCTTCAACATTTCCTCGAGCAAGACCAGCGACCCGAAACTGTTGTTTCGGTAATAGAGTTCGGGGTGCTCGACGGACTCGCCCACATAGGCATAGGCGGCGAAATGCGCCACCACATCAGGCCGATATTGTCGTAGCGCCGCCGACACGGTCGCGGCGTCGGAAATATCGCCCTCGACAATCGGCCCCCATTTGACCGCGTCGCGCCAACCGCGCGAGAGATTGTCATATGCGATGACCGACCAGCCGGATTCAGCGAACGCCTTGCAACAGTGCGATCCGATATAGCCGGCCCCGCCGGTAACCAGGACAGTCTTCATTCGGCAGCGGTCGATCGTAAATGTTTCGACGAAACCAAGCTTTCGAAATAGGCGATGGTCTTGGCAAGACCATCGCGCAATGCGGTTTTTGGCCTCCAATTGAGCTCATGCAAGGCGCTCCCGATATCGGGCTGCCGCTGCTTTGGGTCGTCAATTGGCAACGGCGTGAATTTAATCGCCGACCGGCTTCCGGTGATCTCGATCACAAGATTGGCGAGCTCGAGCATCGTAAATTCGACTGGATTGCCAAGATTGATCGGACCGGTAACATCGTCATCGGTCTGCATCAAGCGAACCAGACCGTCGATGAGATCGTCGACATAGCAAAATGAACGTGTTTGCTGGCCCGTCCCGTACACTGTTATCGGCTCGTTCTGTAACGCTTGGACGATGAAGTTGGAAATGACACGGCCGTCGTCCGGACGCATTCTCGGGCCGTATGTGTTGAAGATGCGCGCGACCTTGATCCGCAGCTTATGCTGTCGCCAATAGTCGAAAAACAGAGTTTCGGCACATCTTTTGCCTTCGTCGTAGCAGGAACGGGGTCCTATCGGGTTTACCCTGCCCCAATAGTCCTCGGTCTGCGGATGAATTTCAGGGTCGCCGTAAACTTCCGACGTGGACGCCTGAAGAATTTTGGCGCGAACGCGCTTGGCCAGCCCCAGCATGTTGATCGCCCCATGGACGCTGGTCTTGGTCGTCTGGACCGGATCGAACTGGTAGTGAACGGGGCTTGCAGGACAGGCAAGATTGTAGATCTCGTCGACCTCAACGTAGAGTGGAAAGGTGACGTCGTGACGAATGATCTCGAAGGACCTGTTGTCGAGGAAATGCGAGACGTTTCTTCGGCTTCCGGTGAAAAAATTGTCGACACATGTAACCTCGTGACCTTCACCAAGCAGTCGCTCGCACAAGAACGATCCCAGAAAACCCGCGCCCCCCGTCACCAGAACTCGTTTCGCCCGCTGCATTTTCGAACCCTTCCGGCCAATTTAGACATCCCTAATAAACTAGCCGGACAGTTGGGCGATTCAACAGCACGCCGCCTTCAATTTACATTACCGACAAGACATCATTGCCGGATGCGCCCGCGCCGGGGCGTATTCCGTCACTGAACGGCACTGGATCCAAGTTCCTTTCGAGATTGGAATTCGGCGGCAGGCACACGTCCAAGAAGGTACCTGTCTTTCGCCGGAACGAAGCTACCGTCGATGTAGAATGGTCGAGATCTTCAAGATATATGCGCCTCCTTGATTGGCTCCGGGGCCGGCCCGACGATCTGGGCCGGCGGCCCGGCATGTCGCGGGACCAGAGCCTTGAAGACGTCCTGCATTTTTATCAGCCCAGCGGGAACTCCGTCCCTGGCAACGACGAAAGTCCGGGTGAGATCACCCTGCGAACGCGCCATCACCGTTTCGAGATTGTCCTCCGCGTCGACCTGTCCCGACGTGCCGGACTCGACAATAATGCCCGGCACCATGACCGACTCCGCTCTGAGCACGCGTGCGCGATTGATGTCGTTGACGAACTTCTCGATGTAGGCGTCGGTCGGGTTGAGGATGATGCTCTGCGGCTCGCCTTGCTGCACGACCACGCCGTCTTTCAGGATCACCAGATAGTCGGCTATCCTGAGCGCCTCATCCAGGTCGTGGGTGATGAAAACGATGGTCTTGGACAACTCGGCCTGAAGCTCGAGCAGAAGGCTCTGCATGTCCGTCCGCATCAGCGGGTCAAGCGCCGAGAACGCCTCGTCCATGAGCATGACGTCGGAGTTGGATGCCAGCGCCCTGGCTATTCCCACGCGCTGTTGCATGCCGCCGGAGAGCTGGTGGGGATAGCGGTTCTCGAAGCCCCTGAGGCCAAGCCGCCCCAGCCATCTGATCGCATTCTGGCGGGCATCCGCTTCGCTGTCGCCTCGGACGCGCTGTGCCATCTCGACATTCTGAAGGACGCGCATATGCGGCATCAGGGCAAAGTTTTGGAACACCATCGACATCCGAAACCGGCGCAGCTCGCGCAGTGCCGCGCCGGTGAGGCCTGCCACATTGGCGCCGTCGAGAAGGATTTCGCCCGCGGTGGGCTTGATAAGACCGTTGAGATGGCGGATCAGCGTCGATTTTCCCGAGCCCGAAAGGCCCATGATCACCGTGATGTCGCCGCGCCTTATATCGACGTTTATATCCTGAAGCCCGATGACATGGTTATGCTTCTCAAGCAGCTCGGTCTTGCCAATTCCGCCCTGAACCTTGGGCACCATGGAGCGCGCACCGGGGCCGAATATCTTGTAGAGATTCCGGATGGATATCTTGGGTTGTTCGGTCAACGGGCTTCCTCCCTTGGCTGGAGTGTTCCATTGACACGCGCCATCGAGGCTTTGCTCACCCTGTCGAACATGATGGCCAGCAGCACGATGCCGAGACCCGCGACCAGACCGGTGCCGAGTTCGAGATTGTTGATGCCGCGCAGGACCAGCACGCCTAGGCCCGGCGCCGATACAAGGGATGCGATCACGACCATCGACAGCGCCATCATGATGGTCTGATTGACACCGGCCATTATGCTCGGCAGCGCCAGCGGCATCTCCACTTTCAATAGCTTCTGCCAGCGATCCATGCCGAAGGCATCCGCGGCCTCGCCGACGTTGCCATCGACCATCCGGATACCGAGATTGGTGAGCCGGATGACCGGGACGATGGCGTAGAGGATGATTGCGATGCCGTAGAGCTTCGACTCGGTGACCGAGAAAAGGAAGATCAATGGAATGAGGTAGACGAAGGAGGGAAGCGTCTGAAGCATGTCGAGGACAGGGAGCGAAAGCTTCTCCAGCCGATTGCTCTTCGCCATCAATATGCCGATGGGTATGCCGATGAGGATGCAGATGAACGTGCACGTGAAGACGATCGCCATCGTCTGCAGCGCATAGTGGAGATGGTCGATGAAACCAAGGAGCAGCAAAGTCGCGGCGACCAGGGCTAGGATGGACCATGACCTTGAAGCGAAATAGACAAGCAAAAGAAGCGCGATCACCAGCGCCCACCACGGTACGGCTTCGACGACCTTGAGCGAGAAATCCAGCAGCCACGACAGCGGTTGCGTCAGGGGATCGAGCACGGTCTTCAACGCGACGCGGACATGCAGGAAGCTGTCCTCGATGCCGGAGGTCAGATCCCGGGTGCGCGGCACCGCGCGACAGGCGTCATGCAGCGCGTCAAGCGAAGGGAACGGGGCGGCGTCGCCCGAAGCCTGTCCGCCCGCATTGGCTTCTTTGCTCTTCTTGAGCAGTTCGGCCATGCTCATGGGGCCCGTGGTATCGGACGCGTCACACCATCCACGAAGTCCGAGCTGATTGAATAGTCCGTCGTAGAAAGCCATGGCGTGCCTTCAATCTGCTGTCGAATCGAGGCGTCGCGATGCCACCTCGAAACCCTAGGATCCAGAAAAACGACAAGGGTTCGCCGACGATGTCCGTCCACGAACCCAAAACGCTACTTTACGATCGCGGTGACCTTCGCCTTGGCGTCGTCAGACAGCCAGTTCGGCCAGACATCCTTGTAGTTTGTCAGAAAATACACGGCCGTTTCGTCGGCGGTAGCCTTCTTGTCTTCCTGCCAGGCAAGAAGCTCGTTCATGATCTTGTTGGTGAAGCTCACCTTGCTCATGAGAGCGACCAGTTCGGGGTTCTTGTCATAGAAAGGCTTCGACATGGTGGTCAAAACCGTAGCCTTCGGCCAGCCGGTCTTGCTTGGGGTTGGGCAGTTGGCGGTAGCGTTGCACTTGGCTTTGTCCTTGTCGACCGGACCCATGTCGACTTCCACCATCTTGTATTTGCCGAGGACCCCTGTGGGAGCCCAATAATAGCCGAACCAGGGCTCCTTCGCGGTATAGGCCGCCGCCATGGAGGCCGCGAGCGTCTCGCCGGAGCCATGGTTGAAAACCTCTATGCCATGTTTCTCGAGTTCGAAGGCCTTGACCAGATTGTCGTTCGAGGTGCGGCAACCCCAGCCGACCGGGCAGTTGTTGAACCGGCCGCCGACGAGTTTCGGGTTGGCCAGGATGCCGTCAATCGTCTTCAATTCGGGATGGGCCTGCGCGAGATAGTCGGGGATCAGCCACGCATCGACGCCGCCGTCGGACAGAACATCGCCGACCTTGACGATCTTGCCCTCCTTCTCGAGCTTGTAATAGACGTCCGCGACACCGGGCCAGACCTCGGTCAGGATGTCGGGCTGTCCCGTTTCGGCGAGCGACGTAAGCGCCGGAACCGTCGAGGTCGGCACTTTCTTCACCGTGCAGCCGTAGCCCTGCTCCATCAGGAAGCTCGAAACGGCGGTCACCACGGCGGCCGAGGCCCAGTTCATTTCGGTAATGGTCACCGTACCGCACGCGGCATTGGCGGAGGATGCGCTTGCCAGAAAGCTCGCGCCGATCATGCCGACTGCTGCAAGAAGAGATCTCATGTCATTCCCCTTTGGCGAAGTTGTACCTGACCGGTCGCGGCGGGCTTGATTGCTGCTGCCTCCCGGCGGCGCGCGATCAGGTCATTTTTTGGCTTGTTAAGCAGGAGGCAGATTACGGCCCGGCGGGCCGTTGGCAAGTTGCATAATTCCTACGCTATGCGTAAGCTGGTCTTTATGCAAAGACTCCGCAGCAAGCTGCCACCGCCCAATCTTCTTATAACGTTCGAAGCCGCTGGGCGTCAGCTTAGCTTTACCAAAGCGGCGTCGGAACTGAACGTCTCACGCGTCGCGGTCAGCCAGCAGATCCACGCCCTGGAGCGGTTTCTCGGTGTGCCGCTGTTCCAGCGCATGCAACGCTCGGTTCGGCTGACAAGAGCCGGAGAAAGGTATCATATCGCCATCTCGGAGGTGCTCGAACGGGCGCTGCGCGCGACGGTGGAGATCAGCAGGCGTTCCGACACCAACATCGTCAATGTCGGCACCACGCCGGGCTTCATGACCTATTGGCTGTCGCCGAGGCTCGGCGAGTTCAGGACGATCCACCCCGACATCGAATTGAGGTTCATCGTTTCAGACAGCAATCTTGGCTTCGAAGACAACATCGACGTCGCGATCCGATACGGAAGTCCACCCTTTGATGATGCCGAGGCCACCTTCCTCGGTCGGCAAGCGATAAGCCCCACTTGCGCGAACACGTTTCTGCCGTCAGGGACGATTTTGGCTCCAGCCGACCTCCTCAAGCATCCGCTCATTCATCTGGAAGGCCCCTATGACGAACACACCCGCTGGTCGAAATGGTTCCAGACGCTGGGTATAGACATGGCCAAGGCGCGCGCCGCCATCACGGTGAACTCATACACCAACCTTGTCCAGGCAGCGCTCGACGGCCAGGGATTCGCCCTGATCGGCCCGCCCCTTATCGAGAGATTCCTGTCCAATGGCGCTCTGATACAGCCTGTCGACGCGCCGCCGGTCGTACGGCACGCATTTCATTTGCTGCTGCCCAAGGGGGTGCTGCCAACCGCCTCCTCGCAGGTCTTTTCCAATTGGGTCAAAAGTTCGTTCCCGAAGAGAGAGGCAAGCGTGGCCGGGGCTATCGAGCTTGACGACCGCTAGGCGGCTGGAAGGTCGGCGGCCTCCAGTTAGCGTAAGCTACACTTAACAACAACGGCAGTTTTTTCGGCGTTTACAATGTCCGGCCAAAGTCGGACGTTCCCCTCGACAAGAGCATGTCCGGTCGGGCCTTGCGGTCGCCAGATCGCCGCCGCCAGGCATGCCAACGGAGGGTTTCCTTGATGAGCAGAAAGCAGATGAAGCTGGGGCTCTCCATGCGCTACATGGGCTACCATGTCGGCTCGTGGCGGCATCCGGACGTGCCCGCGGACGGCAGTTCTCTTTTCCAGTCTTTCCTCGACGTCGTGCAGACGGCCGAGCGCGGCAAGTTCGACATGGTGTTCCTGGCGGATGGCATCGGCGTGCGGCTGGACGACAAGCCGAAGGGATCGATGGCCCGGTCGCGCCACAACGTAGAACTGGAACCGCTGACGCTGCTTTCGGCGCTGGCTCCGCTTACCCGCAACATCGGCCTGGTCGCCACGGCGTCCACAACCTACAACGAGCCCTATCACATCGCGCGCAAATACGGTTCACTCGACCAGATCAGTGGCGGCCGCGCCGCCTGGAACGTAGTAACCTCCTGGTCGGATCAGGAGGCCTGGAATTTTTCGATGAGCAAGCAGCTCGAATACGATACTCGCTACGAGCGCGCGCACGAATTCGTCGAGGTGGTCACCGGTCTCTGGGACAGCTGGGACAAAGACGCGTTCCTCCTCGACAAGGAATCCGGCGTCTTCTACGACGAAGAAAAAATGCATGTCCTCAATCATGTCGGCAAGCATTTCTCCGTCCGTGGGCCTCTGAGTGTCCGACGCTCCCCGCAGGGGCGGCCAATCCTGGTGCAGGCCGGCGTATCGGAGACCGGCCAGCAGATCGCCGCCGAATACTGCGATATGGTGTTCATGGCGAAGAACGACCTCAAATCGGCTCAGGATTACTATTCTTCCGTCAAGGACAGGCTGGAGAGCTTCGGCCGCCAGAAGACCGACCTGCTGATGATGCTCGGCCTGACGCCCATCGTCGGCCGCACCCGCGAAGAGGCGCAGGAGAAATACGAGGAGCTGGAGTCGCTCATCGATCCGGTCGTCGGCCTTTCGATGCTCTACCGCTCCTTTGGCGATCTTTCGCATCTGCCGCTGGACGGCCCGGTGCCGAAGCCGGACCTCGACAAGGTCGGCCTCAAGAGCAGTGCCCAGATGTATTATGACCTCGCCCAGAAGCGGGGCCTGACGATCCGCCAGCTCTACAAGAAGATCGGCATGGCGCAGGAGCATAAGACCGTCGTGGGGACGGCCGCCGACGTCGTCGACGAAATGGAATCCTGGTTCGAACAGGGCGCTGCCGACGGCTTCAACATTACCCCCTCCCTGCTGCCGCATGGCATCGACGACTTCGTCGAGCTTGTGCTGCCGGAGTTGCGCAAGCGTGGCCGTTTCCGCGACGAATACGAAGGTCGCACCCTTCGCGGGAATCTCGGCCTTCCCACTCCCGCCAGCCGCTACGACGTGGCCAAGGCTGTCTCGCAAGAGCTTCTCGCCAGCTAGGCTCGATTGAACGAGGATCGGACATGCACACCGACGCCGCTCTAGACGGAGTCTCCACCAAGGACATCGCCCGTCTGCCGATCGAGGCAGGCGATCCGGCGACCGATGCCCGTCTCTTCCGCAGATGCCTCGGGCTGTACGGAACGGGCATCGCGATCATCACCACGGAGACGGAAGGTCAGCGGGCCGCCGTCACCGTCAACTCCTTCGCCTCGGTGTCGCTTGATCCACCCCTGGTGCTTTGGTCAATAAGCCACGCTTCGCGCAGCTATCCGCTGTTCAAGAACGGCGGACGCTTCGGCGTAAACATCCTTGCCTCGACGCAGATGACTGTTTCTCGACATTTTTCAAGCAAGGTCCAGGATAAGTTCGCGGACACGGCATGGTCGCTCGGCGAGTTCGGTTCTCCTTTGCTTCACGGCTGCCTGGCGCATTTCGAATGCGAAACCTATTCGCAGGTCGAAGGTGGCGACCACACCATCCTGATCGGTCTCGTGCGCCGCGCCAGTCGTTTCGAAGGCGAGCCGCTGCTGTTCGCTCAAGGCCAATATAGCGTCGCCTACTCCCATCCGGAGGTCTCGCCATCGCCTGAAGTCGGCGGCCTGAAGCCGGAGACGCCTTCCGAGGGAACGATCATTCCGCAGATATTCGAAGCACACCATCTCCTGTCGTCCACCTTCGATGAACACCGTCATGCCGAAGGTCTCGACATCTCGGTGGCCAGGGTGATCGCCTGCGTCTATGACATGCCGGGCCTGAAGATCGACCAGGTGTCGCGGGCCACTTATCTCGGCCAGCGCGACACGGAAGACGCCTTGGCCACGCTCGTAGAGCGTGGGATGCTCGTCAACGCGGTAGACGGCCAGTTGATCCTCACCGAAGCCGGGCGGCAGCGGCGCGAGGCGATCCGCAGGCGCTGGCAGGATTTCCAGAAAGATCAGTTGGCTGGCATACCGGACGGGGACGTTCGCGCCACGCTCAGAACCCTCTCGAAGCTGATTGCCCAAAACCGCGCGGCGAAATGATGAACTGGGACTACATTGTTATAGGGGCCGGCTCGGCGGGATGTGTGCTCGCCAACAGGCTAAGCGCTGATCCGTCGACGAAAGTGCTGTTGCTGGAGGCCGGCGGCAGCGACAAGAGGTTGAACATCATCATGCCGGCCTTGGCGTTCAAGGCGATGGCCAACGACCGCACGAACTGGAAATTCATGACCGAGCCGGACCCGACGCGGAACAACCGTCGCGACATGATGCCCCGTGGCAAGGGGCTCGGCGGCTCCAGTTCGATCAATGCGATGTTCTATGTCCGCGGCAACCGAGGCGATTACGACCATTGGGCACAACTCGGCAACCGGGGCTGGTCCTATGACGAGATCCTGCCCTATTTCCAGAAGATCGAGGGCAACAGGGACGGCGTGACCGACATCTACGGCAAGAGCGGCCCGGTGGTCGTCAGCGCCGTCCGCAAGCCTCCCAAGCTCGCTTATGTCTTCGTCGAGGCCATGAAGGAGCTGGGCTATCCGCACAATCCCGCCTACAACGCCGAACCCACGGACGGCGCCGCCATCATCCATGTCACCCAGCACATGGGAACCCGCTTCAGCGCGGCCAGAGGCTATCTGGATCCGATCGAGAAGCGGCCCAATCTCAGGATCGTAACCGGCGCGGTGGTGCGCAGGATTGTCTTTGATGGACGGCGTGCCGCGGGCGTCGAATTCGATGCCGACGGAAAGACGCAGACCGAGCGCTGCAGTGGCGAGGTCATCCTGTCGGCGAGCGCGGTGAACTCGCCCAAGCTGCTGATGCTGTCGGGCATCGGTCCGCACGAGCAGCTCCGCGAACACGGCATCGGCGTGCTGCACGACAGCCCCGGCGTCGGCCGCAACCTCCAGGAGCACGCCAGCACGCAGGTGAAGGCCTATGTCAACGTCAAGACCGCGAACCAGGAGTTCAACCTTCTGGGAAAGCTGAAATACGGCGCCCAGTTCCTCTTCGACCGGTCAGGCTATGCCACCTACACCTACACGGGTGTCGGTCTCGTCAGGACCCGGGCAGAGCTCGAATATCCCGACATCCAATATCATTTCGGGGCCTTCTCGGCGAACTACACCCATGACGGCATCGAGATGCAGAAAGAGGCTGCGATCAACCTCCAGCCCAACGTCAACAGTTCGCGCAGCCGGGGTTATTTGGAGCTGCGATCGGCCGACCCCTACGAGCAGCCCAAGATCCAGCTGAACCTGCTGAGCGATCGCTATGATGTCGAGACCTTGATGGCCGGCGGCAGGATCGCCCGCGCCGCGCTGAACTCAAAGGCGTTCGCGCCATACGTCACGGGAGAGGCCAAACCCGGCAGGCAAGTCCAGACCGACGACGAATGGACCGCCTATATGCGCGAGAACGCGAGCGGCAGCTACCATCCGTGCGGCACATGCAAGATGGGCATCGACCCGATGGCAGTCGTGGCGCCGGACCTCAAGGTCATCGGCGTGGAAGGCCTGCGCGTCGTCGACTCTTCCATCATCCCACAGATACCGAGTTGCAATCTCAACGCCATCTCGATGGTGATCGGCGAGAAAGGCGCTGAGTTGATCCTGCGGGACCGCGGTCAGCGGGCGGCGGCCTAGGCAAAAGTGCGCAGCCAGCGACAGCAGTCGGCTTGCTGAAACGAGCCGCTTGTTGTCGCTGGGTGACAGCGCACATGCCAGCTTTGTCATACGATGCTCCCGGCGTTGGTTCCCGTATTTCTCTGACAGAGGCGGCCCTGGGAAAGGGCGCCGCACGCGGAAATAGTCCGTCGATTTCGGGACGCAAGATCGATGACACACCATTACAGTCCAGGGCTGCACACCTGGTAAGGTCACGCCATCGGCGCCGCGCCGCGCCGTTCGAGCGCTGTCTTGCGGATGATTTCCGCGATCTCTGGGCTGCTGCTGCACAGCATCTGGAAATCCACCGAGTGCAGCGACAGGAGTGAGACCACCGTTGCGGCGCTGACGGTCGCCGCACGCGGTTCGCCGCTGATCAGCGCCATCTCGCCGAAGAAGGCGCCAGGGCCAAGCTCCACCGGGTTCGGCAGCGCAACGCTGACGCGCCCCTCCACGACGAAGAACATCTGATCACCGCGCTCGCCTTTGCGGCAGATCACGGCGCCCGCCGGCAGGACGCGGGGTCTTAACGAGCGCACGATCTCGACTAGCGCGGCCGGGCCGAGCTTCTGAAACAACGGCACGCCGGCGACCAATTGCCAATTACGGACGAAATCCCCGCGACGGACTTCTTGATAGAAGCCGGTGGCAAGAATGCCAGCCCAGAGCGCGAAGATGCCGATGCCACTCATCATGACCACCCCGGCAAGGACGCGACCGGCGAAGCTTTCCGGAATAGCGTCGCCATAGCCGGTGGTGGACAGCGTGACCACCGCCCACCACATTGCCTGGGGGATGCTGCCGAACTTTCCCGGCTGAATGTCGCGCTCGATGACATAGGCCGCGAGCGCGACGGCGAACAGAACGACGCCGAAGAGCGTGGTGACGCCGATCAGGTTGCGCGCTTCGTTGGCTAGGACCCTGCCCAGCACCGGGAAGAAGGTCGAGTCCCGCAGCGGTTTCAGCAGCCAGACAGCACAGTAGAGGCTCCGGTCGGGCGTGCCGACGAGCAGAAATGCGGCGAGTGGAACCAAAACCGCGAGCACATCGATGGCGATTACCGGCGTCCAGTTCCGTACGTCTCCCGCCCGGTGCTTGAGCAGCGTCGCGCCCATTTGCAGGAGATAGGCGCCCCAAATGACAGCAAGCAGGACGGCCAGAGCGAGTCTGCTTCGTCCGGGCATGTCCGGTATCGTGAGCGCAGCCACCGCCAGAAGCCCAGGCGCGGCCAGCACCGCGTTGAGCGGCGCGTAAATTCTCAAGAAAGGCAGTACCGACATTCTGTGCCCACGAGCGGCTAGTATCCTTCAAAATAGAATGTCTTCAAGGCAAGCGTAAAGGCGCTTACTGTCACTGCGATGTGCATCACCAACGGTGAACTCAGATGTCCGGGATTGCTTCGTGACCGGACGTGAACAGACAGGCCACACACAACCGGCCCTCAAAGCCCGGATGGATGAAGGACGACAAGCCGACGGGCAGGTTTTATGTAGGGACGTTTTGAGCCTCCCACACCGACGCAAGTGAATCGAAAGAGAAGGCACCAGCGCGCCCACACCGGAGTATTGGGGCTGCTAGGGCACGGCCAATGATCGGCAGGCTGCATTACTGCACTGACATCTAAGGTTCGCTGTAGCGATTTCAGCGATCCCCAAGCAGTGTCCAGTCAATAGCGGGCACGACGTCCTTCGGAACTGTTCCTCCAGAATTTCTCTGTAGCCGACCAGGAACTGCACCAATCCTTTTTGACGGTCAACGGCGCCCGGATCAAAATCTGCTTGGCGAAGCTGGCAAGCCTTCCAGACCGTTGCCGCCCACCGGCAACGGACCTATTCTGTCACACAAGATCGCGAACCGGATGCGAGGCTCATTGCGAAATGTAGTGTTCGGGCGCAGCGTAAATTTTAACGCAACCGAGATTCATGAAATTTTTGAAAGTTTTTTTTCTAACGTCTATTCACCTGTTTTGCGCTCGCCATGAGGAACAATATGGCTGGAAATGGTAGGGGAAAGGCGATTGGACTTACGGCTCGCGCCTGGCAGGCAGTTTGTGCCGCAGCACGTGGATTCAACTGTGCACGGGCTTGGCTCAGGCATTCGCCTCGGGCGATTCGGCATTGTGTCTTTCTCGTTGTCGTCGTTTCCCTTTCGATGATCGCCCTCGGCTGGTGGATCGATCAATACATCTCCGTGGCAGTTGGGGCGACGACCGGTCCGGATGCAGTTCCCGGCAGAACACATGTGGCCTCAGCAGTCGCTCTCGTTTGGGCCATCATGCTCGGCGCAATCGTTGTCGTCTTCCGGCGCGCCCATGGCCTGCACCACGAAGGAATCGGCCAGCGCATCCATGATGGCCCCGCACAAATGCTCACCTATGCAATACTGCGCCTCGATGAACTCGAAGACATGTTGCGAGACACCGAAGGCAGCGCCCAACCGGTGCCCAGACAGATAATTCAGGATGTGAAGTCGGCGAGCGTCGACGCGCTGAACGATCTCCGGCAGATCTCGCGCCAGCTGGCGTGACAGGCCTGAGTCCAGGAAGATACTGACCAGTGGCCCTGCTTTTCTATGCTCCCGGCGCTTGGCGCAGCCATACGAAATCGGACAGCGCTACTCTACTCCGCAACCGGTGCCAAAACTGCACTGGCGTTGCCCGTTGCTTCGCCGGCAATTCCCAAGACACGAAAGAGCTCTTCCCGTTTGAATGGCTTGCTTAGAAAATCGTCCATTCCTGCCCGCAGGCATGCTTCGCGATCGCTGGCATATGCGCTGGCTGTCAAGGCAATGATACGGGCCCGACGACAGTCGGGGGCTGAGGCCGCCTCGATCTCACGGATCCTGGAAGTGGCACGAATTCCGTCGAGCTTCGGCATCGAGCAGTCCATCAGAATTGCGTCAAAACTGGTGTGGCGAACTGCGGCGACCGCCCCCTCTCCATCGCTGGCCACTTGTACAAGGCAGCCAAACTGGCGAAGGGTTTCCTCGAGCAGTCCGCGGACACGCTCATTGTCTTCCGCCAACAGGATGCGTATCGCCGGCCCTGCCGCGGTCGAAAGCTTCCGCTTCGGCTCCGGCAGGCTAGGTTCTTCGCGTGCGATGGGAATTGCGGCTGCCGGTTCGATGGCGATGGTGAAGCGGAAGTGAGCGCCATGTGGGTGAGCTTCGCTGACCTGGATGGTTCCGCCGAGCCGTTCGACAAGCTGGCGGCTGATTGCCAGCCCCAGTCCCGACCCGTCCGAATTGGCACCGCGATAGAATTCCTGGAAGATATGCTCGCGATCGTCCTCTGCGATGCCCGAACCCGTGTCCACGACGTCAAAGGCGAGAATGCCGGATACCTCGCTACTGACCCGGACGGTCACTCCGCCGGCCGGAGTATGCTTCAAGGCGTTCGCGATCAGGTTCACCAGGATTTGGCGAATGCGCGCCGGATCCGAGCGGTAGCGGGCGGGCGTGTTCGAAGCGCATTCGACGGCGATCGTCAGTCCCTTGCGGTCGGCAACGGCCCGCATCATGTCGCATGTTTCCAACAAAAGCGTCGAAGGCTCGAACTCGACCGAGTTGACGTTCAGCTTGCCGTGTTCGATCGCCGACAGATCAAGCACCTGGTTGACGATGTCGAGCAATGTCTGGCTGGCATGGTCGATGATCTCAAGTTTGGCCTGCGCACGCCTGTCGGGCTGACTGGCTCGTAGCAACTCCGCCGCACCGACTATCGCATGCATAGGCGTCCTGATCTCGTGGCTGACCCGGGCAAGGAACCGGCTTTTGGCGGAACTGGCCTCCTCCGCTACCTTCTTGGCATTGGCCAGCTCGGCCGTGCGCTCCTCGATGCGCAAGGCGAGCTCCCGATTGTGCCTTTCAACCGTCGAGCCTCTATAGGCGAGCCATCGGAGCGCGGCGGCCAGGGCCACGCTCCCCAAAATCAGGATGATGACCTCGGTGCGGAAACGCTCGTTGATCGACTGGACGGCGGGTGATTTCAGGAACACCGCCGTCGGCACCACGGACCAAAGGCTCCATCCTCCCCCGACATCCGGAAAATCGAGCGGCGTCGAGCTGCCATAAGCGACGTTGTCGAGACCGGCTTCGGTTCGCGGCGAGACTTGCCTCCAAAGTTGGCCGTCACGGGACCCCCTGTAGAAACCGAGCCTGTCATTGCTTAACGCATAGCCGTCGTTCGGCAGAATTTCGGTAAGGACGTCGGACAGCACGACCGCGGTAACGATGCCTCGCAGTTTTCCGTCAAACCCGAAGAATGGAACCGAATAGACAAGGCCCTTGCGGTTGTCGTCATCAGGTGCCGTCGGCGAGTAGTGCGTGTTGTCGCACGTAATGACTTCCCTGCTTGCAATTGCAGGATAGTTCAGATTCGAGATTACGTTGTCGTTGCCATATTTTCTGTTTAGATAGTCGAGCTGGATTTTCATCGCTCGATACTCAAATATTTCTACCTCTTCTACTCTGCTTTTTACGGAAGAGGCTAAGCGCGCCGAGTTCTGATCTGCATTCTTGCCAACTATAAATTCATCGAACGTCATCAACGGTACCTCTGGCGTCGCCCGATCGGCGTCGACGCGGTCCGGATCGAAATTGGCCGGCACTATGTACAGTTCGGAAACCGAGAGGTTTTCCGCCAGATTGTTGTATATCTCCTGGGCGCTTACCCTCGCATCCTCTTGCAAGGAATGGGATTCGGAGCTCAGCGCTCGCACCGTCGGCAGGCGGGCGATCGTGCGAATGCCTTGGTACATCTGGCGAAAACTGGCCTCGATGTTGACCGCGACTGCTCGATTCTTGGCCTGGTTCTCTGCCTGGAACGCCAGCATCGCGGCCTTGATGTCCATTTCCCGCCCAGTGCTGAACTGGAACCAAAGCAGATAGCCGAGCGAGGCCAGCAGGAGGCAGCCACCCAACTCGATCCAGGAGAGACGCGCGTGGCGCATTGATCTCGGTTCCGCCGCAGGGGCTCTCACTCGTTTGCTATCATCCCGCAAGACCTGCACTGCGTAGAAGGCGGTCCTTAACGCGTCAATTGCCCAGAGGCGGATTTACCCCGCGCGACTTTTGCGCCGCAATTACCGCCGAAACACGGTTTGTGACGCCGTACTTCTGCAGAATGCCAGACATGTAATATTTGACCGTCTTTTCGCTGATATCCAGCTTCTCGCCAATCTCTCGATTGGTAAGACCCTCTTCAACGGCTTTCATGATTTGAGCTTCACGGTGGGTAAGCTGATCGATGGAGGACGTCTGCCGGACGTTCATCTGTGCGGCCTGCAGCAGTTTCGTCGCAAATTCAGGCGAGACGAACGACTCGTCGTTCGCCACCGTCCACATCGCCTTCTTGAGATCCCCGGCGCTCACGCCCTTGAGCACATAGCCTTTGGCGCCTGCGTTCAAGGCAGAAATCGCCGTGGCCGCCAAATCACAGACTGTCAGGATCATGCATCGGACGGAAGGCGCTTGGACGACGATGCGCTTTAGCGCCTCCATGCCGCCTCCTGGGATTCCCAGATCGAGAAGCATGATCTGGGGTCGCCACCGTTCGGCGATTTCCAGCGCTTCACGCGCGGTACTGCCTTCGGCAACGAGACTGAAACCTGCCTCGCCTGAAATGACAGCGGCTAGACCGCGTCGAACGATCGGATGATCGTCGACAATGGCAATTGAAACTCTCTCCAGATCGCCCACGCCGCTACCCCCAGCGCACAACCCAAGGCGTGTCTCACGCCAGTGAGCCGTCAACCCTGCACAATCCCATCAACACCCTGACCATATGTTAGACTTGACTTAAGTGGATGTCAACGCAGCTAAGGATCGACGAAGATGCGAGGTATTCAGCAAATCTTTCTAAATCTCTTTGTGTATAACAATTTGCGTAGGGTAAATCTTTTACACGTTTTGTAGTCACAAAAGAAAATCAGGCACATTGTTTTATCGATACATATAAAATCCCGCGGAGACGCGCATGGAGATTTTGTGATCGCGGTTAAATCGATCGGGCCTGAGAGATCGACAATACAATCATTGCGCCTGTCCCATGCGTTTGAGCCGCCCGCGGGGCTGCGACGGGCTTCGATCGATATTCAATCCAGACATGGCGCAGACGAGCGGACGGAGTTGAAGAAGGACAAGGCGTGTCCGTCATATCGGTGGCGATGCTTTCGAAGTGTTTGAGGCGTTGAGGCAGCGTTCGAGGCCTCGAAATCGCTGCAATCAGGTTTCGGCGGGCTGGACCGCAGGGATTTCGGCGTCGGCTTCCACCGCGGAGACGGTGGCGCGCAAGGCGTCGCTGCCATGGGCCGCCAGCGAGCAAGCGTGTAGCGCCCAGCCCAATCGCTGCAGACGCGAAAGCTTACCTGACAAATTCGACACCTTGGCCCGGCCCTGACCAAAGTCTGGTTTCAGCCCCAACCTTGGTCCAGGCTGGCGCCAGACCATCCGTCGAAATTCCCTAGCCTTTGTGCCGAAAACATCATGCGACGTCCGACCGTAGGCATTCGGACTGGCGGTGTCATGCTTAATCAAGGGTTAACGTGGGGATTAAACCAGTCGGAGAAGACCGGCATTGGCGCTGCTTCACAGCCTCATTGCCCTCCCCCCGAGAAGGCACTTCCCAACTCCCGCCAATGCGCCCGAGAGCGCTGACCGTAGTCCTGTCGCCGTTGCGTACGGCACACGAATGGAGAAAAGCGATGCCTTCCATCAAGCCGTTCGACATCACGCTCAGTGATATCAACTTTCTTCTCGACCAGATGCGCGACGCGATCTTCATCACTGGCTACGACGCCGGCGGTCAGGCCATCTATGGCTATACGGATGCTGGCGGAACCACCCGGACGCTAGGCCTTTTTGGAACGTTCGACCCTCTGGGCATTATCGATCCGACTACACAGCTTTCTATTTACGATGGCGCGCGCGAAGCAAGTGGCTTTCGTATCCCGATCGGGCTTTTCAACAACTTGGTCGAGGTCACCCGCTGGAAGTGGGGTTCTTCGGACAATCCGTTCCCGCGCCTGACCGCGGCCGATTACAACAATTACGTGGCCCAGGTGATGCTCAATCCGGCGCTGACCAATGGATTTCACACCGGCTATCTGGATACACATACCCTTCCCGACACCACTCAACTTGCATCACCAGGCGCCTATGGCGACCTCAACACCACGGTGGTGGACTACACGCCGCGCATGATCACCCAGACGATCAGTTCCTCGTATGGTGCGCCCGGTGCCGCGACTGCCACCGGCATCGTTCTCGCTGGCACGGATCCAGCGATAGTCTCCATGCTTCCTGGCGAGCTGATGATCGTAAGCACCGGCGCTGGCCTGGTTGCCTTCAGCTTCTATATCGGAGCGGATCCTTCCAACGGCAATCTGGTCGGTATCAATGTCAACCCGCCGGCGACCGTAGCCAGTGCCATGCAGGCCATGCAGGTTGCCCTGCGCGATCCTCATATTGGCGGTGTTCCCGACGCGGTGGTCGCCATCGACGCGAACGGTCATATCAGCATGTCATTGGGCTCTCCGCAGGATGGCAGCTTTGCGGTCTTCGACTACGCCGGCCTTGGCCTCGGCGGCACGTTTGACCCTGTCGTGCCCGATGGCGCCAGCGCCATGATCAGAACGGGTGTCTACACCGATGTGGTGACGTCCGAGAATGTCCACGGCGTCGGCGGCACGACTGAAACGATCACCGAATATATGGTGCGAAACCTGAACACGCTGCCGGGTGACCCGTCGACCAGCGGTATCTTCACCTTGTTCGGCCAATTTTTTGACCATGGTCTCGATTTCATCGGCAAAGGCGGCCAAGGCTCCAAGATCATCATTCCGCTGTCGCCTTCCGATCCTCTGTACCGAGCTCCGATGGCAAATGGGCCAAGCGACCCTGGCAACACAACCATCACGATCTCGCGCGCCACGCCGGACGGATACACCGTGGACGATTATCACGGTCGCCCGATCTCGATAGCCGGAGCGGACAACGTCTGGGGCACACCAGACGACCTGAGCGCCCCCGGCGCTGACGGCGTCTATGGGACCGGCGACGATGTTCACGCGGCAATGGTAAAGCCGGCCACGACGTCCTACACAAACCATACCTCACCTTACATCGACCAAAGCCAGAGCTATGGCTCGGATTCGCAGACCACCTACATCCTGCGCGAATGGGTGAAGGATCCCAACAATCCGGGCCACTACATCGCGGGCGCGGAGTTGCTGGACGGGCACCAGACCCAGGCCTACAACAGCCAATATTTCGACGACTCCTCCTTGACCGGCCTTGGCGTCGGCCAGACCACCCGAACATTGCCCACGCTCAACGAACTGCGCGAGCACCTGCGCGTCACCATGCGCGACGACCTGACGTGGGACGACATTAACAACCTGCGTGCGCGGGATGCTCAGGGTCACGTCATCGACACCAACGGGAGCGTTCCAGGCGGCTTCAACTACACGGGCGAAGCGCTGCTGCTCGACATGAATCCGCGCTTCGACATCGGCCGGCTCCATCCCAATGACGGGAACGCCGGGACGAACTGGGATACCAACGCCGCGGCGAAGGTGGATGCGGCCATCGCGACCCTCAGCCAATGGGTTTCGAACAACGGTCTGGGTTCCTTCGGACTCGTCGGCAACGACCTCACCCTCACCCTCAACGCGGCGATGGGGCCGCTCCAGGCCAATGTCGCGTATACCGGCGCCTATGCCATGGCGCTTTGGGTCGACTTCTCGAACTTCAGCATAACTGCGACCGATGACATCTACGGCGCAGTCAGCGAGATAATGATGGCGTCGGTCGGCGACCACTACGTCGCCGGTGACGGACGTGCCAACGAAAACTTCGGCCTCACCGCCATCCACCATGTCTTCCACGCCAACCACAATGTGCAACTGATCAACCTCGAGAAGATGGTGCTGGCGTCGCCCGATGTCGATGCGCGCCACGGCTATGAGGTCGCGGTCACGCAACACAGCGGTGACGTGGTTGCCAATGGCATCGGCCTGATCAACGGTCACTACGAAGACGCGAACCACAACTACACGCTCGCCGATGGTTCAATTTCCTGGAACCAGGACAAGATGTTCGAGGCGGCCAAGCTTATCAACGAAATGGAGTACCAGCACGTCGCGATCGACCAGTACGCGCGCTTGGTGACCCCCGACCTGCCGGAGTTCGTGACCTACGACAACGACATCAAGTCGGACATCTCGCTCGAATACTCGCAGGCCGCATTCCGCTTTGGACACTCCCAGCTGCGTGAAACAATTGATGCCATCGACCCCAACGGCACTGTGACCAAATGGGCGCTGGAGGCTGCGTTCCTCAACCCGACCGCCTACGCCCAAACCGGCGCCGAGGACATCCTGCGCGGCATGTCGCAGCAACTTACCAACGAAGTGGACGAGTTCGTCACCCCGGCCATGCAGCAGACGCTGCTCGGCCAGCCGCTCGATCTCGCCGCCATCAACATCGCTCGCGGCCGCGATGTCGGCATGCCAACCCTCAACGAAGTGCGCCGCCAATTGCATGACGCGCTCGTTGCCGAGCGGCTCGCCGATCCGGCGACGCCCCACCACACCAATCTGATCGTCGATGCCCTCAATCCATACACCAGCTGGGCTGAGTTCGGCTCTCAGATGCAGCATCCCGAATCCCTGGTGAATTTCATCGCGGCCTATTCCTTCGACGGCGATCTCGCCAAAGCCCGGGCAATTGTTGGCCTCGAGGATGGCTCCATTATCGAAGGCACCCCCGATGCCATGAATTATACGTTGCAGCAGGCCGTGGCTTTCCTGAATGGCGGTGACGACGGCTACAACCATATCGATTTCTGGATGGGCGGCCTGGCGGAACTGCATGTGTTCACAGGCCAGCTCGGCACCACCTTCAACGCCATCTTCGAAGACCAGATGGAACGGCTGATGGATGGCGACCGCTTCTATTACCTCTACCGGCTTGGTCTCGCCCTCAATATCGATCCGGACCTGGGTCACGCCATCACGACGGAGCAGTTCAAGGACATCATCGAACGCACGACGGGGGCGTTGCATCTCAACGGCGACGTGATGGGCTGGTCCGATCATACGTTCGAGCTCGCGCCGATGTATACTGCGGCACTCGCGGCCAATGCTGGGATGACGAACGGTTTCAAGATTGATCCTGTCACCCATGCGGTCACCGGCACCAGCACTGCAACGGGCTACGGCATTTATTCCGGCTCGGGCAACAGCACTGCCGGAAACGGTACGCTGCTCACGAAGATCAATGCCGATCTTGGCCTCAGCAATACCTATATCGCCGACTTCCGGCCCGACGTCGGGGAGAACCCCGACGGGACGCCCTCTTCGGGCTACAATTCGCACGAAACCTTCGCCGGCACCGACTACAACGACTGGCTCGATGCCGGTAATGGCGACGACACCATCTATGGCGACAAGGGCAACGACGTGCTCGACGGCAAGGCGGGCGCCGACCACATCTATGGCGGCGATGGCCAGGATGTCATCTACGGGGGCGACATCGAGGACTTCCTCGACGGCGGCGCCGGCGACGATATCATTTATGCCGGCACCAGCGCCGGCGGGCTGGATGTCGCCATCGGCGGCCACGGCAATGACAGGGTGTACGGCGAAGCCGGTATCGACGAACTTTATGGCGGCGAGGGTGACGATTATATCGACGCCGGCGGCGACACCGACCTGGCCTTCGGCGATTCGGGCAACGACATCATGTTCGGCGGCGACGGCCCGGACGAACTGCGCGGCGGTGAAGGCGACGACATGTTGTCGGGCGGCTCGGGTTCCGACCAGCTCAAGGGCGAGCATGGCGACGACATCTTCTTCGGCGGCATCGGCCAGGCGGCCCAGACCGGCGACAGCGATGAAGCGCTGGGCGACACCGGCTTCGATATGGCGGCCTTCAGCGACACCAGCATCGTGCTCGACACCGCAGCCGACCTGCGCAACGTCAACCTGACCGGCGCGCCTGGCGGAACGGCCTTCGAGCCCTTCAACCAGCTCTGGACCGACCTCGAGGGCGTTGTTGGCTCGAAATTCAACGACACCATCATCGGCGCCGACACCGGTGCCGTCGACGCCGAAGGCGTGCAGTCAGGCGATAACTGGCTGATAGGCGGTGGCGGCAACGACACTTTCGGTACCCGCGCTGGCGATGAGACCGGCAGCCTCGGCAACGGTGGCGACGACGTCATCGTCGGCGACTCCGTCCGTCTCGACGCGCTGATCGGGCACTATTCCGGCTATCTGGAAGATCATCCCGAGCTGCCGCAGTTCGATGCGAACGGCAACGCACTGCACGGGTTGCTGAACGGTGACACCACGTTGATAGGAGGCTTGCTCGGCCACGGCGAGGCGGCCGGCTTCGCCAAGCATTTCACCGAAATGCTCAAGACCCATGACCGCAAGGACCTGGTCCTCGGCGCGGACGTTGGTGCGGCAGGAGACCATGACGTCGCAATCTACACCGGCAATGTTGGCGACTACACGTTGACGGCGCTCGACGCCAACGGCGCGATAGTGGCAAATCCCCATGCGAACTGGGGCAATGTGTTCGCGGTCAAGATCCACGATGATGTCGGCGATCGCACGTTGGCCGACGGCACGGTCCTAGCATCCGATGGCACTGATCTGTTGGTTGGGGTCGAGTATCTCGACTTCGCCAACGACCACAACTTCAACATCCAGGCTTATTTCGACATCGCCCCGACGCTGGACCTGCATTCAAACATCGCCACCACTAATTTTTCCGCCACGGACACGTTTTCGGGCAGCCCAAGCAACAATCCCTATGGGAGAGGCTCGGGTTGGAGCGGATCGTGGTTGGAGTCCGGCGATGGCAACAACACCAACTCTGGTTCGGGCCAAATTCTTTATATTTCTCCCGGGCTCGACGGTTCGGGCGGAGCCCTCCAGATTAACGGCGGGCCAGGTTCGGGCTTCAACAATCCATATAACGGCGCGTCGATCTCTCGTGGCGTCAACCTGAATGGATACGGGACCGCTCACGTCAGCTTCCAGGTTTCGGAGTCTGGCCTTGGCAGTAATGAGACCGTGAAAGTTTACCTGACGAATAACGGGAGCCCGCCCAGCGGCAGCGATGTGCCGATCTATACAATCGACCAAAACACCAATGCGGTCGGGCAGGTCAGTTTCGATTTAACAGGAACGTTCGGATCGAGCTCGCGGCTCTACTTCGTGGCCAGTTCGATGAACAGTAGCAGCGATATTGTCACGATCGATAACATCAGTGTCACCGCCACCAAGACGGTCGACACTTTTCCCGGCAATGATTATTCGACCAATTACACGGAACAGCTCACGCCGGCCGCAATAGCGTCGACGCCGCTGATCACCGACCCGGACGACACGAACATGGTTTCGGCGAAGATCGTCCTGACCGACGGTGTCGTCGGGGATCGGCTCAACGTTGGCGTCTTGCCGTCTGGCATTGTCGCAACCGGAAACGGCACCGGCCTCGTCACTCTCACCGGGGCTGCTACTCTGGCCGCGTACCGGACGGCGCTTGAGGCGATCACCTTCTCGAACCCGACCAACGACAATCCGACCGGCGCCAATCGGCACATCCAGGTGACGGTCAGCGATGGTCTCAAGAACAGCCCCGTGGCGACGACGACGGTGCATGTGACGCCTGTCGACGATCCGGCGACGCTTCACAACGATACTATCCTGACCAACAATGGCACGACGTCGTTCACTGTACCGGACTGGGCCTTGCTGGCCAATGACAGCGATCCGGACTCGGTTCTCAGCATCAGCGGCGTGAACGGAGGCTCGGAGCTCGCCAACGGGTCGCCGACACACTCGAATAGCAACCAGTCCGTCACGATCCAGGATTCAACAAGCGGTCAAATCGGCGGCTATGGCGGTACCTTCCGATACTATGGCAGCGGTGTCGGTTCGAATGATGTTGGCCGCCCGACAGTGACTGTTTCCAACCAGAACGGTGGAAATCTTACCGGCACGGCGGGTTCTGAAATCATCGTCGACAGCACCAGTGGCACAGGCGTCCATACCATCAACGGCAATGGCGGCAACGACATCGTCTTCGCCAATAACGGCGATGATACGATCGTGACCGGCAGCGGCAATGACTATATCGACGGAGGTACGGGTGCGGACTCGATGACGGGTGGCGCCGGCGATGACACCTATGTCATCGACGACATCAGCGGCACCAGGGACGTCGTACACGAGGACGTCGGCGGTGGCACCGACACGATCACGTCGTCCAATTCGAGCCTTAATCTCAACGATTCGGTCTTTGCCAATGTCGAGAATGCGACCCTGACCGGCAGCTCAAGCCTGAATATTGTCGGTAACAGCGCTAACAACGTCCTTGTCGGCAACGGTGGCAACAACATATTCACCTGGAACGCCTTGGGCGGCAGAGATACCATCGACGGCGGCAGCGGCAGCGGCGACACCTTCGTTGTCAATGGCAATGCTTCGGCAGAGACCTTCGACATTTACGCGATGACTGATGGCCAGAATGCTGGCCTGGCAAGTCTGCTCGGCACGAGCTTTGCCACAGACACCGAGATCGTCATCACCCGGACGGTCAGCGGCGTGACCACGGTCGCGGCGGAACTCGACAATATCGACGAGATCACGGTCAACACGCTTAACGTGACTGCCAACAACAACAATGGTGGACCCGATGGTGGCCCCACGGGCGGCGACACGGTCGTCATCCATGGCAACTTCGCGGCCACGGACCTCAACTACTCCACCATCACGGTCAACGGCGGCGAAAGCGACGACACGGTCGATATCTCCGGCCTGACCTCCGATCACCGTATCATCTTCCATGGTGCCGGCGGGACGAACCATGTCATTGGCAACCTGCGTCCCCAGGACGTCGTCGACAATGGCGTGCCCGGCAACGAAAATGCGCCTGGCAACGGAGGCGACACCTCACAAGGTGACGACGACGACGAAGACGACAACGAGCACCAGAACCGTGCGCCGGTCGTGAACGGAGCCATCGTGCTGCCCCCGCTGGGCGCGAACACGGCGATGCTGATCACCGCGGCGACGCTTCTGGCCGGAGCCTCGGATGCCGATGGCGGCTCCCTGACCGTGACCAACCTCACGCCGTCTTCAGGAACTGTCACCCAGGGGCCCGATGGCTGGACCTTCACACCCGATACCGACGACACCAGCCAGGTGAGCTTCAGTTACGACATCAGCGACGGCCAGGCTTCCATCCACCAAACGGCTTCGCTGGATCTGACGGCGGCCGCCGCGGGAGAAGGCGACGGCGGGGATGCGCCGGTGCCCGGCGGCGATGCCCATCTCGGCACCGATGGTGACGACGTCATGATCGGCGGGCCCGATGCGGACGTGCTGAGCGGTGGCCAGGGTGACGACATCATCTTGGGCAATGACGGCGCGGACACGCTGCTTGGCGGTGCCGGAGACGACCTCATCAAGGCTGGCGCCGGCGACGACGTCGTCTTCGGTGGCGCCGGCAACGACAATATCTTCGGCGGCGCCGGGCATGACATGATCTTCGGCGACGGCGGCAACGACCGAATATTTGCCGACGAGGGCAACGACGTCGTGGAAGGCGGAGCTGGCAACGACACTGTCTATGCCGGCACCGGCGACGACCACATCATCGCCAATGTTGGCGATGGCGACGACGTCTACTGGGGCGAGGATGGGCAGGATACGCTCGACTACGCGGCCATCGGCGCCAGCTTGACGATCGATCTTGGCAACGGGCTGCTGCACCACGGCAGTGTCTCGAGCGCGCAAAGCGGTCAGGATACGGTGTTCGGCTTCGAGAACGTGATCGCCGGTTCCGGCAATGACACAATCATTGCCAACGCCGCCGCCAACACAATGGATGGCGGGCTTGGCAGCGACACCTTCGTGTTCGGGTCGGCAGCCGACGCCAATGGCGATACGATCGTTGGCTTGCAGCCGGGCGACAAGATCGATCTGTCAATGATCGACGCCGACACGAGTGCGGCGGGCCACCAGTCCTTCGTCCTCTTTGCCGGAGCCGGGTTCACTTCGGCGGGCCAGGTCATGGTCAGCTACCAGACCGCCGCGGACGGTGAACATACGCTGGTCAAGGGCGAGATCAACGGTGACGGCGCGGCCGACTTCAGCATCGATGTTGCCGGCCACCACGACCTGGACGGAACCTCGTTCAAGTTCGCCTGAACGTTCTGGCCGCCGGGGGCAATCCCTGGCGGCCGTTCAAGTCTGCAGACAGTTCAATATGGTTGAGGTGGGCTTTCATGAGTACCCAAAAGAAACGCACCCGTTCTGCTCCCGATGTGTCGCAATACATCGGCAATTGTCGCGGGCTTGCAGTCTTTCTGCTCTGCCTTTCCGGTGTCATCAACCTTCTGGCGTTGACCGGCTCTTTCTACATGCTGCAGATCTACGATCGGGCCTTGCCCAGCGGCAGCGTGCCCACGCTGATAGCCTTCTCGGTGCTGGCCATCGGACTCTACCTTTTCCAGGGCCTGTTCGACGTCTTGCGGTCCCAGATTCTCGTCCGCTATGGTGCGCGCCTCGACGCCAGGCTGGCCCCGCTGGCCCATCAGGTGGTTATCGAGATGCCGCGCTACGGCTATTCCACGTCGGAAGCGCTCGAGCGGGGCCGGGACGTGGATACCGTGCGCGGCTTCATATCCAGCCAGGCCCCTATCGCCCTGTTCGACCTGCCCTGGATGCCGCTCTTCCTGGGCTTCGTCTATCTCCTCCACCCCATGCTCGGACTGCTGACACTCGCGGGCGCCGTAGTCCTCATCGCCCTGACCGTCGTTACAGAAGTGATGACGAGAAATGTCGTCAAGGATACGCACCGCGCCGCCATCACGCGTTCGAACATCGCCGACGCACATGCGCGCAATGCAGATATTCTCAAGGCAATGGGCTTCGGCTCGCGTGCCGTGTCGCGCTTTTCAGCCGCCAATGACAAACATCTCCATTTGCAAACCAAGACCAGCGATGTGACGGGGTCCTTCAGCGGCCTGGCAAAAGTGCTGCGCATGATGCTGCAATCGGCGCTTCTGGGCCTTGGCGCCTATCTCACGATGAAAGGAGAACTCTCATCGGGTTCCATCATTGCGTGTTCGGTCGCTTCGGCGCGCGCCCTCGCTCCCATCGACATGGCGATCGGCAACTGGAAGGGTTTCGTCGCTGCACGCCGAAGCTTTGGCCGGCTCAAGGAAACCCTTGCGGCTATGGATGATGAGGCCCGGATTATCGATCTTCCGGCGCCTTGCCAAACGCTGAAAGTGGAAAAAGCAACCGTCGTTGCGCCCCACACCGGCGCGGTTCTTCTGAGCGACGTTTTTTTCGAACTCAAGGCCGGCGATGCGCTGGGCCTGATCGGCCCAAGCGGCGGCGGCAAGACATCGCTGGCGAAAAGCATTGTCGGTGTCTGGCCGTTGCTGCGCGGCTCGATCAGGCTCGACGATGCTGATCTCGATCAGTGGCACAGCGATAAACTTGGTGCCCATATCGGATATCTGCCTCAGGATGTGTCTCTGCTGGAGGGGACGATCGCCGAGAACATCTCGCGCTTCGATCCGCAAGCCGACGCGCGCGGGATCGTTGCCGCCGCGCGCGCCGCCGGTGTCCATCAAATGATCGTCAGGCTCAGCCAGGGATACCAGACCGAACTTGGGCCAAACGGCACCTCCCTGTCGGCCGGCCAGCGCCAGCGCATCGGCCTTGCTCGCGCTCTTTACGGCGACCCTTTCCTTGTCGTGCTGGACGAGCCGAATTCCAACCTCGACGCCGAAGGCGAGGCCGCCTTGACGGAGGCGCTCAAGGGCGTTCGTCAGCGTGGTGGCATCGCCATTGTGATTGCCCATCGCCCGAGTGCCCTGGCAGCGGTCGATCTCGTCGGGCTGATACAGAACGGCAAGCTGGTTGCGATAGGCCCGAAGGATGAGCTGATCCGCGAACCGGCGCGCGTCGCCACGGTGCCTGCCTCAGCTGGCAAGACGCGCGCCGCTCCAACGCCTAGCTCTGGCGGCAAGGTGCGCGCCGCGGCGGCCGTTGCGGCCGCGCAAAAGGATTGACGAGCGAAAAATGGACGATCGGCTCGCACTTGGACTGCCCAACCACGAGGAGCTCGACGCTCCGAAGAACCGTTTTAAGTTGCGTGATGCACGCTCGCGCGTCAATTCGGTCTCTGCCTTTCCATTCTTGATCGGTGCATTCGCGGCACTCCTGAAAAAGATATTCGAGAGCGACCAGAACGTCCCCGACAAAAACCCGGGCGGACATGCCGACCAGACCACCAAGGGCGACGATCACCCATCCGACGCCGAGGGCGATCCGGTCGTGACGCAGATACAGAAGATCGGCGATGTCGCGGACTATCTGCGAAGTCTCGCCGAACCCATAGGCGTCAATGTTAGCGACCTCAATTTCGACGTCTGGCAGCCGCATCGGCCCTGGGGCGTGCAAGGGCTGCACCCGAACGTTCGCGCTGGCGTCGGCAACAGCATCCACGGTCCGGGCGGCCATGGTGCCCCGCCGCCACCCGTTGCCAGCAACGACAATGGTGGTGGGGGATCCTCACCTCCCGGTGGCGTTTTGCCGGGCCATGGCGGGAGCGAAACCGGCGGCGGGTCGGGCCCGGGCGGCCAGCCGGGCGGCAGCGGGGGACAAGGAAATCAGCCCGGCCAAACCGACCCCGGCCAGGGTTCGCCAGGACCGACTAAGTCAAATCGGCGGCCGGTCCTGACCGGTCCGGTCTTTCTTTCCGACGGCATGATGAACCTGTCGGTCATCATCACCATGGGCGAACTGCTGAACGGCGCCAGCGACCCGGATGGGGACAATTTGATCGTGCGCTCGCTGGAGGCCGATAGTGGTGAACTTCGCCGCATCGGACTGGAACGATGGCTCTATACGCCCGAGCACGACCAGATTGGAGCCGTCACGTTTCATTATCAAATCAGCGACGGCGTCGAGACCATCCAGCAGAGCGCTCACCTCGAAGTCACGGAGCCCGCCGGTGAATCCACGGCCGGCACCGAGGGTGACGATGTGCTGATAGGAACCCCTTACGATGATCTGATCGATGCCCGCGGCGGCAATGACGTCGTCTATGGGCGCGAAAGCAACGATACGATCCACGGCGGCGACGGCAACGACCGGCTCATCGGGGGCGACGGCAACGATGTCATCTGGGGCGGCCGCGGCAATGACGTCCTTTTTGGCGGTCATGGCGACGATTCCCTGTTCGGCGGCGAGGGCAACGACATTCTGTATGGCGATGCGGGCAACGATCTGCTTCTCGGCGGCGAGGGCCAGGACCAGATCCATGGTGGCGATGGCAACGACGTCGCCGACGGCGGCACGGGCAGTGACGTGCTGGAAGGCGAAGACGGCGCCGATACGCTGGACGGCGGCGATGGTAACGATGCTCTCGACGGCGGCGCTGGGGCCGACCTCCTGATTGGCGGCAGCGGTGACGATGCAATCGCCGGGGACGACGGCGCGGACTCTTTGCTGGGCGGCGACGGCGCCGACTCGCTCCATGGTGATGCGGGCGCCGATACGCTGGACGGCGGCGACGGCAACGATGTGCTCGACGGCGGGCAAGACGATGACACGCTCATTGGTGGCGCCGGTGACGACACCATGAGCGGCGGCGACGGCAATGATCATCTGAGCGATGGCGCAGGTCTCGACCACATTGACGGCGGCGCGGGCGATGACGTCATTGTTCTTTGCAACGACGTCCGGATCGATATCGTGGATGGCGGCGCGGGCCAGGATACGCTCGATCTTTCCGCCAATGCCCACGACACCCTTGTGGACCTGCCGGACGGGCTCGTCTTCCTCGATGGCATCGAAGAGGCCCATATCTTTGAAATCGAGAGCATCGTGGGCGGCCATGGGCGAAACACGCTGGTGGCGAACGATGCCGTCAATGTCATGGTGGGCGGCGGCGGCAGTGACCTGTTCGTGTTCCAGTCGCTTCAATCCCTGGAAAACCAGGGCGGGCCGCGCGACCTGATAATGGATTTCCATGCCGGAGACCGCATCGATCTGTCGCGCATTTCCGAAGATCTCAATGACTTTGCAGGCCACAAACTGTTCTTTGCCGGCGCGGCCTCGGCGGCACCAGCCGATCTAGGGGCGGTGGTCTTCAAATTTCAAACGCTCGACATTGATCACGAAGTCACGCTCGTCTCCGGGAATCTCGACAGCGACCCGGACGATGAATTCTCATTGGCCCTGGACGGCCATCACGAACTGACGGCCCAGGACTTCATTCTTGAAGCAAAGCACGACGCCGCAATGCCTGGTCAGGCATAGGCGACCGCGCAGACGATAGGAGTAAAGCGTGGACAAGAATCTTGAGAAGAAGACGCGTCGGCCACATTACACCATTCACTCCAGGGTGGCGGTTTCCGGCCTCCTGGCATTGGGTTTGGTTCTGGGCTGCGGAGGTTGGGCGGCCAATGCAAACCTGTCGGGTGCGATCATCGCACAGGGTAAAGTCACCTCGAAAAAGCAGTTGAAGATGATTCAACACCGCGACGGCGGCATCATCGGCGCGATCGAAGTCGCCAACGGCGATGCGGTGAAAGTCGGTGACGTTTTGATCCGTCTCGACGAAACCCAGACCAGGGCGGAGCTGGGTGTGTTGAGTGGCCAGTTTCTGGAATTCCAGGGACGCTCCGCCCGCTTGCGCGCCGAGCGCGACGATCTGGACCAGATCACGTTCGATTTTGCAGCCGATGTCGATCCGCACGCCATCGTGGATGGCGAGCAGCGGCTGTTTGCCAATAACCGGGCCACGCGTGTGGCTCAGAAGGCGCAACTGGCATCGCAGATCGAACAGTACGAGGAACAGATCAGAGGCCTGGAAGCGCAGAAGACGTCCAGCAAAAGCGAACGTGCCCTTGTGGCTGAAGATCTGGGCCGCCTGGCGCCCTTGTTGCGCAAGGGGCTCATCGAAGGCGACAAGACACGCACGCTGGAACGGGACCTGATCAAGATCGACGGCCATATCGCCGAGGTCGAGTCCGACATAGCGCGGGCCAGGGGCCAGATCAGCGAGGTCAATCTCAAGATGATTGAACTGGACCAGCAGGTCAGGACCGATGCCCAGCGTGAATTGCGCGACGTCGAGGCCAAAGTCGCCGAGCTGGACGATCGTATCGTCGCCGCAAAGGATCGTCTCACGCGCATGGAGCTGCGGGCGCCGATTTCGGGAATCGTCAACGATCTCAAGGTTCACACGGTGGGCGGGGTGATTGCGCCCGGCGAAACCGTCATGTCAATCGTGCCTGGCGGTGACGAACTTGTCATCGAGGCTCGGGTCGCACCGACCGATATAGACCAGGTATCAACGGGCCAGGATGTGAGGCTGCGCTTCTCGTCATTCAACCAGCGCACCACACCCGAGATTGGCGGGCGCGTCAACGTTGTTGGAGCGGCTGCTAGTGTCGACGCGCAGACCGGCCAGGCCTATTACCTTTCAACAATCGCGATCGTCGATGACAGTGGCCTCGAAGGCAAGCAACTGGTGCCAGGCATGCCGGTCGAGGTCTTCCTGCACACGAAGGAAAGGTCTGCACTTTCCTACCTGGTCAAGCCATTCACCGATCAGATGAAGCGGGCCATGAACGAAGAATGATCGAATAGCGTTCCGTCGTCGTTGATTGCGGGGGGCGACGGGGTGATCGGGGTGAGCATGCGCGCCCTGATAGCTGCCAACGCCTTTCCCCCCACCCGCCAGGCGTTGGCAGCTGCCTGTTTGCTTCCTTCCTCTGCTCTCGGGGGATGAGCCTGGAAATTCCGACAGGCCGACACCCGCCAGCCCGCGAGGCGCGTCATGGTGCCTGGCCACGACATGGTTCAGCCCCAAGGTGCAATTCAATGGCCGTCAACGGTGCGGTCCGCTACCAACCTCGGCGGCGTCATTCCGATGCCTTGCGCCATTTGATTTCATTATCCAGAAGCCCCCTTATTTCCTCAGTCTCTTTTCGAGCGGCTTCCAGTCGTTGATACATTTTGTCGACCTTGCCCCGCTCACGATATAAGGCCGACGCCAACAATCCGAAGCCCAACATTACCAGGACGATCAACCCGCCTCTCAAAGGCTGCGTAGGGACGAGACCGCACAGTGCAACGGCATTCGCGCTGAAGCAGAGGGAAACGATCATGATGGCGATACTTCTTCCAAGCACCGCACAAAGAATCGACATCAGCAGTAGAACCAGGGCAAACGCCGGCGACAGGGCTACGCCGGTCATGATCGAACCGAGCCACCATGAGAGCACCGGGGGAACCGTTTGGTGGAACCAATCTTGCAAGGACCCAAGGGCCTCGGTCATGCGGCGGCCTTTTGCAATTGTCTTATAATGATTGGTAACCTGCCGTACCCGGCTTGAAAAGGCTTGTGAACACGAGGAGGCATGGGCCCGGCTCTATGCGTCGCAACGGTCGCAATGGATCCGTCTCTGAACTCTCCGAAGTTGCGCGCTATGCCATATTCCCTATTGCACAGGCCGGGAACTCGGATGGACTGCTCCAGGGAGCTAGCCAGCCTGCGCGGCCACGCCGCCTCCAGGTTTCGGAATTCTGACAAAGCCAAGCAGGAATAATGTCGCGCTATATCAGCGGTTCCGCGACGAACGATCAGCCATGCCGGCAGGTCCTTCCGACAGGAACCGCTCAACCCAGCGCACTACAACCTTCGCCATCACGCCATGGATCCGCGCCACATCGGCTTTGGAGGCGGCCTTCAACAACGGCCAGCGCACCATCTCCTCTCGACGCAACAGCGTCGAATGGGCTGAAGCGGCAGAGCATGACCCCGGTGTTCGGTCCCAATTTGGAACTCCGCAGCAGCCTTGGGTTCGACGCTAAAATGGGAAAGGGTCTCGGCATATGAGATTTGAGCTCGCAGGCCTGAGGCCAAGAGTGCCTGGAACAGAATAGAGCCTGCCCGGGCCAAACCTTGGTTTGGTCGAACGTAAGCCTGGAGCGAAAATGCGGACAAGGGACCGCTGCTCATCCTGCATCAAGATGACGGCGAATATCTCCAGGTTTCGCTCTTGGCAGAGTTTGACGCATGAGGCGTAGTCAAGTGTCGATTCATCCGTGCAAGCCGGCCCGCTATTCCCACCCTGCAGAAATGGACATAGCCCAAGATCTGTTTCTTGATGCCAGCGATAAAGTTGCCGCGCGCCGGGCGTAAAGCGAATCGTTCCCTGTTGCCGCGCCTGTTGTGAGAGCAGAGCGAGGTTCGCTTCGCATTGAGCAAGCTCGCCGACCGCCCTTATGGCAGCCTCTGACCACGATGCGCCTGCCGCAAACCCCATCGCCGGAAACCGGCCGGAACTGTCGCTGGAGATTGCCGCAACTGTTGGCACCGCCAAATCCAACGTAAGTCGTAGAAGCCGCAATTCGCGGCCTCGATGCCGAAGCCAATCCTCGTACGAAGATACGGTGTCGCTTGCCATCGACTTCGGATCGATTCGAGGCAGAACAAGCCGATTGTACCACCAGATGGAGGTCGCATCTCGCTCTATCAGCTCGAGAAGTGCGCTCATCGCAGCACCCTCAACGCTGATGCCCAGCGCAAGTCCGTTCGAGTCGGCAGCCGGCAGAGATGATCCCTCGCAGGGATCATATCCGAGGAAACACAGTCTCGCGGGCACCCAAGCTTGCTCCGTACCGAGCTTGTCGTCACTCAGGATCCAGTCTTCAGGCGCGGATCTATCCCAGCGGGTCGGAACCATGTTGCGGAGTGCGGGTTGTCGGTTCCCGCCCTCTCTCCGGTCATATTGCTCTTCGCTGAAAAGAAGGATGCCGGGCGGCTCGACGACCCGCCCATAAATCGCATTGGCGCAAGACCGGAGAATTCGCCTCTCGGGAATGATCTGGGCGAAGTAGGTCTCGTCCGCCTCATAAAGGCAGCCCTGCAGCGCCTGCTCGGCTGTCGTGCCCCAACCAGACACGAAGTAAGTGCTCTCATCCCCATCTCGGGCGGCGCGAACGCGGCCGGCCGCCACAGTGAGAGGACAGCCGAGCAACGGGTCCGAGATTACCACCGGGCCATAAAGAAGACTCGACCCCACGCAGCCCTCGAATGTGCGGATCTTCGCATTGCGAGCGCTTCTGAACGGATTCACTCTGTCGCACGTCCGAAGCTCTCATGTGGCAGTTTACACGCTGCCATGCGCGATAGCATCCTGCAAATGTGCTAAAGTACGTTCGGACGTCCGACCCGAGGTATGGATTGACCCCAAAGCATGAATTGACCGCAAACAACGGCACCCTGAAGCGGCGCCTGACCGCGATCGTGGTCGCCGACGTGGTCGGCTATTCGCAACAGATGGCGGAAGACGAGGAAGGCACGTTTACCCGCGTCCGGGCGCTGATGCACGACGAGGTCCCAGGCTACCTTCATCGGCATGACGGCCGCGTTGTAAAGAACACCGGCGACGGTGTCGTAGCGGAGTTCCCCAGCGCCATCGAAGCGGTCCGGTGTGGCGTGGCTATTCAAGCCCATCTCGCAAACCCCGAGCGATCGTCGCCCGGTCTGTTGCTTCGAATGGGCATAAATTTCGGCGATATTATCGTCGACGGCGACGGAGACGTGTTCGGCGACGGTGTGAACGTGGCTGCACGCCTTGAACAGATCGCAGCACCCGGAGGCATTTGCCTTTCGGCAAAAGTGCATGAGGAGGTCCGCGGAGGGCTGCAATTGCCCTTCGAATATTGCGGCGAGTTTCAGCTCAAGAACATTCCCCGACCCGTGGCAGTCTACTCGCTTATTCACCGACCCGAAGGCCCCTCTCCGAGGATCGGCGCCGAGACTTCTGGCTCGAACACGCCATCGATCCTGGTCCGCCCATTTGTCAGCACCGGCGGCGTGGAACCCTATTTCAGCGAAGGATTCACAGAAGACGTCATCACCGAGCTGACGCGGTTCACGCAGCTCTCCGTCGCGTCATATCATACCTCGTTGCGGCTCAAGGATGTGGAACTGCCGAAGCTGGTCTCGGATATCGGGCTCGATTTCGAGCTTTCGGGGCGAATCCGGAGGATGGGGAAGCGTATCCGCCTTTCGTGCGAACTGGTTGACGCGACGTCCGGCGGTGACGTTTGGGCCGAGTATTATGACAGCGACGATCAGGACATATTCGATGTGCAGGACGAACTGGTCCGCAAGATCGTGGGCACGGTTATCGGGCGCCTCAAGGCAGCGGGTGCGGAGAAGGCGCGGCGCAAGCCGCCGGCCAACCTGGCGGCCTATGAGTGCGTGCTGCGCGGCAATGCCTTGCCGCTAGGCGACCTCGCGTCTGAAGCGGAAGCCAGGCAATGGTATCAGCGCGCCATCGACCTCGATCCGACCTATGGGCGCGCTTACGCCAAGCTGGCTCACTACAAGCAGCTGGAATGGTTTCGCGACATGGGATCTTCCGATGCCCTGCTCGACGAGGCGCATGCAATTGCCAAGAAGGCGGTGGCGCTCTCCGCCAACGATCCGGTTTGCCTCAACATTCTCGGCTGGGTGCTGCTGCACCTGCGAGACTTCGACGTCGCCGCGCAACTCTATGCACGGGCCCTCTCCCTCAATCCGAACGATCCCGAGCAGGTTTCTTATCTCGGCACCCTCTATACATTTGGCGGCGAACCGGATCGCGCCATGCAATGGTTCGAGCGGGCGCAGGTGCTCGATCCCCTCTATGAACCATCCTGGTATTGGCCGTTTCGCGGCATCGTCCACTTCATTGCGGGCCGGCCCGAGCCGGCATTGGTCGCTTTGAGCCGTTCGTCGACAATGCCGACATGGGTTAGCGCCTACATGGCCGCTTCGAGCTCGGCGCTTGGCCGGGACAGCGACGCGAAGTTGTATGCGGCTCGCGTGTTGGCGGGTACGCCCAGCTTTTCTTGCAGTCGATTCGTGGCCAAGGAGCCCTATCGCCTGGAGGAGGATCGGGCCACGCTGTTCAAGGCGCTGCTCGCCGCAGGGCTGCCGAACTGATATTGAAGTCTGCTATCGGCAGCCGAAAAGGACCGCGGACGCAAGCTCCTCATGATAGTGCCGACCCTGTGCGTTGTTGTGGTACGTCCCGAGGTAATCTATCAGGTCCTCGCGCGTGACAACGCCTTCCGGCAGGGCTGGCAGGACCACAGTCAGCTCCGTTGGGGCATCGCACGCCAGGTTCACTTTCGCGTCGACGATCTGCTCCAGCACAATCTTAAGTTCGTTGCGAAAAGTGGCGTCTTTCAAGTCTTTTACTTTCGACACCACGCCATTCACCAAACTTTTTCCTTCGTAATTGATATCGACACCATCAAGATCAACTACACGAAAGGTTTTACCCGAAGTTCCCGTGGTGATCGGTCCTACCCTCACACTTCGAACGCCGCCAGTCTTGTCTTCAGTGCGCAGAGCTATGACTTCATTGAGCATGAATGCGTTCGCCACGTTCACGGTTATACTCAAAGGACTGGTCGAACCTACTGCTGATATAGTCGCCGTGAACGCGGGCGGCAAAGCCTTCAGCCAGGCCCCCACGAGCGCCGCGCCAATCTCCTGAGCCTGTCGGCCCTGCTTGAGTTTCACCTTGGGCACAAGCATTACTCCCCGCGCTTGAGGCGTGCGAGAACAACCTAGGCTGCTTTTTCTTCGGCTGCAAGAAGAGGCTCAACGGTTTGCCTCCAATGCTTTGCCGTGGACAGACAGAGCTATTGGGAGCATGCTGCCCGTCAGTCGACCAGCAGACGGTAGGGATCCATGAGGCTCACCTGGCTTGTGACTTTTCTTGCCACCACCCTTTTCGCGGCCACGATCGCGCACGCGGACGAAGACCCGGACGGGCCACAAGTAACGCAACACACATTCATTGCGCCACTTGCGGACAAGAACAGATTTGGATCGGTTATCGCCAGTCTGAAAAAGATCAATCCGTCGGGGGACGCCCTGCAGGCTGTCGACATGCCGGACCTGGGATTTAGCCTGGTCACGGGAAGCTTTACTGACGAGGAAGCGAACAAGCTCCTGTCGGAAGGGTATCAGGAACCGGACTCATTTGAGGTAAGTCTGTTCGCGGATGGCGGTTGCGAAGGACGCAGTCCGCTAGCGGATGTGACGGGGGACAAGCTCGTGCCGCCGAGCGTTTGCAGAGTCGTCGGGTCGCCCAGTCCTGTGACCAACGGGTCCGCGGTCTGGATCATCGATAGCGGCGTCGACGAAGACATCGTCACAAAAGGGCTTCTTAACATTTCGGAACGGATCAACTGCACGGTCACTCCATGCAGCACGACCATGGGTGTGGCAGACACTCAAGGTCACGGCACGATGGTCGCAGGCATCGTTGGCGGAAAGCGTGTGTCAGGTACAACAAGTGGAAAATACCTTGGCATCGTTGGGATCAGCCCCGGGGTGCCGCTCAAGATTGTCAAGGCATTTAAGGATAACAAGTCGAAGATCGTCGGATCGCCGCTTGTCGCCCTGCAATATGTCAGTGACAATGCGTCCGCCGGCCAAATCCTGAACATCAGCTGGGGCGCGCAGTTCTTGGAGACCGCGAGGAAGGATGGCCAATTAGAACAGCTTGGTCTGATGGACAAGCTGCTGTTTGCGATCGCAAACAAGCAGGTCCGCATTGTGATCGCGGCGGGCAATGCGCCGGAAGACGACGAGGCGTCGTGGGTACAGTCCTTTTTCCCGGCGAATGCGTCGGAATATTTTTCTCCAAACCCGACGCAAGGCTTCATCCAAAGTGTCTCGGCATCCAAAAGCACTTATATCCCGACCGGTACCATCGTCATTGGTGCGTGCAGCACCGTTTCAAACGATTGGTGTGATCTGCTTTGGAATGGCGGCTCTTTTGGCGCGGCCATGTCCGAGCCCGGCGTTGACGTCCCGGTGCTTTGGCGGAGCACAAAAAAACACGAGCTAAGACAGAATATCTGTTCGGGGACATCCCTTGCCGCTCCAGTTCTGGCAGGACTGCTGGCTCGGAACCCTGCGAATTTGCTGGAGGTCCCGATCAAAAAGTATGTGATCCCAAATGCCGATCAGGTCGGATATTCGACGCCCGGAAAGTCGGACGTCACCGATCCGGATTATCCGAAATGCAATTGACGCGCCGCACGGCCCTCCAGGGTTTGGGTCTTGCCTCGCTGTTTGGCACGAGCGCAGGGTTTGCCTCGGCGGTTCTTGCTGGCGACAGCCACCCACGGCTGCTGGTCGTTCATCTTCGGGGCGGACTTGATGCGCTGGCCGCGCTGCCGCCCTATGGTGATCCGGATTTCCGGCGGGTGCGAGGCACGGCGAGAGAACTTGACACGTCCGACGACGCGTTCGGGGTGAAGCTTGATCCGCTGTTTGCGCTTCATCCGGCGCTGGAACCTCTTGCTCGGTTCTATTCGGCCGGCGAATTGCTGATCCTGCCCGCGACGGGCATCCCGGGTATCGGGAAATCGCATGACGCCGCGCAGAGGGTCCTGTTCGACGGCGATGTCGACGGCGGCGATTTTGGCTGGCCAGGAAGAGCCGCTTCGGTGCTGTCGCAGGGAAGGCAACCACTTTGGCGCGCAGCGCCGGCCGACCTCTCGAATGATGTGCTTTTCGATCTTGTGTTGGCCAATCCGGGACTTGACATCGCCCGCCTGTGGCTCGGTGCGGCGTCCGGTTCAGCCGGAGACGCGGTGCAGACGTTGCTTGCGCGGCGACAGGCGCTGAGTGCTGCCAGCTTTGCCGCAGCGGCGACCTCCGCTGCGCAGGCGCTGTCCAGGCCGGACGGTCCGCGCGTGGCCCTGCTGCGGTTGGACGGCATCGATACCCACGTTGCTCAGGGAGAGCGTCTTTCGGCGACCCTTGAGACATTGGTGCGTGGTGTCGTCGCGTTCTCGGAAGCAGCAGCCGCGATCTGGCGTCAAACCGTTGTGCTCGGCGTTGCGGAATTCGGGCGCTCTATCCACTTCAACGAACAAGGCGGCACGGACCATGGCAGTGCCAGCGTAGCGTTCTTGATGGGTGGTGCGATAGCCGGGGGGCGGATCGCGGGTCGCTGGCCCGGATTGGCGCCAGATCAGCTCGACGAGGGGACCGATTTAGCGGTCACCACCAATATACGCTCGATCGTCAACGCGGTGTTGAAAGACCATCTTGGACTCTCAAGGCAGGCAATGGCGATGGTCGCTCCAAACGCGTCGGGCCTTCAAGCAACCAAGGGGTTGTTTCAGATCTGATGCACCCTTGGTAAAAACGCGTAGCGGCGCCGACGTCCGCTTGTGGAGCAAGGTGACAGTTGATCGGCAGGTCTTTTGCGACAACCCCAACGCCAACACCCTGCATCGGGGGCGAGACGTCGGGGGCCCGAAAGGACGCGGTCTCGCCGCCACCGCCGATAGGCGCCTGATTCAAGCGCTTAGCGCGGAATTCCCTAGGCCCACGACGCACCGGCGCAATAGTCACACATCTGGGCCGCTGGGTGACCGTATGCAAGTATCCGCTTGCAGCTCCTATCGCCGCCTCTATTGTGCGAGGAAAATTCCGCAGGGGGCTAGATGCGTCGCGTTTCCGCTCGATTGCACCTACTCGGTTTGATCGCCGCCGCTGTTTTTCCGGTCTGGCTTTTTGCGGCCTATCTCCTTGTCCAGTACGCCGTCCGTGAACAAGATCGCTTCAAGGAGGACGCGCTGCAGACAGCACGTCAGGTCGCTCTTGTTGTCGAAGGTGAACTGGTCAACCTTCAGACAGTGATAAAGGGGTTATCCAAATCAACGGCATTGGCCAACGGCGATCTGAAGGCTCTGCACAGAGAGGCACGCAGTCTAATAAGGCACGGATCGGATCATACTCCTCCGGGACCTCGACCGTGGTCAGTTGTTCAACACGCAAGCCGAGTATGAGAGCGGACTCCCTCCCGCTGTCCCATTGTCGCCTGCCGATCTCGACAAGCTCAAGTCGCATTTGCCATTGGTCAGCGGAGTCTACGCCAGCCCTACATCGAAAGAGTATCGAATTGCCGTCGCTATTCCAGTGCAAGGCCCGCACGGCGAAAGCTGGCTTCTCGCCCTTACCGTTCCGACCAGCGAGATTCGCGATGTCATGATGCCTGCAGCACCCGCAGGCTGGACGATAGGTATCGGGGATCGCAGCGGCACCTATGTGGCACGCTCTCAACTGCACGACGAAATGACCGGCAAGCCGGGGCTGCCGGAGTATCTTGAGAAAATCGTGGGAAGTTCCGGGACGTTCACATCGCGCAACTACCAGGGAACGACACTGCTTGCAGGCTACTACCGCTCAGGCCTCTCCGATTGGTTTTATACCGCCAATGTACCCCTGTCCGCAGTTCAGGCTCCGCTCTGGCGTTCTCTCGCCGCTATCTGCGCGATTGGCTTTTTGGCGATGCTATTGTCCTTTGCCCTCGCCTACGTCGTAGGCAAGCGCTTTGCCGGAGCTGCTCGTAATCTTGAGGTTCGCGCTGAGGCGATGGGCAAGGGGCAGCCGGTCACGCCAATGCCGACTTCAGTCTCGGAATTCGCGACCATCGCGGACGCTCTAATTGGGGCAGAGCGCGCCATCGCTGAAAGAACACACGAATTGGAAGCCGTACTCGAAACGGTCCCTGCCGCGGTGTGGTTCACCTATGACCCGCAGGCACTTCAGGTCATTCGCAACCGCTTTGCTGCAGAGCTGATGGGGCTGCCGACCGATACTCGAAGATCCTTCGGCGCTCCTGACATGGTCATCGACACCATCGCCCTCAAAGACGGCCACAAGGTTAGTCGAGCGGATCGGCCGCTTAGCCGGGCCATGCGTGGCGAGCAGACCGACAACGAGGAGTTCGCCTATATCCTACCCTCTGGCGTACAACGCTTCCTGCTCTCGAGTGCGCGCCCTATTCCCGGTTCCAGTGGCAACATCATAGGCGCGGTGCAAATCAGCCTGGACATAACCGATCGCAAGCGCGGCGAGGAACAGCGCAAGCTGCTTGTGAACGAGCTCAATCACCGCGTCAAAAACACTCTTGCTGTGGTCCAGGCGATCGCCAGTCAAACCCTGCGAAACGCTACGAGCCTTCCCGAGGCCGGGCGCACTCTCGCGAGCCGACTCGTCTCCCTCTCGAAAGCGCACGAGATTCTGACCCACGAGAACTGGACGGGTGCCGACCTTAAGGACGTGATTACGGCCTCGGTGTCGCCGCACGCGGTTACAGGTCGGTTTCAGCTTACGGGCTCATCCGTATGGCTACCGCCCAACCTCGCCCTGTCGCTGGCGTTGGCTTTTCATGAACTCACCACCAATGCCATCAAGTATGGCGCCCTCTCGGTGGCCGACGGAACAATCAAAATTGGTTGGGTCGCGATCGATACGGCCGGAGCTCGACGTCTCAGGATCGAATGGCGCGAGCAGGGAGGTCCGCCTGTAAAACCGGCGGAGCGCAAGGGATTCGGCACCAGGATGCTGGAGCGGATTTTCGAGTCCGAATCCGCTGGCACCGTTTCGCTTTCATTTGAGCAGTCAGGCTTAGTTTGCCTCTTCGAAATAGACCTGCCAGGAGTCCAAGTGATCGCACCTGGCTCCCAGTGAAAACTTCGCTGCCAACGCCGAATGATCTGAACTGCCGTGCTAGGGTTCTAACTCAGCCATCCTTCGCACCCGCACCGGCGATGAGCGCCTTGATTGTGTCACTTTGGTTCCTGCTGGGTGGACCTATCGGCCAACGTTCCCGAAAACAGCGCGGGGCCGCGCGTCTTGAGCAGCGACAAGGACGTGTAATCAAGGATCGACAACCCGCCATCGACCACAAGCGTCTGACCGGTGATGAAGGATGCTTCCTCGCTTGCGAGGAAGGCCACCGCTGCGGCAATCTCGTTGGGTGTACCCATGCGGTTGAAGACACCCGGCGGGACTTCCCATTCGCCCGAGGAGTTCGTGCTCGATGCAGGTTCTTTTTCATCGAGCTCCGTGGCGATCCAGCCGGGGCTGACACAATTTGCCCGGATTCCGAATGGCGCGCCTTCGACCGCCAGCGAGCGTGTGAGCGCCTCCACCCCCGCCTTCGCAACGCCGTACAATCCCCAGTTTCCGTGCAGTGTGGCCGTCGACGAGATGTTTACGATCGACCCACCGCCGCAGTCGCGCATCACCGGAAGCGCATAGGAGGAGACGAAATAGGTCGAATCGAGATTGGGGCCGCGCAACTTCGACCAGCGCTGGCCCGGCGATTCATTGGCTTCGATGCCTGACCGGCGAGAGCCGACCCCCGCATTGTTGACGACGACGTCCAGACTGCCCCATTGAGCAACCGTCCTCACCAGCGCCTCGACCGCCGTTTCGCTTGCAAGATCACACTGGAAAAAAGTGGCTCTTCCCCCTGCGGCAACAATTTCCGCCTCCACTTCCGAGCCCTTGGCAATGTCGCGACCGACAAGAGCAAGTCTGGCGCCTTCCTTGGCGAAGTACCGCGCTATTCCACGTCCAATTCCCGAATTGCCTCCAGTGACGATTACGACCTTGTCTTCAAAACGCATCTCACCCGCTCTCTAAATCTCACCCGCTCTCCAAATAGTACCATTACTCCAGTACCTGGCAGCGATGAAATTTCGCTGCCAACGCCGATGATCTGAACCGCTGAGCTACGCTTCTAATTAGCTGCTTCAGAGCCCTCACCTGCTCCAAAGCGACTTTGACGAGTCTGGGCGCCAGCTGCCCCGCGGTCTCGCCGCGAGCATTTTCTGCATTACCCGCGCCATTATACCCTGCTGACTTCAGCGAGGCGCTTGAACGGGTGGGGACTTCGATGGTCCCACGCTCGGCAAAGAAGGCGCAGCTGCCGTGCCGCTGAAGCTGATCGTCAGTGATAGTAGATGCCGCCGTCGACGTTGAGCGCCTGCCCCGTGACGAAAGCCGATAGGTCCGAGGCGAAGAAAAGCACCGGGCCAACGACATCCTCCGGCGCGCCAAGGCGCTTGAGTGCCGCGACATCTTCCCAATGGCGGATCGCCGCTTCGCTGCCCAGATTGTTCTTGCCCATCTCGGTCAGGATGATGCCGGGACAGATTGCGTTGACGGTGACGCCGTCCATGCCGACCTCCTGCGCCAGCACCCTGGTCAGCGTGATCACGACCGCCTTCGTCGCGGCATAATGGCCCTGCGTGGGCACGCCCTGTCGGCCGGCGATCGAGGCGATGTTGACCACCCTTCCCGACTTTTTTGCGCGCATGTGCGGCAACACCGCCTGGCACATCATCATCACGCCCTTGGCGTTGACGTCGAAATGCGCGTCCCAGTCTGCCTCGTCGAGATCCTGCAGCAGGCTGGGCTTGAGAATGCCGGCATTGTTGACCAGCACGTCGATGCTGCCCGCGGCCTTGAGCAGCGCCTGCGCGGTCGCTTCGATGTCCTTCTTCTTGCTGACGTCCATCGTGTAGACATAGGCCTTGCGGCCGGCCGCCTCGATCTCGCCCTTCGTGATCGCGAGCTCAGCCGCCTGCGAGGGTTCCTCAACCGCTTCCTGATGATTGTATGGCAAACAGGCGGCAGTTTGGTCTTCTCTAGCCAATGTGCGCTCGCTGAAAAACAGCATGAATATTCGATAGTCGAACGCAGCATCGCGTTGTGATCCAGTTTGATCTGCGCGGCTTGGGGGCGGGATTGTAGCAGCCGCCTGCTACCAACAAGCCGAATTTCGTTGCTATCTAATGTGTGAATGGCGAAGCTGGCTGCGTCAGTGTAGGGTTCGCTGTAAGGAAGAAGAATTCGCCGTGTCCACGGCACTGCCGACGAATCTGGGAGGATTCATGGTCGAGATCATCTCAAAGCGGGACGGCCCGCGACGCGAGGATGTTCAGGTCAAGCGGCTGATCGAGCAGAACCGCTCGACCATCGTTCGCCTCGCCGACCAGATCAGCGGTGGTGGTTATTCGGCGTCCAGGCAGCCGCGCCAGCAACCCAAGGCGGAAGGCCTGATCATCCATGTCGGCGGCAGCACGACAACCGCGACTGACGCCAAGCCGTCCATCCAGGTGACGATGAATGGCCGGGTGATCTCAAAGGATCAGAATACCGGCCGCCAGCTTCATCATATCGGCGATGTCCGCAACCGCAACGGAGACCAGACCTTCGTGCTGGCTACGAAGAAGAACGGCTTTTTCTCACCGGTCGACGACACTATCGCCGAGGCGCTTGCCGGGCTGGATGGATCGCGGCTGACGGCGGCTTACAGCGAAGAGCAGCTTGCTGCCGACATCGGGGCGAGACTAGGCATCGACTGATATCCGGCGTGACTGTGCACGTCCGATCCGCGACAGCATACAGAAATGGCATACCTCAAAGGTACTGTGATGACTGAATGAAACACGCGAGCGGCCCCAATCCTATGAAACCCGGTGCTCTTCCGGCGCGTGCGTCGATCGCCACCGGGCAACTGGTTCTGGACAAGATCGACTATGATGAGCGCGCCACCATGCGTGCGTGGGAGAGTTTTCTTTCCGACGAGCCGACAAGCGCACGCGATCCGGTCCACGTTCGCTCGCTGATCCACGATTCCTGGTATCGCAGCGTCACCGGCGGCATCAATGCGCAAGGCATCGAAGCGCCGCTGAGCAGTGACCGTGACGAGATAGAATACCTGACCCGCGCCAACGCCGAGCTGCTTTCGGCAGCACGGCGATCGTTCGCGTCCCTTGGCCAGTTGCTGGAGGGGACGGGAGCGATGCTGGTGCTCGCCGACAGCGACGGCGTGCTGATCGACGCCATTGGCGACAAGAAGACCTTGCATGACGGCATGGACATTCATCTGGGCATCGGCGGCAAATGGAACGAGGACGCCGTCGGCACCAATGGCATCGGTACCGCGCTGTGGACCGGCGAACCGATCTTCGTCCATGCGGCCGAACATTTCTGCGCCGGCATCAAATCCTGGACCTGCGCCGGTGCGCCAATCCGCGATCCGCTGGACGGCAAGATCATCGGCGTGGTCGACCTGTCCGGTTATTCGCCGATTTTTCGGCCGCACAACACAGCACTCGTCGCCGCCACCGCCAGGCAGATCGAAAAGGCGCTGGCCGAACAGCAGCAGGAACAGCGCACGCGCTTGCTGGAGGCCTTCATCTCGTCGGCCCCCAGCTATCGCCGCAAGGATGGGCTGGTGATCGTCGATCATCGCGGCCGCGCGATCTTCTGCAACAACGTGCCCAACGGCGACACGACGGAGATGATGGACGGCCCGATGGAACCGGGCCGCGGCCGCTGGCTGATGAACCTGCCGGCCTCCGGCTCGGAGACCGATCTCGCCAATGCGCTGCCGGCGCATCTGCGATCCTGCCATGTCACGCCGCTGAAGCTCGACGGTGACCTTCGGGGCGCGGCGCTGGTTTTCCCTTCGGTGCCGGTCGTCTCCAGCGTGACCGTGATCGACCGGCAGGCGAACAAGCAGCTGCAGACGGCGGCTGCGATGATTGTCGGCGACAGCGACAAGCTGCTTGCCGCCATCGATGTCGCCTCCCGCGTCGCAAGATCGAACGGCGTCACCTCGCTGCTGATAGAAGGCGAAACGGGTGTCGGAAAGGAGCTGTTCGCGCGGCTTGTCCATGCCGGCAGCCGGCGCTCGGAAAACGATCCGTTCATCGCCATGAATTGCGGGGCGATCACCAAGGAACTGTTCGGCAGCGAATTGTTCGGTCACGTGGCGGGCGCGTTTACCGGCGCTTCGCGCGACGGCAAGCCGGGCATCTTCGAACTCGCCAATGGCGGCGTGCTCAGCCTCGACGAGATCGGCGAGCTACCGCTCGAAATCCAGCCGTTCCTGCTGCGTGTCCTGGAAGAGCGCGTGGTGCATCGCATCGGCGATTCGAAGGGCCGGCCGGTGGATGTGCGGCTGGTCGCCTCGACCAACCGCGACCTCAAGCAGGAAGTGGCTGCCGGGCGCTTCCGCAGCGACCTCTACTACCGCATCGGCGCGGTCTCCATCCAAGTCCCGGCGTTGCGCGAGCGTGGCGAGGACGTCCTGCTTTTGATCGAGCACTTCAACAGGCAGATCGCAAAGCTGGCAGGCAATGATCCGCTGGAGTTTTCAAACGACGCGCTCGACGCGCTACTGGCCTATCGCTGGCCGGGCAATGTGCGCGAACTGAAGAACCTGGTCGAGCGCCTGCATATTCTGGCGCGCGACAGTGCGATCGACCTGCAAGACCTTCCGGGGGAAATCGGCGCGGGCGATCGCAACAGCATGGCCAGGCACGGGGACCATCCCACGGCCATGCTCGAAGCGCCGGTGTGCTCGTTTGAGGATGCGGAACGCCAGGTGATCAAGAACGCGCTTGCCGCGGAGGGCGGCAATCTCAGCAAGGTTGCGCTGAGGCTTGGGGTTTCCCGGCCGACGCTCTATCGCAAGCTCGGCCAGTACGGCATCCGGCGCGGGTTCCTCTGACACGCAGCAAAAAAGACCCCCACGGCATTCGCGCCATGGGGTTGGGGAATTGCGGCCGATGGATCGGACTGGCGACCGGCCTACGCCTGCATTCCGGCCGAGCGTCAGGGAACGATGACGCCGCGGCCGGTGAACCGCCGGTTCTTGAAATCGTCGAGCGCGGTGTTGATGCTGGCAAGATTGTATTCGGTGTAGTGCATCTTCACCTTGCCGTCGGCGTTGAGTTCCATCAGTTCGACCAGCTCGGTAAAATTGCCGACCAGGCTGCCGCCGATGTTGATCTCCTCGATGACCAGATGCGCGGTGGGCACGTTTATGTTGCCGCCATAGCCGACGACGAACAGTTGCCCGCCCTTGCGCACCATCTTCCAGCAGATGTTCTCGACGCCGAGTTCGCCGACGAAGTCGATCACCACATGGGCGCCGCCACCGGTGATCTGCTGGACCTCCCCGACGACGTTCGGCCCGCCATCGAGCACGAAGTCGGCGCCGAGATCCTTGGCCAGCACCTGCGCCGCTGGCTCGCGATCGACGGCGATGATCCGGCAACCCGAAATCGCGTGCAGCGATTGCAGCGCGATGTGGCCGAGCCCGCCGACGCCGAGCAGCACGCAGTAGCTTCCTGGTCGCAGCAGTTTGGCGGCGCGCTTGGCGGCGCGGTAGGCGGTGATGCCGGCATCGGCCAGCGGTGCCACTTCGATCGGCGTGACATTGGCGTTCAGCTTGATCAGCGAACGTTCGCTGGTGATGAAATACTCGGCGAAGCCGCCATTCATGCCAAGGCCGGGAAATTGGCCGTTGTCGCAGTACATGTCTTCGCCATGGCGGCAATTGAGGCAGATGCCGCATGAGCGGAAGGGATGGCAGATAACCGCATCGCCGCGCTTGACCGATTTTACACCGCTGCCGACCTCCTCGACCCATCCCGCATTTTCGTGACCCATGATGTAGGGCAAGAGCGTGCCCTCGGGATCCATGGTCGGCTTCCACACGCCTTCGATGATGTGCAGATCGGTGCGGCAGAGGCCGGCGGCACCCACCCGCACGATCACCTCGTCCGGCGCGGTGATCGTCGGCGCCTTGACCTCCTCGATCTTGAGCTGAACATTCATCTTCGGGTCATATTCGTACAGCCTGGCAGCTTTCATCGTCTTGTCCTCTCAGCGTCGAGTTTGTCTGGAATGGTTCAAGCGCGGCCGAGCTTTTCGGAACCGCCGCCCCGCGCAGGGCCTGCGGTCGGATCCTCATCCTCGGCAAGATCGCCGATCAGCGTTTCGGTGGTCAGGATCAGCGTCGCCACCGAAGCCGCATTTGCGAGCGCGGTGTAGGTGACGCGGACGGGATCGATAATCCCTGCCTCGAACATGTTCTGGTAGCTGCCGGCGGATGCGTTGTAGCCGTAGCCGCCATTGATCCGCGTCACCTCGGCGACGACGGCTTCGGGATCGGCGCCGGCATTGGCGGCAATGCGCCACAGCGGCCGCGACAGAACGGAGCGCACCAGGCGCACGCCTTCGGCGGTATCGCCGTCCACCCCGGCCGCCACCTTGTCGAGCAGCGGCGCGATCTGGGCGAGTGCCGAGCCGCCGCCGGCGACCACGCCCTCTTCGGACGCGGCGCGCACCGCATTCAGCGAATCCTCGATGAGCTGAATGGTTCGCTTCTGCTCGACCGGCGTGACCCCACCGGCATAGAGGATTGCTGTGCCGCCGGAGAGCTTGGCCAGGCGTTCGCGCAGCTTGTCCTGGTCGATATTCGGCGGCGAGGCTTCGTACTGCCGCTGCACCTGGGCGCGGCGCGACGCGATCGCGGCATGATCGCCTCCGCCGCGAATGATCGAGGTATAGGACGAACTGGTTTTCACCCGGTCGGCCGTGCCGAGATCCTCGGCGGTGATGTCTTCCAGTCGGCCGCCGAGATCGCGCGCGATTACCTTGCCGCCGCTGATGATGGCCAGATCCTCCATCATCGCCTTGCGCCAATGGCCATATTCCGGCGGATGGACGACGAGGTATTTTCCCGGCCCTTGCTTGCCGAGCAGCGTCACCACCACTTCCGGCGACATCTCCTCGGATACGATCAGCAACGGCCGGCCATTCTCGTCGGCAATGCGGCGAACCGCATCGAGCTGTCCCGGCTCCTTGATCTTGAGGTCAGTCATCAGGATGTAGGGCCGTTCGAGAACCGCCTCCATCTTCTCCTGGTCGGTCACCATATGATGCGAGAGATAGCCGCGTTCGAAGGACATGCCCTCGACGACGTCGAGCGTGGTCTCGGTGGTGACGCTGAAATCGGTGGTGATGACGCCTTCGGCACCCACCCGCTGATGCGCCTCCGCCACCAGGGCGCCAAGTTTGGCGTTGGTCGCCGCAATGTTGGCGACCGACGCCAGGATGCCGTTGCCCTTGGCGGGTTTGGCGGAAGTCTTGAGCGCGGCCACCACCGCCGCCACGGCAAGGTCGATGCCCTTGCACAGATCGACGGATTTCACCCCGCGCTCGTTCGCTTCGACGCCGCCCTGGATCAGCGCATTGGCGAGCACGATGGCTGTCGTGGTGCCATCGCCGGCGACCTCGTTGGTCTGCATCGATACTTCGCGGACGACTTGCGCGCCCATGTTTTCGAAACGGTCGTGCAACTCGATCTCGGAGGCGATGCTGACACCGTCGCGGGTCACCATCGGCGTGCCGATCGGCCGGTCGATCATGGCATTCATGCCTTTAGGGCCGAGCGTCGGCTCGACGGCGGCGGCGAGCCGGAAGACGCCGCGGGCGAGAGCGCGGCGAGCTTCGGAATTATGAAGCATTATCTTGGGCATGGTTCCTCCTTCCGCCTTACGGGCGGGTTGTTGGTTAGGGGCCTCGTGCAAGGGAGGCCGTTGCTGTCGGCTCTGCTTCAGGCGGTTGGTGCAACTCGCACCGGCACGCGATCCATGATGAAATCGACCAACGTCGGTTCGCCGTCGACCACATCCAGTTCCTTGTATCTGGTCTGCTTGAGTCCCCGGCACAGCGCGCCGTTGAACTCCATGTTGATGCGCACACCGCGCAACTCGGCGAGGTAGGCTGTGAGGGCGGCAGGCGGTATGGGTTGCCCTTCCCAGGTCACGAAGGCGGGTTCGTCAGCCCTGCGGCCGGGAAAACGCTCAAGCAGGGCCGCCCGGTATCTCGGCTTCTGTTTGGCTGCCTCGCCCGGCTCGAAACGCGCGACGTCATATGCCGGCAGGCCCATGCCGAGGATTTCGCGATCGGTAAGACCGTGCGCCTTGAGGCCGCGCAGAAGTGCCTCCTGTCGCCGCTTGAAGGCCTTCATCGCGAAGGTTTCGCGCAAGGCGCCGAGATCCTGATCCTCGGCAAGCACGGCGAAGATGTCGCCGAACGCCTTGCCGGCCTCCATGCCGCGATTGACCTCTTCGGCGAACATGTGATCGTGCAGCTTGACGCGATAGCCCGGTGACCAGGAAAGCTGGTCGAGTGCCTTGCGCACACCGTCCAGCATCAGGAACGCGAAGTTGGGCGAGCACCAGTAGGTCGGCAGCCGAAAATCTATCTCCACGCTGCCATCGCCCTTCACCTCCGCTCGCTCGACGAAACCCATCTCGGTGATGGGTTCGTCGAGTTCCGGGTCGTTGACCTCACCCAGGCGCCGCCAGAGTTCCTTCTGGCAGTCGCCGGAAATGCTGGCGGTTGCCATGGCCCTTACTCCGCCGCGATGCTGAAGGGCGAACTGGCGAGCGCCTTCTTCTTGGCTTCGACGTCGATGTCGTAGAGACGCGCGGCGTTGAGGCCGAGGATCTTCTCCTTGATCTCGTCGGTCAGTTGCACACCCCGTTCGGCGGCGATATCCTGCGGGATCTGGTAGGCCCAGAATTTCTCGACCAGCCAGCGCGGCGTCCAGATCGCATAGTCGGAGCCGAACAGGATCTTCTCCGGCCCGAGCCAGAACAGAAGCTCGGCGATGACCTCGCCGAAATAGCGCGGGCGTGCGTGGATGAAGGGCAGTGCCACCGCCAAGCCGCCATAGACGTTGGTTTCCTGCGTGGCGATCCAGCAGAAATCGTCGAGACGCGGCAGGCCACAATGCTCGACGATCCAGTTGAGGCCCTGGAAATCCGTCGCCGCGTGGTCAACGTCATGCACGTCGAAGGCGTCCTTCGAAAGTGGAATGATCGTCGGTCCCTTGTGGACGTGAATGTTGCGGATGCCGAGCTTGTCGCAGAGTTCGAAGCATTTGTAGGCATCGGGATCGGTGAGCTTCCAGCCTTTGGAGGCGCCGTTCCACTCGGCCGTGTACATCTTCACGCCCTTGACGTTATAGGTCTCCTTAAGGAAGTGGATGTACTCCAGCGCCTTCTCGCCATCGCGCGGGTCGAAGGCGCCGTTGACGATGAAACGCTCGGGGTAGCGCTTGGCCACCTCGGCATTGCGCTCGATCGTGTTGAAGCCGTTCTTGTAGAAATCCTTGAGATAGGTCGACTGGACGATCGCCATATCGTCGGGACCGTCGATGAACAGGTCGCGATAGAGATCGTCGGCGCTGTATTTCTCGAACTTGCTCTTCTCCCACAGCTGTTCCTTGGGGCTCAAGCCCGTGTGGTAGGCATAGAAGCACTCGATGAACTGCTTGCCGTGGATGTTCTTCTGGTTCTCCGGGCTGCCGTCCCAGAAATGGGTGTGGCCGTCGACCACGAAAATGTCCTTGCCTTCCGGTGTTCTGTACATTGTTGCCTCCGCAGCAAATCGCGTTGAACGGTTCGGCGCACCGCACCAGCGGCGCGCCAGATTTTTTCGGCGGCTATTCGATATATTCGAACATCTCGTCCATGTTGCCGAACAGGATCACGGTGTTGTCGTCGACACGAACCATGCGGCCGTAATGGGTGGAGGTGTTGACCTCGAAGGTCTCGGCCGACATGTCGCGGCCGAGATATTCGCCGATCGCGTCCATCTTGAAGATCAGCTTGCCGTCGCCGTCGATGCGGATCAGTGCCGGCTGGTAGGTGATGGTCACCCCCGGCTTCTGGCCCATGAATTCGGCGATCGCCCTCGCTTCGACCGAGTCGTTCATGGTGACGCCGCACTGATGCGAAATCGTCTGCTCGAAGGTGATATCCTTCATCGCCTTGAAGATGTTGGAATGCGTTGCGTCGCGTGCAGATAGTGACATGACGATTTTCTCCTGTTTCAGCGCTTGAGGCCGAGTTCGCCGAGGATCTGGCCAATCCGTTCCTCGGATTTGGCACGGACATCGACGAAAGCGACGGGCTTGGAATGCGGCATCGACCAGATCGGCTGCAGGCCGGTGGCTGCCTTGTCGGCGAGTGCGCCGTGCTTCTTGACCCAGCCTTGGAAGAGCTTCTTGTTCGCCGCGCCGTATTTCTCGTCGTTGGCGAGCATGTGGATCAGGTCGATCGTGTTGGCGAGGTTGCGCTCGTAGTCCGCCTCGGCCGCCGAGATCACCGCAGGCGTGATGAAGTCGTGGTTGGCGGCGGCGATCTGCATCAGGAAACCAGAGCGGAACATCTCGCCGACCAGCGGCTCGAAGACGATGTTGATGGCGAAATACTGCTCGAGATAATCGGTCGCGCCCATGATGGTCTCGACCGCTTCGCGCGTGCCCTGCCAGTTCTTGTCCTCGAGCCAGGCCTTCTTGCCGAGTTCGTCGTCCCAGCCCGGCAGGTCCATGCCGATCTCGGCAAGATAGAGCGTGATGTCCTGGGCAAGCCGCAGCTTGTATGACGAGTTGGTCAGCGTCGCGTTGTTGATCATCTGGGTGTAGCCGTAACGCTGCGCCTGCATCAGCGAGGTGCCGAGCCCGAATTCGGCATGCTTCCAGGCGCCGAGCTGCGTCTGCAGGATCTTGACCCAGGCCTTGTCGAAGGTCTTCGGCGCACCCGACTTGCGGGCATTGTTGATGACGCTTTGCACCATCGTCTCGATCTTCGACTGGCGCTGATAGTGCGTGCGCTCCCACTCCTGGTCGGGGGCGCGGAAGGCATGCCAGTTGGAGCTCTGGGCGGCGGTGTTCTGCTTGACATAGGCGCCCTTGCCGTCGGCGAAGGAGATGATCCAATCCTGGATCAGGTAGCGTTCCGGATCGGGCTGAACGTCGACCGTCATGTCTTCGTAGTGTGTGGCACGCTGGCCTTTCGGCTCGAAGTACCGGTATTTCCGGCTATCGGAGTCGGCGAAGATCGCGGCACCAGCGGCACCGGAACCGACTGAACTCGAGGTTGCAGGCATAGTCTCTCTCCCTTGTTGCAGTTGTGGTTGGCTTGGCACGACCGCCCTCAATGGGCCGGCGTTGCACCTGCCGATGTGGTGAATTTGTCGAAGAAGATCCGCTCGGTCTCGAAGCCGTTCATGAACAGCACCGGCTGCAGCGCATCGATCATCGGCGGCGGGCCACAGGCATGGACATCGCCCTGCCCGTCGACCGCCAATTGCTTGAGCTTGGCATCGACACTCTGGTGCACGAAGCCACGCTCGCCTTGCCATTCGGCGTCGTCATTGGCGTGCGACAGCACGGGAATGAAGGTGACGTCGGAATGATTGCCGACCAACTCGGCGATCCTGTCGAGATAGAACAGGTCGTTGCGGGTGCGGGCGCCGTAGAAGAAATAGACCGGACGTTTCTCGCCGCTCTTCAGGTGGTCGTTGAGGATCGACCAGATCGGCGACATGCCCGAACCGGCGCCGACCAGGATTAGCGGTCCTTGCCGTTCGTCGCGGCGGAAGCAGGTTCCGTAGGGTCCGACGACGGTGACTTCGGCTCCGGCCCTGATGCCTCCGGAATCGAGTTCTCCCGAGAACTTTCCTTCGGGGTATTTTTTGATGATGAAGGAGAGTTTTTGGGTTTGGTCCGGCGTATTTGCCATGGAGAACGAGCGCGTAATCGTCTCCCCTTTTTGCGTGGTAACCGTGATGTCGACATATTGCCCCGCCCAAAACTTCATCGGCGAGCCGAGTTCGATCTCGATGCCGCGAATGTCGTGGGTCAGCTGCTCGATGCGAGCAATCCGGCCCTTGTATGTTTTAACGGCGATCGCCTTCGCCAGAATCTCCTCGTCGTAGTTGAGAAGCTCGACTTCCAGGTCGGAGTAGGCGATGCAACGGCACAACAGGACGTGCCCGTTTTCCTTCTCCATGTCGTTCAGCGCGAAGGTCGAGTATTTCAGCATGTCGACTTCGCCTTCGAGCAGCACGCTTTTGCAGGCCGAGCACTGCCCCTCCTTGCAGCCGTGCGGCAGCGCGATGCCCTGACGAAACGCGGCGTTGAGCACCGTTTCGCCATTCTCGACATCGAACTCGACACCGACTGGGCTGAGCCTGACCGTGTGGGTTTCCGACATACGGACCTCCAGTGAAAGCAAGGGGCGGGACGAACCCGCCCCCTGACCTGATCAGTTGCAAGGATTGATGGTGAAGCCGGCCCGGTATTCGGCCAGATGCTTCTCACGGTCCGCGGGCGACATGGCACGCAGCGCGTTGAGCGGCGATCCGAGCGTGTTGCCGCGTACATCGTCAAGCGTCCACATCTCCTTGTCGTCGAAGCGCAGATGCGGTTGCGGAACCAGCGTCTTGCCGTCGGAGCGGACGAAGTTCAGGTCCTTGATGGCATCAGCCAGGTCCCAGCCGTCATAGAGCGTCTCCCACTCGCGCTTGCCGCTGAAACGGCCCATCGCGGGCGTCGGACGGCCCTCATACTCGTCGTTGAAGGCGACCATCGTGGTCCAGCGGTCGAGCTCGTGAGCGAATGTGTAGAGTTCGCCGTTGATCTCGCCGACCACCATGTCCTCGCGGATCAGGCAGGGGACGAGGCAAGACCAGCAGCGGTGCGGATAGACGTAGCCGACATCGCTGTTGAACAGCAGCACCTTCTCGCCCTTGTGGCTGAGCTTGGCGTACCATTTCCAGAAATCGCCGAATTCGGCGTACCAGCCCGGATACTTGTGCTCGAACCACTCGAAGTCCTTGTCGGTCTGGGCCTCGATGCGCCAGAAATTGACCGGCCAGCCGACCGCGAAGAACTGCCCGACCTTGTGGACGTAGTTCTTCTTGGTGATGCGCTCCCAAGCCGCCTGGACGTCGTCGTGATGGACCTTGATGCCGTATTTCTCGAGCGGCAGCATGTAGGTGCGATAGTAGTCCTCATAGATCCAGCGGTGCCACATTTCCGCGTAGGACTCCTTGTTCTTGTCGCGGTTGGTGGTGCCGTATTCGATGAAAGTGCCGATTGCCGCATCGACGATCGCGTGGTTCTGCCAGAAGGCGTAGCGCAGGTCGCGTTCAAGCAGCAGATGGTTCTCCGGCTCCTTGAGCGCCGCCATCAGCAGCGAATGGCCATTGCCGATGTGCCGGCTCTCGTCCGACTGCACCGACAGGAAGACGGTCGGCAGCGCATAGTCGCCGTTGCGGGCGGCCTCCGAAGGCATGGCGACGAACAGTGTGTTGGTGAAGGCGGTCTCGGCCACCACGGTCAGGTACATGCAGGCGGCGGTCATCGTGTCGCCGGTGATGAAGCCTTCGGCGAACTGCCGGCCGATGGTGGTGGCGTAGCACTTTCCGAAGGCTTCCTCGGTGATGTCGAAGCCGGCCGGGTCGATGTAATTCTCCATGTACCATTTCTTCAAATTCATCTGGATCGTCGAGTGACGGAATTCGTCGATCATCTGCATGGTGAAGCCGGTTCTGAGTTCCTCACCGGGCGCGATGCGGGCAACCATCGCCATCGAGCGGGCGGCGGAGATTTCGGGGAAGGGAATGATGGCCAGGAAGAGCTTCATCCACTCGACCCAGCGCGGTTCGACGTTGCGGAACATGTCGCCGCGCAAAGCCGCGTCGAGCGCGCCATAGACGCGATTGTCCTTTTCTTCCTGCATCGGGAAATAGGACCGCAAAACCTGTTTCATCGGGTCGCGCGGCGTCTTGTTGATCTTGTAGTCGGTCGGAAACGTCATCGCCTCCTGCACGTAGGAAGGATTCCAGCCGAGGTCGGCAATCTTCTTGGTCGCCTCGCCCACGGAGATTCCGCGCTGCGAGGTAATCTTGTTGAGCGTCAGAGACGTCATCTCATAAGCCTCCACCAGGTTTGAGCCGCGGGTCCCTTGACCCCGGCATGAAGCGGCACAAAAGCACCGCCAGTGAGAGTGCGAACGGCATGACAAGGGTTGCGCGGCAACGCGCTCGACAAGGTCGGGCCGTTCAAGTGGATCGGGCAAAGGTGTTCGAGGCGTCTGGCGTGAGCTGCGAGACGCCGATCGCATCTGCGATGGCGTATCGAAGCCGATGTCCTGCTTCCTCCGGTCCTTCGTTCTTTTGGCCCGGCGTCAAAGCGCGATGGGCTTCTTGTGCAAGAGACAAAGCAAACATCGTGCCAGTTTGGCGACAGTGCCCATAGCTGGCACTCACAACAAAATTTCCGCTCTTTGCGCACATGGGCAAGGTGCAAAACTGTAACCTTATTTTACAGATGTAACTTACGCATGTAATATTTAGCGTTATTTCGCATATGCGAGATATGCAGTTAGCAATCGCAGCAAATATCAAAGTTCACCTCAAGCTATTTAACTTGTCATTTTTCTATACTACTTGGAGACGGCGGCCGGTGATGTCCTGGCGCTGGAGAAAGATCATGGCGAACGGTAAAGACAGCCAGGGGCCATCGGGGCCGATGTCCAGTCAGGCCGACGGCGTCACCGGCGATCTTGTCAGGCTGATGCCGCGCGACCTCGTCTTCGTCATGCGCTTCATGGGCGAGAGCCAGCACCGCCTGCAGAGCCATTTCCAGGACTTCATCAGGGGCGAGCTCGCAGCCGGCGGCGTGACCACGGAAACGCATCCGATGATCCATCTGTTCATCGAGAGCCACGCGATCCTGTTGCGCGACTTCGTGTTTTCCGGCGTTTCACTGACGCGCCAGTTCCGTGTCGAGGAGATCGAGCGCTTGACCGGCGACACGACATCGATGATCCGCGTCGACATCTGGGACCAGCTCAAGAGCCACATCGAGACGGCCGAAAAGCAGTTCCAGTCGCAGGCCGGCACGCTGCCCAGATTGCTGTCGGCCTTCGAAAAGCCGCTCGGGCCGATGGCTGGGAGGGAGAAATGAGCGGATCCGAAACCGCTGCGCGTGACGCGCTGCTCCCTCGCCGGCTCGATCTTGTCGCCGGCGTTTCAATCCTCACAGCGGAAGCACTGCGGCTCAACCAGAAACGCGCCGGCATCGAAATGGAGGTGCTGCGCCTCGAGTTGGAGATCGGCAGAAGCGGCGCCAGCGAGCAACTGGTGCGGGATTTGCATGAGGCTGAGCAGAGCGCGGCGGCGATCATGCAGGCATGTGCGGCTTGCGAGGAGCGCATCGTGGCCGCCGAAGGCGATGTCGACGATGTCGATCGCCGGCTTGCCGCGATGGCGAACAAGGAGTGATGGGAGTGACACTGTGAATCAGCGGACGATGCAGAACCTGACCTTGTTCGATCTTCTAGCGCGCAGCTGGCGACGTCCGTCGGCTATCGCCGATCTTTGCTTCAGCGCCGATGGCTCAGCAGTCGCCTTCAGTTCCGTGGACGGAACCGTAGCCATCGCCGCGGTTACCGATCAGGAGCCGCCGGAATCGCGGATGCGAGTGAGCGGCGACCTCGGGCAGACGACAATCCGGCCGCGCGAAAAGCCGCCGGTGCCGTTGATCGCGTCGGCCGCGTTTGGCGATGGCGATGTGCCGATCATTGCCTATGGGCATTCCGGTTTCCTGGCCGGCGCGGCCAGTGGCGAAGTGCAACATCTCAGCGCCGGCGGCGACGTCGCCGCCCTGCCGATCAGGGTGGACGGACCGATTGTCGCCCTCGACCATAGCGCCAGGACTGATATGACGGCTACCAGCAATGGGCACGATATGTTCCTGTCGCGCGGCCAAGACAATGCCGTGCCGCTAAAGAACGCGACGACATCGTCCGCAGGTGCACTTGCCTTCTCGCCTGGCGGACGGCGCCTCGCCTGCGGTCTCGATGACGGATTGTCGATCTGGGCGGTCGAGGGAGACGCCGTCCTGATCCGCGAATCGTCTCTCCCAGCCCGACCGGTATCCATCCGCTGGAGCGGCGACGGCACATGGCTGGCCTGCGGGCTCGAAACGGGTGGCTTTGCCCTTGTCAACCTGGCCGATGGCCGCTCCGGCATTGTCGCGGGGTTTCCATCGCCGGTCCGCACGATGTGCTGGAGCCGGCCGGGCAATGCGCTGTTCGCGTCGGGCGCGTTCCGGATCGCCGGCTGGTCAATGACCGCTCCGCCCATTGACGGCGAAACCTCCGGGGCTCTTGAAACAGGCCGCGCCGGGCTGGTTCTGGTGGAAGCGGTGGCGGCGCACCCTGAGAAGAAGCTGATTGCAGCCGGCTACGCCAATGGCCGCATCGCTGTCGCCCAGATCGGCGGACGCGACGAGCTTCTCGTCAGGCCATTGGGCAGTGCGATCAGCGCGCTCGCCTGGTCGGGTGACGGTCGGCATTTGGCGGTTGGCGCGGTCGACGGTACCGCTGCGATCGTCACCTTTCCGGCACAGATGTTCAAATAGCGGACGCGGATCCGCGCAAGACAGGAGGATGCGATGCAGGCTGAACTGAGCGCCGAGGAGAAGAGCAAGGACGCGTTTTTCGAACAGCTGGCAAAACTGTCGGAAGAAATGGTCGCCAAGCACGGCAAGGATTTCAGCATGGGTGCGCTGGTGCTCGCGGCGCGCTGGATTGCCGAAAACCGGGTTGGACGCTTGAAGACCAACTAGGAAGTTTCGTTGGCCTTGTGGGCGGTCGAGCGTCCCGGTGGACAATGGTCGCAACTGTCCTGCCCTTCAGCCGGCCACGATAAGACAACGGACGTCTCCAACGGCGGAGCTGCGCGGTGCACTGCCTCTCGTCGACCCGCTAGGCATTCGAACTGAACGCGAAGGGTGCGGGATTATAAAAGATAATCAGTGTTAACGGATGGTTAGCCAACCCATATCCTTCGTATCATCTCGTATGCTCTGGCGAACCCACGGATCAGGAGGAAGACTAGTTTCAATGCAAGCGGGGTTTCCCTTTCCTGCAAGGGGTTCGGTGAGCGCATGAGCGCGGCTGGTTTGGGGCCGGCAAGAGAATGTCGGCTTCTGGCACCCCATAGGCCCTAAGCAGCCATTAAGGTACGGGGTCGACGATCGCCCGAACCATGTCCGCGTCACCTCGCTGAGAAGCGCCGAATAGGTGCTCACGCGCGAGCGGCGACCAAGGATTGGCGCCAACTCCTTCCGACAGACACAGCGGCAGCATCTCCCACTCCTCCTCGCGGTTGATCAGGTGGTAAGGTTCAGGACCCGGCGGGCCGCAAGCGGTGAGCTATGGGGTTTGTGTTTCGGGGCGTGGCAGCAATGCGAGCGCGCGCTGGATGCCAAAGGTCGGCAGGGCTGCTGCAGGCAGGCTTAGTACCTTTTTAAGCGAGTCTTACCCAAACTATCACCGCCAAACGGTATAACGGCAAATATTGACTGTCAGAAGTGAGTCATTCTTAAGAGTTATAAGATATGATTTTGCCGTGAATGAAACAACAGAGACTAACTCGAATGGCTCAGGTTTGACGCCCTTCCGTTTCGGCGGGGGCGAGGCGGTGCGCAATTTCGTAGAAAACGCAACGATCCCGACCTTCCTTTTCAATACTGATGGGAAGATTGTTTACGCCAATCGAGCCGGAAGCCACGTGCTTGGGTACGGGCCCGACGAATGTGTCGGAATCCACTTCACGACAATCGTTCATTCCGACGACCTGGCGACAGCGCGCACGCAGACCGAAGATTTGATTGCCGGAAAGATCCAGGGTTATCAGGCAGAGCGACGGTACATCCGCAAGGACGGCGAAACCATTTGGGCGCTGACTTCCGTGACCCTGATGCATGGCGACGAGGAAAAGGTTCGTTACCTCTCTGTGCAGGCGGTGAATATCGACCGCCGAAAACGCGCTGAGGCAGCCCTATCGGAAAGCGAGCGTCGCCTGCAAGTGGCGCTGGGCGCCTCGCAAATAGGGGTATTCGAGGGCGACCTGGCAACTGGTGAGCTGTTTTGGGACGACAGGACGCGAGACATTTTTGGCATTCCGCGAGAGCGGAAATCCTTTCGCGCCGCCGACTGGGAGAATGCCCTACATCCCGAAGATGCTGCGAAGATCCTTGAGGCGATGTCACGCGCCATCGAGGAGAAGGGTACCTTCAACGCGAAATTCCGCATCGTAAGGGCCGACGGTGAAATCCGTACCCTTGTGTCGCGCGCAACTTACTTTCAGGACGAGGGCTCAACGCCAAAAATCATCGGCGCAAATTGGGACATCACCGACGAAGTCGCCTTGGAACAAAAGCTCAAAACGGCAAAGGCTCTTGCCGAGGCTCGCAACGTCGAACTGGAAGCCGCCAAGGCCCGGATCGAAACCCAGGCCCTCCATGATGCGCTGACCGGACTCCCCAACCGGCGCTATCTAGACCAAATCTTGAACCAGTACCGCAACCGATCGCGACTGCCAGACGATGGTTTGGCATTGCTCCACATCGATCTGGATCGCTTCAAGCAGATTAACGATACGCTGGGACACGCGGCCGGCGATGCCGTGCTGGTTCACGTTGCCCGGCTTCTAAATGCCAAGGTCGGAGGGCAGCATTTCGTCGCGCGTGTCGGTGGCGACGAATTCGTCATAGCCTGTTTCAATGATGCAGACGCCCATCGCCTCGCCGGTCTAGCCGATCAGATCATCACCGATATCCGACAGCCGGTGCCATACGAGGGGCATTTCTGCCGCTTAGGCGCAAGCATAGGAATTGCCCTTGAGATGGGCGCGGACATCGACGCGCTTCGCGTGCTGATAAACGCCGACATCGCGCTCTATCGGGCTAAGGGTCGCGGCCGCAACCGCCATGAATTCTTTTCAAAGGCACTGCAAAGTGAAATTGAATCGACCAAGCATATGGCTGATGAAATTCTCAGCGGTATCGAGCGGGGTGAATTCCACCCATATTATCAGCCGCTCCTCAACGCAACATCCCTCGACATCATCGGGGTGGAAGCGCTTGTGCGTTGGCATCACCCCAGGGAGGGCATCCTCAGTCCGATCCGCTTCCTGAGGATCGCCGAGGATCTCAATGTCTTGGCTGCGATTGATCGCAGCATCCTGCAGCAAGCAATGCTCGACCTCGACCAATGGCAATCCCAAGGCATTGCAGTGCCCACCGTATCGGTCAATGTGTCGTTCCGACGCCTGAGCGATGATCGCCTAATTCCAAGCCTTCGGGAACTCAACATTAGGCCGGGCGCAATTTCTTTCGAGTTGCTCGAGTCAATTTTCCTCGACGAGTTTGACGATGGGGTCGCATGGAATATCGATGCAATCAGGGAGATGGGTATAGGCATCGACATAGACGATTTTGGCACCGGCCATACATCCATCGTCAGCCTGCTGAAGCTCAAGCCGCGTCACCTCAAGATCGATCGTCAGCTCATCGAACCCATCGTACACAGGCCCGAACAGCGACGTGTGGTTGCGTCCATTATCGACATAGGACGGTCGCTTGGGATCAAAGTCGTCGCCGAGGGCGTCGAGACGATCGAGCAAGCCCGGATTCTGCGAGAATTGGGCTGCGACATTCTGCAGGGGTTCGCTTTCGCCCGGCCGATGCCTGCCGATCAACTGGTAGGCTGGATTGCAGGGGAAAAATGGCGAAAAGCCTCGTAGCCCGGTCGGTAGGTGCCGGGTGGGTTCGTCTTCCGGGGGCTGCAAGTCGCGCAGGGTCGGTTGGATGTTAGCCCCTCGTGGCGCAACCACGACCTTCAGCGTGGTGGCCGGCGACGTCTGCTTACAGGAAACGGCGAAGCTTATCTCAAGGGCCGACCTGGAGGCGCGTTGAGGATGGGCCGTTTCTGACGGGAACGGGGCCGTAAGCAGTCAGACCGCTTTTGGTGGACTCAGGTAGAACTGCCGTTGCCCGATACGTGATCAGTCCCGGACTGCCGATCATGCCACTTGCGGGCCAACGATCTCCTGTTGCTAACCTTGTGACCGATTGAACGGCAACGAGCGGCCGTCTAATGCCGGGAAGGTATACGCAAGCGGGACAACAGTGCCGCCAGTTCGGCCTGGCGGCACGTCCCCGTTTTCGCAAAAACAGCCCGCAGCTGCGTTCGGGCAGTCTCGCGGCTGATGCCCAATTTTGCGCTCGCCGTGCGAATGCCTTCCCCCGATGCCAATTGCGAGGCCAGACGCGCTTCCGCTCTTGTCAGCTTGAAAGTCACGCTCAGCAATTGCTCATTTAGAACCGGTTCGGTCATAAGATTTGTGAAATACAGTAGGATGTCGCCGCCATTGAACAGATCATGCCCTAATGCAGTCATGGGCATCACCTCCGCTATCATCCGGGGGGACCCCTGGCGCGCAATGACAACGGGTTCGGACCGAGCCGATAGACCCGAAACGGCGGCTCTGATGAAGCCTTGAAGACGGGCGTCACTCGGCTGATCAGTCGCGCGGATGCGGCCGTGTCGGACAACCAGGTCGGAGCCGAACAGGGCTGCTGCGCGTTCGTTAAACCGCCTCACGCATCCACGACAGTCCAGCAGCACCGCGCCAAAATTGAGCCGATCAAGAGTTGCTAGGCTTGGACCGACAGATAGCTCGCCGAGCTTCTCTGCTGCGCTTATGATCCGGCTCAGGTCCGGCGCCACTCTCAGGAAATGATCAGCTTCGCTCGGGTAGAACGGTCCTCTCTGAGCATCGCGGTACAGCGACACCCCCCATCTGCGGTTCTTGACCACCAAGCCGACCAAGGCCCACCATTCTCGGTGTCCGGGACGGGCGATCTCTTCATAATAAGACAGCCCCCTTCGTTCCTCCGGAGTTGTGATTTCGTCCTCTATAGTGAAACTGATCGGGGGTTTCGCGAGCAGCTGCGGCCTCTCAAGATGGGGACTGGGAGCGTCTCCGATCCGCTCATGCCAAAGAGCCGAAAATTCAGCATGTTCCGTGGAGTCCGGCACGCAGCCGGCTTTACCACGCTGATCGGCCGCAAAAGGGTGCGCTTTTTCGCAGGTGCGGAGAGCGCAGCTCGTCGCGCCCAGCGCATCCGCAAGTTTTTGCAGCCCTCCCGGCCACCGCTCAAATTCGAAAGCGGCGTCGTAGCAGGCCTCTAGGGCAAGTGCGGTTGCGTCGGGAGCCATTCGAAACCCACCTTCATTTGGATGAGTTACCACTCACCCGCGACGATATCACAGATGGTTGAAATTCAGTACAGCAAGTCACTCATCGCCGATTGCGGGACGTGGTGAAAGGCGACGATAAGGCTCACTTGGCCATCTGGTCGGTAACTCTGACCGGGCGTAGAGGCGGACATCCTCGGCGCCGCGCGTGCCGGTGCCACGGCGTCGTACCAGACTTGCGCGGCCCGCTCAGGCATCTCCCACCTCCCGGCAGGCAGGAATCTCGACGCGTTGGTGCTGGATTCCGGCCCACATTCGCTAGGAGCAGCGTAGTCCCGATATTCACCCATACGGGTGATGGCAGACAAAGTCGCCGGCAGCATCTTTCCGATCTCCCATCGGATGGACGCAGTGAGATGGTGTCTTTCGTTCCACGCTACGCTGCGCAAAAAGGACAGGCACGAGGCCGATTGTTCGCTGTCGCGGTAGGGGTGACAATGTCGATGTCAGCCACAGCTGAGCCGGTTTCCTCGGTGGATCTCGAACTGGTTCTTAGCGTCGATGTATCATCTTCAATGAGCGAGGCGGAACAACGGCTGCAGCGGGAAGGATATGTCGAAGCGCTCCAGGATGCCAAAGTTTGGCAGTCCATCAAATCCGGCCGGCGCGGCAGAATCGGTATAACCTATGTCGAGTGGGCAGGCCCAGACCACCAGAGCGTGTGGATACCATGGGCTATTCTGGAGCAGCCCGAAGATGCGGCCGCCTTCGCAGAGGCGCTGCGAGCCCAACCAATCATCAGGGGGCGCGGCACCTCAATCTCAGGGGCGCTCCTGTTGGCGGGCAAGCTGCTGGCGGGTGGGCCTGCAGGCGATCGCCAAGTCATCGACGTCTCCGGCGATGGACCCAACAATGCCGGCCTTCCGCTTCAACCGGTGCACGACACACTCATAGCCGATGGCGTGACCATCAATGGGCTGGTGATCTCGCTGCAGGCAGACGACACACTCGACAGCTTTGGTCCGCGCTATGTCGAGTTGTACTATGAGAGCTGCGTCATCGGCGGTTCCGGGACTTTCGTTGTCACCGTAGCGAAGACAGCCGACTTTGCAAACGCGATCCGAAACAAGCTCGTAAATGAGATTGCTGGTCTGTCTGCCAGCGTGCACCCCGCGGCTTATCAGGTCCACTCAGGACCGGTTGTCGATTGCGACACGGTCGGAGAGGCGCCTGGACGATAGAGAGCCCCTAACGTTAATTCCGCAGCGGCCGATTTGTCACGAAAGCCACGGGCGTTACGAAACGAGAGCCGGAACGCCCCACCCGTGCGCACATCGTGGAGTTCTCAGGAACGCAACACGTTCGAAATTCCTCTACAACGACGCTGCGCCTCTCGTTCTGCTACGCGTTCGCATCGGGGCGCTTCAGCTCCTGGCACTCGACTCAATTTCCCTCCGGCGATCGCCATTGCCCATATCGGCGACAACCGTCGACAGTTCAGTTCCAATATTTGAAAACTCTTCCGAGATGATTAGGCATCATCAACACCTGTTCCGAATTGTGGCTAGTAAAACTGACCATTGCGACCAATGAACTGCTTTATGGGTGTGATTGGGACGGTCACTGTGAGTCCCGTTGGGTGGCGAAGGCACGCAACTGGCCGCCCTCGCCACTTGGAAGAACGGGATTGACGTGGCCAAGTCACCCCACGTTGTCGAGGTGGAGTTCGCCGGTGAGCACGCGCTCGTTCGGATCGATCGGGCCCAGATTCTTCACAACCCGGAAGCGACCGCCATACGCCTGCGCGATGTACATGTTCATGCGAACATGGTGCTGGCCGGGAATCATTTCGGCCGGGCCGCCCGGGCCCTCGCTGATGCGGGCATGATCGAGTGCCCGGATGACCGCATCGCGCTCAACCGTGCCGGCTTCCTCAACCGCCGCTTCCCACATCCTGATCGCCCGGTAGTGGCCGGTGCAGCCGCTGCCTGCGGTCAACATCGCGCTGCCCGGGAACCGGTCCTCGTAGCGAAGCAAGAGTGCACGGCCAAACGGATCATCGAGTTCCTGATAGTAGTCGAGGCAGCTGTAGAGGCCCTCGATCTGCTCGGAAGGCACGAGATTGAAGAAGTTCTCGTCGAAGTATGTGCAGACGATCTTGCCGCCGCGCTTGCCGAAACCGGCCTTGTGCAGTTCGTCGAAGAACGGCGTCAGGCCCGGCGGAACGATGGTGTTGAACACCACGTCGGCGCGACTCGCCATGATCTGCTGCACGGTCCGCCGGAAATCGGTGGCATCGAGAGGGAAGTACTCCTCGCCGACGATCTCGCCGCCGTTGGCGCGCACCACCCGGCTCGCGGCTTTGTTCAACAAATGCGGCCAGATGTAGTCGGCCGACGGCAAATAGAACCGCTTTGCCCCGGTGCTCTTCATGAGCCATGGGATCAGCGGTTCGACCTGCTGCGCGGGCACGGGACCGGTGCAGAAGATCAAGGGATCGTTTTCCTGTCCTTCGTACTGCTCGGTGTAGATGTAGAGTGTCTTGCCCCGCGTGACCGCCTCGCTCTTGATGGCCTGGCGGGTCGAGCTGTAGATGCCGCCGACGACCACGTCGACCTTATCGACGTCGATCAGTTTCGCGGCCCTTGCCTTGGCGACGTTTTCGGTGGTCTCGCCGTCCTCGATGACGAGCTCCACCGGCCGGCCGAGGAGGCCGCCCTTGGCGTTGATGTCGTCGACGAGCATGGTCGTGAGGTTCGCGTTGGCGATGCCCATGAAGGACAACGGGCCGGTGAGTTCGGCGATAAGGCCGATCTTGATGGGTTTCGGGTCCATCTGATTTCTCCGATTGTTGGGGTTGGTCGGGCGCACCGCTGCCGGGCGGCAGGCGGCGCGCGGCGCGGGACGTCAGGCCTCGTAGTGGCCGAGCAGCAGTGCCGCCTGCGGCTTGCCGACATGGCCGGCCTCCTGCAGGATCGCCGGCACCTCCGGATCCGATACGAAGTTCTTCCAGCCCTCGGCGTCCCAATCGAAAATCGCCCAGACGCGGTCTGGCTCGCTGGGGTCGCGGAACACGGTTGCACCGTTCGAGCCGTGCAGCCGGCGCTTGTCGGCGCCCTTGGTCGAAAAGATACGGATGAAGTGGTCGACGTCCGCCACCTTGGTCGTTGCGAGAAGCATCTGATTTCCTCCTGTCGGTCGGGGCCACCATTGGTCCGTCGACAGGAGCACGATGCGCGCCCCGGAGCAGGCGCACATGGGGTGGATTCCCTATGCCTGCGTTTCGCCCGGTCGGATAAGGCCATGCTCGACCGCATAGAGCGCGGCGGCGGCACGGGTGGTCACGCTGATCTTGGAATAGACGCTCTGGATATGGTGGTCCGCGGTCTTGGGCGAGATTTCCAGCTTCCGCGCCGCCTCCTTCGCGGTAAGTCCGGCGGCGATCAGGCGCAGCACCTCGATCTCGCGCGGCGTCATGCCGGCCAGCGGCCGCGGCGCCGCCCGGCGCGACGGCTGCCCTGCGAAGGACAACACGGCCTCGGCGGCATCGGAGCAGATACAGCCCTCGCGGACGGCAGCGCGCAATTGCGTCGCCGCCGCCTCGCTGGACAGCGCCCTGCGGTGAGGACGTTCCTCCCGCGATGTCTGGAACGCCTCGGCAGCCGCCAGGATCCTCGCCGCCGGCGACAGGTCGGCGCCGCCAACCTTGCGGTGATAGCCAGAGCCGTCGAGCCGTTCGTGATGGCGCAGCACGAGCGTGGCAATCGCATCGCTGTCGCGGCCTAAGGAGGTCAGCGCCCGCTCGCCGTAGTAGGCGTGCAGCTGCGCAGCGTCGCGCTCGCGCACCGACAGCGGACCGTTGCGCATCCAGGTCGCGACCGGCACCACGAGTTCGCCGAGGTCATGGATGCAGTCCGACCAGCGCAGCGCGCGGACGTCAGCGGCGGGCAGCCCGACCTGTGTCCCCGCACCCGCGGCCAGTTCCGACACCATCCGCGAATGGCCGTGCGTAAATGGCATGCGCATATCGATCATGTCGGCTATGGCGAGGAACGCCTGGTCGCAGGCCGCCTCGTCCAGCGTCACCGGCGGATCGGGCTCCAGCGCCAGGATTGTGTCGCGGTCGACAGTCGCGCCGATACCCTGCATCAACATCGCTGCATTGGTCGAGACGAGCCGGGCCAGCTCCGCTTCGTACGGACCGTCGGCGCGGCTGGCGATGGTTTCGGCCATTGCTTCGATACCGGCGGCGTCGCTGAGCGCAATAGCGTCCTGTGCCAATGTGATCAGGCGCACGGCTGGCAGAACATCCTCGCCGCTCAGCCCGCGCGGCAGGCCCTTGCCGTCCCAGCGTTCGTAGATCTGCCCAAGATTGCGCCGGATCTCGTCGGACAGTCCGAGCCGCTCGCCGATCCGCTGCGCGACCTCGCAATGTGCGGTGAGCACCGGGCGGGCCACCGCGATCGCTTGCCCCATCGCAGCCTCGATCGCCTTTGCGTGCGCGTCAGGCTCGAGATCGTAGTAGAACCGCTTGAAGGCCTGCACGAAGACCTTGCCCAGTTCCGCACGGTTGCCCATGTCGAGACCGACAAGGTCCTGGCGAAGCGCGATTTCGTCGCCGAAGGTGGCCGAGAGCAGATCGGTATCGGCGTTGCAGCCGACATAACGCAGCATGGACTGGTGATAGGCGTTGCGCCGAACCTGTTCTGAAACGCCAGCAAGCTCGGCAATCCGCATTGCGAGCACGCAGGATTTGAGCGCGAAGTCACGCGAATGCCCGGTGGCAAGGTCCGAAGCATAGGCTAGGACCATCATGAAGTCCGCCCGGCGTATCGAGACATCCGTCATCGCATACCCCCAAATCGACGGCATGCTACGCCTGCACGCGGCTATCACCTAGGGAAATCCTTATCGTGCAAGAGCCGGTGCCGGCGGCTCGTTGGGTTGGCTGCGACAGGTGAGAGCCGTAACCTCGACGGTGCCAAGCGCGGTAGTGGTGATAAAGCTGGGTATCCGACATTAACCCACCCCAGATCCTGCGCGAACTCATCGGCAAGACCAAGGTACTTACAAAGCGGTCCTTCGGCGTCGACCTGATAGGCGACTTCGTCACCGACGATCACATACTGGGTTTTATCGATATTGGCGTCGACTACCACGTACCTTGATCGTCGGGTCTTGGCCGCAACCAGATCTCAAGCGTCGGTCGCGAACGATGTCTGATTTCAGACGACGACGAGGCTGACTCCAACGGCCGACAAGCAGGCGCAAAGCTTTGGCGAACCGCTTCGCATCCAGACGATCCGCCACCCGGACGAGGCCGAAAAGGTCAGCCGAATACTCAGAAAACGCCAGTCATGGCGATGGTGCAACGGCCGGGTGACGAAACGCCGGGCGCTCCGACCGGCGATGCACGCCGCCTCGTGACCGGCCTTTCGCTCCGCGGTGCGGAGCGCGCGATCGAAACGCAGATTACGCCCCAATGCCCGCTCGAGAGCGATGGCGAACGCGTTCATGGCCATTGGTGAGAGCTTCGCCGGGCATGAGACCGTGAAGCACTCCAGCGGCGAATATGTTCGCGATGCGGTTCACGTCATTTCGGTGGGCGGTGGTCAGAGGGCTCACGCTGCTTGAGGGGTCAGGCAGGCGATTGTGACGCCGTGGGGTTTGACGACGCTCGGTCGACCATCTTCCATGGCTGATCAGCCGACGTCGCGCACGGCTTCGCGGCGGAAGATCGTCGGGAACCAATCCTCGCGCAGCTTCTCGCCTGCCGACATGCCATGGCCGGGATAGGGAGGCGAGGTACGCCCGGGTCGCTGGACATAGCGGGCGTCGTCGCCCACGAGCCGCAGGGAGAAGGCCCTCCGGCGTGTTGCCGCTTCGTTGCCGCGGGCGCCATGAAGGGTCATATAGTTGAAGGCGACGGCATCGCCCGGCTCCATTTCCCATTCGCGGATGTCCATGCCCTCGGCATCGGGATCGGGGACTGGGATATAGGTGTCGCTATCGGCGTAGAAATTCTCTTCCGAGAGCCAGCGCGTCGGCAATACCGGTTTGGGCCAACGATGCGAGCCAGCGACGCAGCGCAGCGAGGCCTCGCGCACCGGATCCAGCGGCGACCAGAAGCTGACCGTCTGCATCCCCTCGACGAAGTAGTAGGGCCCATCCTGGTGCCAGGGCGTTGGCTTTGATGTGCCGGGCTCCTTGACAAGGACATGATCGTGGAAAAGCTGGACCGAATCCGACCTCATCAGTTCCGCGGCCACCTCGCCGGCCGCCGAGTGACGGATCACCTTCTCGAATTCGGGAATGCGGTCCCAATTGCAGTAATCGTCGAAGAAGCGGCCTGCTTCGCCAGGCTTGAGGTTTTCGGCGCCGTATTGGCTGGGCTCCGCCATGTTGCGGGCGACGCCTGCACGCAGCACTTCGACGTGGTCCTTGAACAGCCCGCGCACGAGCACGACGCCGTCGCGCTGATAGGCCTCGATCTGTTCCTGTGCGACGAGTGGATGTGTCATTGCTTTCTCCCGATTTGATGGTTCGAGCAAACACGCACCCATTCATAGTTGCAAATAATAAGTATTGCAATATGCTCTTAGGCCCATGCTATATCTTACCCTTCGCCAGTTCGAATATGTCTCGGCCGTGGGCCGTTTCGGCAGCCTCTCCGGTGCGGCCGCGCAGCTCAACGTTTCGCAACCCTCACTTTCGGTCGCCATCACCCAGGTCGAGCGGCGTCTTGGGCGCAAGCTTTTTATCCGACGCAGGGGGGCCCCGGTCGAGTTGACCGATTTTGGTCGGGATTATCTCGCCAAGGTCGAGGACATCCTCTCGCAAGCCCGCCAGTTGGACGATCCTGCCCGCACCCGGCATGCGACTGTCGGCCGCCTGACCTTGGGCCTATTCGAGGATCTGGCGCCGCTTCACATCGGCCGCCTGCTCGATGCCGTGCGCAGCAAGCTTCCAGGAGCGGAGATTCGCTATCGTATCGCCGATTTCGAGACGCTCGCCCGCGACATGCTGCAGTCGCGCATCGACATCGCCGTGACGTTCGACCTCGGTCTCGACGCAAGTTTCCTGCGCCGACCGCTCACATCCGTCCAACCCCACGCCCTCATGCGGATCGATGATCCCTTGGCTGACTTGCGGGAAGTCAGTCTCAAGGACCTCAGCCAACGCGCTTTGATCCTCTTCGAAGAAGGGCTGTCGGTTCGGCACGTCCTGGGCCTCTTCAGACGGATCGGTGCGGAGCCGATCGTCCATCACAGAGTGCGGGCGCTAGAGGTCATGCGCAGCCTGGCCGCTCATGGCGAAGGCATTGGCATCGCCTATTCGGGACCCCTGGGCGGATCCGCTTATGACGGAGAGCCGCTTGCCAGCGTTCCGATTACCGAGGATTTCGCCTGGGAGCCAATCATTCTCGCTCGCTCGCTCGACGGGGCGAAGAGCGCGATCGTGCATCCGGCTTCGCAAGCCATCGTTGACGCGTTTGACCATGCATGAGCAGGCCCTGCCCAATGCCTTCTATCGTCGCTGCCGTGATGAGGTCGCCAAGCGTCAGCTTGTCTTCTCAGATCGTTCGGGCAAGATCTTTCCCGGGTTCATGATGTTCTTCGGATCGATCGCAGCCTTGATGGCCGCCATCACGTCCAGCGCCGGGCCCATCTCGCGCTCCATGTAGGAGCGTTTGCCCTGCCCCACGCCGTGCTCGCCCGTACAGGTTCCTTCCATGGAAAGAGCGAGCTCGTTCAACCAGCCGATATAGGATTTGGCGGCGGCCCTCTCTGCCGGGTTCTGCGGATCGATGAGGATCAAATTGTGGAAATTGCCGTCACCGACATGGCCGGCAATCGGGGCAAGCAACCCCAGCGATTGCGCCCTCTCCGTCGCCGCGCCGATGCATTCGGCCAATCGCGAGATCGGCACGCATACATCGGTGCTGATACCTTTGGCGCCGGGCCGTAGACCCAGGACCGCCCAGAACAGGTCATGGCGCGCCTTCCACAGCCGCGTCCGTTCTTGCGGATCGGTCGTCCAGTCCAGAGCGGTGGCGCCGAACTCACGCGCGACCTCGCCAAAACGCACCGATAATTCGGCGACAGTGTCAGGTGTGCCGTGGAACTCGGCCAGCAACAATGGCATCTCCGGAAGGCTCAACTGCGAGTAGGCGTTGACCGCTTTGACCGTGGCTGCGTCCAACAGTTCGATCCGTGCAAAGGGGAGGCCGAATTGGAGTCCGCCGATGACGGCGTTGCTCGCATCTTCGACGGTTGGGAAGGAGCAGCGAGCCGCCGACACCGCCTCCGGAATGCCGCGTAACCGAATCGTCAGCTCCGTGATGATGCCGAGCGTGCCTTCGGAACCGACCAGCAGCCTCGTCAGATCGTAGCCTGCCGCACTCTTGCGCGCCCTGTGGCCGGTGCGGATCACCCGGCCGTTCGGCATCACGGCCTGAAGCGACAGGACCGCGTCCTTCATCGTCCCATAGAGCACGGCTGTCGTACCCGAAGCACGGGTGGCGGCCATGCCGCCTAACGTTGCATCGGCACCAGGGTCTAGTGGGAAGAAAAGGCCAGTATCGCGCAGATAGTCGTTGAGGCGGCTGCGTGTCACGCCTGGCTGGACGACGCAGTCCATGTCTTCGGCATTGACCGAAAGAATGCGGTCCATCCGCGTCAGGTCGACGGAAATACCGCCGCTTGGTGCATTGACCTGACCTTCGAGCGAACTGCCCGCACCGAAGGGAATGATGGGCACGCCGGCGCCGCCACAAAGCGTGACGATATCCGCCACCTCCTCGGTGCTCTCGGCAAAGACCACGCCATCCGGGGGCTGGTTCTCGATCCAGGTGGCCGTGGAACCGTGTTGAGCACAGATGGCCGTACCGGTCTGGAAACGATCCGCAAACCGGTCGCGCATGGTTTGCTCGAACGCGTTGGGAAGGGTGGTTTGTCTCGACATGGCGCTCAACTGATTGTTAGTCCGCAGCCTGCTGGAAGGCTCTGGAATGGATCGAGGGACCACGGTTTGCGGCCGTGAAAAAATATCCTGTCGGGGTCATGATGGGCGACAAGGTAGCCGACCCGCGGGCGCCGGTGGATGGCTGTCCCGCGCCGCCTGCCTCATCTCGACATCCACGCCGCCGCCGCTGTGAGCAGGGCCTGGGTATCTGCGGCCGTGCCCGTTGTGACACGCACCCCCTCGCCATGAAAACAGCGCACCGCTATGCCGGCCGCATGCAAGTGAAGGGTCAGCGCCCCCGCCTCCTCGCCGACCGCCAGCCATACAAAATTGGCTTTCGAGAGCGCAACCTGGAACCCAAGAGCTGCGAGCCCTTCAGACATGCGCCGTCTCTGCTCAACGCTGGCCGTTATTCGCGCCGTGACCACGTCCCCCTCGGCAAGCGCGGCAAGTGCCGCCGCCTGCGCGGTCATCGGCAACGGAAAGGGCGGCGCAACCGTGTTCGCCGCGGCAACGATACTGCGATCCGCGAGGCAGTAGCCGACCCGCATGCCGGCAAGCCCCCAAGCCTTGGAAAAGGTGCGCAGCACGACCAGGTTTCGATGTCGGGAAAGACGTCGCGCGGGAGAGGATGCAATCATGCCCGCCTCGTCGGCATAGTCGGCATAAGCCTCATCGAGGATAACGAGCGTTTGCGCGGGTATGGCGTCCAGCAAAGCCTCCAATTCAGCCGGCCCAAGCATGGTGCCGGTCGGATTGTTGGGATTGCAGATGATCACCACTCGCGCCTGGGACCTGCAGGCGTGGAGGATCGCTGCCATGTCTAACCGATGGTCGCTGTCCAGCGGCACTTCGAGGAGGCGCGCCCCCGCGCCGCCGACAATGATCGGATAAGCCTCGTAGGAGCGCCAGGCGGTGATGACCCTGTCGCCAGGGTCGCAAAATGCTCGGACGAGTTGGTCCAGCATGGTGACCGAGCCCGCGGATACCGCAATCATGTCGGAGGGCAAGCCATGCCGGCTTGCCAACGCTTCCACCAGCATTTCGCCACGCAGGTCCGGATAGCGGTGTGCACCCGCCATTGCCCTTGCCACGGCGGCCTGAATGGCGGCGCTGGGTGGGTCCGGCGCCTCATTGGAGCCGAGCCTGTGCGCAAAAACGACGCCCTGCCCCGCCCGCCCCCGACCGTAGCTCGGCAATCCCGCCAGCCGGCCGCTAGGCCTGGGGGCATCAGATCCCTGATCGCCGACGGCAAAGATTGGCTCCCACATAACGACATCCATTGCACATAGTTGTATAGGTGACTTAGATATCTTTCACTTGCCCTGCAACTGCCAAGACGGGTGAGCGTCGCCTCCGAGAGCACTAACTAGCGACCAAAGGACATGCGCGCGGCAAGACTGAAGCGAGAGCCCGGATGCAGGAAGCGTGCGCTGGATGCAATCATACCGCGCGACCATGTGCGGCGGCGCAGCAGAAGCAGGGGCTCTCCCTGCTTCATTTCGAGCAACTCACAGTTGAACTCGTCAACCAGGACGGCCTGGATGATATGCTCGACCTCCTCCAGGGGAGCAACGGCCATCAGATGGACATAGGGCGTTATTTTTGTGAAGTCTTGCTCCAGATAGTCAGGAGAAAACTGCGGGTTTACGTATCTGTCTTCAATCTGCAGCGGCCTTCCATTCTCTCTATGAACCAACAGCGAATGGAATACCGTGGTGCCTGGCACCACATTCAGTTCCGTCGCGATATTAAGGTCGCTATCGACCTCCTCCATCTTGATGACATCAGTCGTATGGCGATTGCCGCGCGCTTCGATCTCGGACTGAATGTTGCGCAATTCCATGAGCGTGGATTGACCCTGGCGGGCGGCGACGAAAGTGCCGGCACCCTGTCGGCGCACAAGAATGCCTTCGGCGGAGAGATCCCGCATGGCAATATGGATTGTCATGCGGGAGGCGCCCAACTGCTCTGAAAGACGCGATTCAGACGGGATTCGATAGCCTTCCTGCCATTCCCCCGAATTAACCTTCTCCAAAACATGGTTGCGCACCCGCTGCCCCAGCGAAACTCCGATCTCGCCATTGCCGTGGGTCAATTCCTTCTCGGTCCTAGTCGTCGTCTTGCTCATGTCGCCACTTGCCGATGCGTTTGAGATCGAATGTGTCCACATATTAGTACAAGTTGGTCATCTGTGTCAGAATAAAACTGGCGTCTCGCTACGATCGCGCTTGACAAGGCTGATTCTGGAAAGTTGTATATATTGCTATAGGTGTCTTGCCTCTGACGTGCGGCCGGAGTGAAGGATTCGATGGAAAGATCGATAGGCAAACTTTGTCTTCGCCTGCGGCACAAGGGCAAACGCCTGGAACCAGAGAGCTTGAGGCCGGGAACATCGTGCGCCTACCGAAGAGTGAGGCGTTAGCGACGGTCAGCCGCCTTCACCGGTCAAAAACTGCGAGCTTCAAGACGGCATCAACAGGGGAGATAAACGCATGCGCAATGAACATTCTAGTCGGGCTCGGTTCGCCTCGAGCATCGCGGCGGCTTTGTTTTTGGCTGGATCGATACTTGCGGGCCCGGCTCACGCCGAAAGCGCTATCTCAACCAAAATGGATCCGAAGCTCAACGCCATGCTCCCGGCCAAGCTGAAAGACGCCGGAATGATCAGGGTCGCCAGCAACGTCGAATATCCACCATTCGAATATTACGACACGGACAACACCACCATCATCGGTCTCGACAAGGATCTGGCGGAAGCAATCGGCCAGAAGCTCGGGGTCAAGCTGGAATTCGAGAATATGAGCTTCGACGCCATTATTCCCGCGCTTGCGGCTAAGCGCTACGACATGGCGATGTCGGCGATGACCGACACCGACGAACGTCGCAACAAGGTCGATTTCGTCGACTATTTCACCTCCGGCGGAGGCTTCCTGGTCAAGAAGGGCAATCCCAAGAACGTCCACAGCCTCGCCGATATCTGCGGCGTCACCGCCGCCATCGACAAGGGCACCACGGAAATCGAGGATGCCAAGAAGGCTTCCGAGGATTGCGTGAAGGCCGGCAAGGCGGAAGTCAACGCCAAGGTCCTGCCCGGCACCAGCAAGATCGTCCTGGCGTTGCAGTCGGGCCGGGCCGATGTTGCCATGATAGACACCTCCGCGGGCGCCTATATTTCGCAACAGCACAAGGGCGCCTTCGAGGTGCCAGGCACTTCCTATGCGCCGCGACCCTACGGGCTGGTGCTGCCGAAGGACTCCGACGAGCTGACCAAGGTATTGCAGGCCACCGTGCAGGCGCTGATCGATGAAGGCACCTACGGCAAGATCCTGGCGAAATGGGGCCAGGAGGTCGGCGCCATCAAGCAGGCCACGATAAACGACGGCAAGTAAGGGGCCACCCGGCAGCCAAAATCCTGGGAGTTCGCCATGTCCATCAAGGAGACCGGTTCTACGGAAATGAGCGGCGATCCCACGATCGACCTGGTAATCAGGCCGGCCCGGCACCCATGGCGCTGGGTGGCCGTCGCCTTCGTAGCGCTGCTTGCGGCCATGACGGTGCACACGTTCTTCACCAATCCCCGCTTCGAATGGTCCGTGGTGGGGCAATACTTTACCTCCGACACGATCCTGCTGGGAGTGCGGCGCACGCTCGAGCTCACGGCCATCGCCATGGTGATGGGCGTCGTGCTCGGCGTGATGCTCGCCGTCATGCGGCTATCCCCCAACCCGGTCCTGTCGGGCTCCTCATGGCTGTTCGTGTGGTTCTTCCGTGGCTCGCCGCTGCTGGTGCAACTACTGTTGTGGTACAACCTCTCGGCGCTGTTTCCGAACATTTCGCTCGGCATTCCTTTCTTCGGTCCGGACTTCGTCCAGCTTGATGCCAACGCGCTCATCACCCCCTATATCGCGGCCATCCTTGGCCTCGGCTTGAACGAGGCCGCCTACAGCGCCGAGATCATCCGGGCGGGCATCATCTCCATCGACCATGGCCAGACTGAAGCGGCCCAGTCGATCGGCATGTCGCGTTGGCGGCTCTTGCGGCGTGTTGTGCTGCCGCAGGCGATGCGCGTCATCATCCCGCCGCTCGGCAACGACACCATCAACATGCTCAAGATGTCGGCGCTGGTCAGCATCATCGCCGTGCCGGAACTGCTCTTCGCGGCGCAGACAATCTATACGCGCACGTTCGAGACGATCCCCCTGCTGATGGTCGCGGTGATCTGGTACCTGATCATCGTCTCGGTGCTCAGCGTCATCCAATATTACATAGAGCGTCACTACGCCCGCGGCAGCAGCCGCAACCTCCCTGCCACGCCCTGGCAAAGCATCGGCTCCTTTCTCGGGCTATTACGCGCCCGTCCACTCGCGGCCAGCGAGAAAAGGAGGCCGTCATGACCTTTCAGACAAGGCCACAGAGCAAGCTGATGGTGCAGGCGACAGGGGTAAGAAAATCCTTCGGCTCTCTAGAGGTTCTCAAGGGGATAAACCTGTCCGTTTCGAACGGTCAAGTGACATGTCTGCTCGGTCAGTCCGGTTCGGGTAAAAGCACCTTTCTGCGTTGCATCAACCACCTCGAGCGTATCGACCATGGCCGCATCCGAGTGGACGGCGAACTGATCGGCTATAGGGAGCACAATGGCTACCTGCAGGAAATGCACGAGCATGAGATAGTGCGCCAACGCATCCACATCGGCATGGTGTTTCAGCACTTCAACCTGTTCCCGCACATGACCGTTCTCCAAAACATCATGGAGGGACCAGTCGGAGTGAAGCGGCAAGCACGCGAGGAAGTGAAAGAACATGCGCATGCCATCCTGAAGCGGGTCGGTCTCGTTGAAAAGGTCAACGCTTATCCCCGCCAGCTTTCGGGCGGCCAGCAGCAACGCGTGGCGATCGCGCGCGCCCTCGCCATGCAGCCCAAACTCATCCTCTTCGACGAGCCGACCAGCGCACTAGACCCGGAACTGGTATCGGACGTGCTCGATGTGATGCGCGATCTGGCGGAGAGCGGCATGACGATGATCGTGGTGACCCACGAGATCGGCTTTGCTCGCGAGGTGGCTGATCGCATCGTCTTCATGGCGGGCGGCGAGATCATCGAGGAAGGAAAGCCAGCGGACGTGCTCGGCAACCCTTCTCATCCTCAGACGCAATCCTTTCTCGCCAAGGTGCTTGCTTAGGTAGAGGCTTGTTGCAGACCTTTGAGCAATTCACTCCGACACCGACCGTGGCACTCAGGATGGTGAGATAGCCATATCGGGCTTCGCCACATAATCGGCTTCGAAACACAGAAACTTCTTCAGGCGATAAGGTTGCTTCGGCCGTTTTGTTAGGATGTCATGATGGCGCATATGGCGCACGAGCTCGTCCATAAATACGATATTCAAGTGGACGAGGCGCGTCGCGGGTCGTTGACAGTCCGCCCGGCCGGGCCAGCACCATGGTCTGACGGCGAGATTCCGACTGGCTGCAAACAGGCGTCCCCACAGCTTGCGTCCAGGCAAAGAACAGGAGCAGGAGAGGAATCGCGCAGGTCGAGAATCTTGGTCACAAGTGCCTTTTGCCGATCCCAGCGTGCTTGCGCTGCCGCAAGATGGTCTCGGTTTCCGCCAGCCCGGCTTCCACGCGGGTCTGTCTGTCGGCCACTTCGATGCCGATCGCTGCCTCGCGGCCAATGATGTCGTTCTCCACCTTGAACGCCTGGCGGCGGCGCAGGATGTCCTCGACCTCGACCGGCTTGAGATCCGGACGCAGCTGGTCCAGTTGTTTGTGACAGGTTTATGACGCACTATGCGAAGCGACGCTGCGCCGAGGACACTATGCAGGAAACGGAACTGAAGCTCGAGCTTTCGCGGTCGGGAGCGGGATCGCTCCTCAAGAAAAATCCGTTCGGAGCCTCGCCCACCATTCTCCAGCAAAGATCGATCTATTTCGACACCCCGGGACGGGACCTGTCCAAGCGCGGCCTGTCGCTTCGCATTCGCAAATCGGGAAATGAACGGATACAAACCGTCAAGGCCAGCAATGACGCCGCGGCCGGATCGTTCGCACGCGAGGAATGGGAGCGGCCGGTCGCCGACGATATTCCGGTGCTTGACGATCCGCAGATCCGAGGCCTGCTTGCGGAGGCTGGCCCAAGGCTGGCGCCCTTGTTCGAGGTTCATGTCAAACGGCATCGTTGGAATGTGACGGACAGCGGCGCCACAGTCGAAGTCGCCTTGGATCTTGGCAAGGTCGTTGCAGCCGATCGCGAGGCGCCGGTCTGCGAGATCGAGTTGGAAAAGAAGGTGGGCTCGCCGAAGGCGCTGTTTGCGCTCGCCCGGAAAGTCGACCTGATCACGCCGGCGCATCTCGGGGTGCTGAGCAAAGCAGAACGGGGTTATCGTCTGCTTGACTCGGCGCCGGGTGCTGTGAAATCGGCGGCGACCCCGCTCTCGTCCGAGATGAGCGCGGCAACGGCTTTCGCGCGTATCGCCGCAGCCTGTCTCAGACAGTTTCGTCTGAATGAAACGGCGCTGGGCTGGTCCCACGATGCAGAGGCCCTGCACCAGGCTCGTGTGTCGCTGCGACGGCTGCGATCTCTGTTTTCGATCTGCAAGTCCCTGTTCGACGACAGCCGCTTCGACCACCTGCGAGAAGAATTTAAATGGCTTACCTCGGAACTTGGCGATGCGCGCAATATTGACGTGATGATCGACCGCGCTTCGAGCGAGGCTCTTTCAAGCCGTCTTCAAGATGCGCGCGACGACGCCTATGTGGCGGTCGAAGCATCGCTCTCCTCGGTGCGCGCCCGCTCGTTGATGATCGATGCCATCGAGTGGATCTCCATCAGAGACTGGCGAACCCAATCTGACGAGCAGTCGTTAAGCGATTTTGCCTCGAGTGTATTTGATAAATTTTGGAAAAAGGTGGCGAAGGGCGGCAACAACCTCATTGATGCCGATGACGAGACCCGCCACAAAGTGCGCATTGCCGCAAAGAAACTGCGCTACGCGGCGGAGTTCTTTGAACCGCTTTACAACAGCAAGGCGGAAGTCAAACGCCATCGACGATTCATCGAGGCGATGAAGAGCCTGCAGGATCAGCTCGGCAGCCTCAACGATATTGCCACCGCCCCCGATTTGCTGGCAGCGCTGGAGCTTTCGGACGTAGCCGGTGCGAAGGATCTCTTCAGCGCCGAGGAGAAATCCAAGCTTCTCAAGGACGCCGCGGAAGCACACGATACCTTTGTCAACACCAGGCGCTTCTGGCGTTGAGGCAGCATGCAGAGCGACGAAGGTGCAGCACCGGCTAGCCGGACAACATGCTAGTTAGCGGATGTCGGCCAACCCATATCCTTCGTATGACCTCGTATGGTCCGGCGAACCTATGAGCGAAGCAGCTAGGGTTCGGACTGGTAACGAAAGCGACCGTCGCGCCGCCTAGCACCGCGCCTAAGGCACTGCGCTCGACAACATTAGAACGATGCCGACCGCTATCATTAGCAGGCCTGGCCAGTTGCGCGAAAAGCCGAGAAACCCGAACCCACGCCGTCGCGGCTCGAGAGTTGGGCCAGGCGTTGCCAGCCTTGAGGCCGACCGGTCGGCTGGAGTGCCGAGCGGTGCCAAATTGCTGAGCCGACCGTATGAGAGTGCCGCGCCTGCCATGTAGACAATGCCAGCGACGATGAGTAGCGCACCGATGAGAATGACAGTCAATTTTCATCCTCCTCTGTTTAGCTTTCCAAGCCTGGCCCGCATATGAATGAAAACGGTCGTGACGGCTGTCAGTTCCGGCAGGAGCGCCTTATCGGCTTGGACGTGTCGCCTGAATCGAACGGAACGGGCCCGGTGAACGCCGGAGGTCTGCCGTGGGGAAGAAAGCTAGGCTGATCATTGAAGCCATGTCGGAGGAACCATTGGCCGAGGCGGATTACTACGCCAGAAAGTGCGGCATCCCTCTTGAAGACGCGTTGCGGATCGTTGAAAGTGCCTACAGTTCCAAGCCTGACAAGAGCAAGAAACCAAAGCACGGCAAGCGCAGCAGGCACTGATCAGGGCCGGCCGTCCTTTTGGGCAATCAGTAGTGCGCGAAGCACCTGCGAAGCAGTTGTTACCGCTGTGCCCCAAGAAGCAGCCGACCAATGATCGGTCACAGCCTCAAGGAGCGGACGCCAGCCCTGACCCGTTCGTGTCATCTGCGATCAGGCAAGTCCGTCCCTATCCGCAGACGCTCCACATAGGCTCGGTAGGCAAAGCTGCGGTCACGCTTCTTGCCGGTCGTTTCGACGAGATGCCAGCTTCAGCCAGCACTTCGATCGCGCGGGTTGCCGTTGACCTACTTGCATCAATCATCTTCGCCGCCCCGCGTCTCTCACAATGCTGCTTTCAGTGCCAGAAATTTCGAACATGAACCTGTTTTCCGTAAAATGTCCGATTTCCGGCTCATTTCAGATCAAAGCGCATATCTAAACTGAATCCAGTCGCTTTGTTAGCTGGGTTTCCGCTGCGCCTTCCGATCAAGAATATGATTGCGAAAGCAGTTCTGCATTTCTTTGAAGGACCTGAAGCCAAGGCGCGGAACGAGGCGAGACAGTGTTGTCGTTGAGACGTTGCACCGGCGTGCGATCGAGGCCGACTTCTCGAAGGCGACGTAGTCCGGCTCTGCAAACATCATGCGGGCGACAGTTTCCAATTTCGTCGGAAGGATGAGCTCCCGCTTGGCAATCAGCATTTTGAGTTCATCGAGCGTTGGCGCCCTGGTGTTGCGAACCACGACTTGTCCGGCATCCGCTCGTGATGAAATGGGTAGCTCCAAAGGCATTGTTTCACCGTTCTGCTGCTTGCATGAAGCTGTCGAACTCGGCATCCCCAATCGAAACGGTATGTTCGTAACCGGGGTACCGGCCGGAATCGACGTCGGCCTTGTATTCCCTGAAGGCCGCAACGCGCTCGTCCTGGATCTTTTGCAGCTCCGGGCTGAGGTTTCGGTATACCTTTCCGTGCCGCGGCTTGTGGTTCTTGCCGTAGCCGCAGACATCTTCGGTGAACAGATACTGCGCATCCGCATATCTGCCGGCACCCATACCGAGCATGACCAGAGATGAGTTTTCGGTCAGGAATTTCGCAACGCGGTCGGGCACGACTTCCAACTCCGCCCCGAAGACGCCGATCTCCTCCAGTCTCTTCGTATGTCGCCAGAGGCGGAGCGCTTCGTCCGCCGTCTTGCCGACCGCTCGCCAACCCGTCCAGGTGATATAGGAAGGAATCAGGCCGATATGGCCGACGACAGGGAGGTGGTTGTCGCAAAGCGCCTTCTGGATATCGTAGGACGCGGCACAGTAGAAGGCGTCGCCTCCGATGCCGGCAAAGTGGAAGGCCGCACGCAGATAGTCCTCCGCCGTCGCGAGCGGACGGCCGGCAAAACTGCCCCAGCCGCCATAAGGCAGACCGACCTGCACGAAACAGTTGCCGGCTGCATCCCGCATTTCCTGATCGAAATACCGGCCTTCGATCGAAAGCATGTGAATGCCCGCTGCCGCTGCTGCCGCGGCTTCGTCGGGCGTGCTGACGAAGAGCATGGAGATCTTCTTTCCATTCCGCTTCATCTTTCGGATGTCCTCGGCATGAGGACGGTTGTGATACATGCCCATGGTCAGCCTCCCCTATAGTTCATCGCTCACCGTGAACGCCCGCCGGAAAGCGTCCAGCGCCGCCTCGGGATCGTGTTGGGCAAACGCTTCCAGACCCACTGGCCCGCGGTACCCCATGTCGAACAGGGCTCTTGCGATGTAGGGCCAGTTCATCTCGCCCGTTCCCGGCTCGCAACGACCCGGGTTGTCGGCCACCTGCACCTCGCCGATGAACGGCAGGCACTTCTCGCACCAGCGCACGACATCGCCTTCGCCGATCTGCGTGTGATAGAGGTCGAGATTGATCCCCAGTTGGGGTCTGTTGATCGACGACACCAATGCCAGCACCGATGCCGTCGAGCCAAACGGGCAGCCAGGGTGGTCGAGCAGGTTCAGATTTTCGAGCGTGAAGACGACACCTTCGGCCTCCGCCATGTCGCAGATGCGGTTCAACGTGTCCCGCGCCTTCAGCCACATCGGACCGGTCTCGACGTCGGTCTTGACGATGGGAATGCCACCCTCGCCGAGCCCGGTGCCGTGCAGGTTCAACCGGGCAATGCCGAGGCGCTTTCCAACCCTTGCGGTCTCGAGCGCCGATTTCAGGAGAATGTCGGCGCCCTCTTCGTCGGCGAGCCGTCCTTCGAGATAGCCGTTCATGATCGTGAAGGTTGCGCCTGTCTTCTCGAGCGCCGCGAGGTCATGGTCCGGCCAATTCCACAATCCGACGCCGAAACCCATTTCATGCAGCCGCGCGACGCGCCAAGCCATCGGACGATCGCGCCAAAGCATTTCGGCGCAGGCTGCCAGTTGGAACGGTTGGCTCATGACGGCTCAAACCTCGACCATGACGCGGCCGTTCTCGACCTTCGTCTTGTAAATCCTGAGGTTCTCGCAGGCCGGTGGCGTCTCTACCTCGCCGGTCGTGAAATCGAAAACGGAAGCGTGCTTGGGGCACTCCACCGTGTTGCCCATGACCAGGCCGTCGGCAAGGTGGATCGCCTCGTGCGTGCACAGTCCGTCAGTGCAGTAATATTCATCGGCGTCGTTGCGGAAGATTGCGAAGGCCCGGCCGCCATTGTCGAACCGCCTGGCTTCCTCGGCTTCGATGTCATCGGCGGCGCATGCGTCGACCCAGGGCATTGAGTGTCTCCTCAGATATCTTGTGGTTTGAAGTCCGCGGGGGCTGATGGCATCACGCCCTGGAGCAGCGCGACGGACTTCTCCAGCCCCTCGAGCGAATTGAGAAGTACGTCCTCGTGCTCGATGGAAAGCCAGCCGTCATAGCCAGCCATCTTGAGCCGATAGCAGAACTGCCGCCACCACTCCTGGCCATGGCCGAACCCAAGCGTGATGTAGCTCCAGGAGCGGGCCGGAATGTCCATGAGGCTGCCATTCTCAAGCAGCGAGGTCGTGGCCTGAACGGGCCGGTTGAGCATCGTATCCTTGGCGTGAACATGGTACACGGCCTCGCCCAGCGCCTCGGCGGCGGCGAGTGGGTCGGCGCCCATCCAGAACAGGTGCGAGGGGTCGAGATTGGCGCCCACGACAGGCCCGACCGCTTCTCGCAATTTCAGAAGCGAAGGCACGTTGTATACGCACTGATTGCCGTGCAGTTCGAGTGCGATGCGCTCGACACCGTTTTCCTTCGCCAGCGCCACGATCTCGGACCAGAACGGGATTAGCCTGTCTTCCCATTGATATTTGAGAATGGTCTGCGTTTCCGGCGGCCAGGAGGAGACGACCCAGTTTGGCAGGCTGTCGCTGGCGCTGCCGGCCGGCAGACCGCTCATCGTGCAGACGGTGCGGATGCCCATTTCGCCGGCGACGCGGATCGTGTCTTTCAATCCCTCGCCCTGGGACGGATCGGTCGGATGCAGCGGATTGCCGTTCGCGTTCAGGCTGATGATCTCCAGCCCGCGTTCCTCGAACGCGCCGGCGAACCGCTTCTGGGCTTCCCTGTCGCCCAGCATGGACGACAGCCGGAAATGCGGGGCGGTCGACCAGCCACAGGTGTTCACCTCGATGCCGGATACCCCCATGCGCCGGGCATGATCGAGCACGGCGTCGAACGGCAGGTTGCCGAGACTGTCTGAAACGAAACCCAGCTTCACGCGTAGAACTCCGGCTTTGCAATCATCTGGATGGGTGTGTGACGGGCCTCCTTCAGCGCCACCACGCCAGCCTCGGCAACGACGGCGGCGCAATAGCCGTCCCAGCAATCCGAGGCGATCGCGGGGAACTCGCCAGTCATCACGAAGCGAAGGAAGTCGCGGTTCTGGCGGCGATAGGCGTCGTAATAGCGGGTCCGCCAGTCTGCGTCGTAGCTTGTGCTTTGGGTGAGCGCGGACTCGGTGCGGGTGTACGCAACATTATTCGTCGCAACGGCTCCCCGCTCGCCGATCAGCTCGGCACGGACGTCATAGCCATAGGCTGCGTTGTTGTTGATCTCGATGTTGACGAGCTGGCCGTCCACCGTTTCCAGCACCATCACGACGGGCGCGACCCGCGCGTCCGAGCGTCTCGGCTGGAATGCGGAAATAGAGGCATATTCCGTCCCCAGCACGTAACGCACGACGTCGAATTCATGCGGGGCGGAATTGGTAATAGCCATCGCACCGGTGAAATCGGCTGCAGGCGTTTCAACATTGCGGTGGAAATTATGCATCATCAGCGCCCGGCCGAGGTGGCCATCATCCAGAGCCCGCTTCATCTCCTGGTAGGAACGATCGTAACGCCGCATGAAGCCGAGCTGGACGAACTTCGCCCCCGCCTTCTGTTCGGCTTCCATCACCGCGACGCAGTCAGCCGAGGCTTGTGACAGGGGCTTTTCGCACAGCACCCGCTTGCCGGCGGCGATGCAGGCCATCGCAAGCGGCGCATGCGTGAAATCGGGACTCGCAATGATGACGGCGTCGACGTCTTGCCGCGCGATGGCGTCCTTGGGGTCGGTCGCAATGTCGAAGGCCCCGCACGCATCGGCGACGCGGCGAGCGCGCTGCTCATCCATGTCGCAAACCAATTGGAGGGTTGCGCCGGGCAGTTCCTCCGCGACTATCTTGGCATGATCCGCGCCCATCAAGCCGGCGCCGATCACTGCAATACGAACTGTCATTTCTGTCCTGTTTTTTGCTTTCGAGTTTACGGGGCCGCGACAAGCGACGAGATGAAGCCGAGCCGGACTGGATAGCCTCCCGAGCAAGTCTAGTAAGCGGCTGGGACCTCCAGCACCTGCGGGGACGGCGGATGCCCCTCATGGGTCTCCATGTAACCCTCAACCTGCGCTTCGAGGTCAGCCATGGTCTCGCCGCCAGCCATCAGATCTGTGATGTCCTCGCGGGACTTTTCGCCCTTGCGGAAATCGGCGGCGATGGCGCCACGGATCAGCACTGCGAAATGATCGCCGACGGCCATGGCGTGCATGACCTGGTGAGTAATGAAGACCACCGCCAGGCCGCGCCTCTTGGCCTCGTTGACGATACGCAGCACGTGCGAGGCCTGCTTGACGCCGAGCGCAGCGGTCGGCTCGTCCAGGATCAGCACACGGGCTCCAAAATACACGGCGCGGGCAATGGCGAGCGACTGGCGCTCGCCGCCCGACAGGCCCCCAACCAAGCGGTCACCGTCATCAATGCGGGTGATGCCGAAATCCCGCACCGCTTTCACCGCGATTTCGTTGGCGCGCTTGCGGTCGTAGATCCTGAACGGTCCCCAACCTTTGGTCGGCTCGACCCCAACAAAGAAAGACCGCCCTATGCTCATCAGCGGGAACGTGCCGCCGAACTGGTGCACCGTGGCAATACCCCGCCCCTGCGCGTCACTCGGTCCGACGAAAGTTACTGGCTGACGGTCCATCAGTATCTGCCCGCTGGTGGGCTTATGGACACCAGCCAAGGTCTTGATGAGGGTCGACTTGCCGGCTCCGTTATCGCCGAGCAGACAAAGCACCTCGCCCGCACGCACCTTGAGCGAAATATCGTGCAGGACGTCGATTGGGCCGAAGGATTTGTTGACGTTCTTCAGTTCGAGAATGGCAGGTTTGTCGTTCATGGCGTGCTCAGCCCTTCATATCGCGCCCGGTGGGATTGATGCTGCCGACTAGCCAGGCTGTTCATCGAAGCCCTATCCTTGGCCAACCATGTGACCGCGGGCTTGGACTGCTCTAACAACTCATTTCTCATGGGTTTGCTGGCTCCCGCGGCAGGCTTCGCTTGCTCCGCGGCCTGAAGTACAGAGCCAGGTCACGGAACGACTGGTTCATCAGCACGGCTATCAGGAGCATCACGCCGATGATCAGGTTCGACCAGTTTCGGTCGATCTGCGTAAAGTAGATGCCCTGGCTGACAATGGCGAAGGTGATGGTGCCAACGAAAATGCCGAGGACGGACCCGAAGCCGCCGGTCAGCAGGACGCCGCCCACCACCACGGAGACAATGGCGTTGAAGATGAAGTTCATGCCGCCGGAGACTTGGGCGGAATTGAACAGGATCGCCTGGCAAATGCCAACGAACGTTGCACTGACGGCGGACAACACAAAAAGCGCAATGGTCAAGCGATCAGTCGGAATGCCAGCATTACGGGCGCTGACGCGGTCGCCGCCCATTGCAAAGAGCCAGTTGCCGTAGCGGGTTTTGTGCAGAACGAAGCCTATGATAGCGGCGAATGCTAGCCACCAGACGATGATGACTTGGTGACTGCCGCCGATCAGCTGGCCGAACAGGAATTTGGCCCAGTCCGGCGCGGTTACCGCAACGCTGGCATTGCCGGTCAGAAGTACCGACCCGCTGAGCACCACCCCTTGCATGGCGACCAGCGTGGCCAGGGTAATGATAAGCGAGGGCACGGAGGTACGTATCGTCAGCAGGCCGTTGACCAGGCCGACCGCCACGCCTATCGCCAGCGCTCCTGCTATTCCGACCGATATTGGCAGCCCGTAGTAGCCAGTGAGGATGGCAGTGGTCATCGAACCCGCCGGGATCAGTGCGCCGATGGAGATGTCGAGCTCGCCTGAGATCATCAACAGGCCGACGGGAATGGCGACAATGCCGAGATTGGCCGCGAAATTGACCCAACTCGCCGCGCCAACGAGTGTGCCCAGATTGGCGCCGCCGAACAAAACGAAGAACAGCACCACGCCGATGAGACTGAGGATCGACCCGGCTTCCGGACGCCGCAACAAGGATCTGATTGCGTCCATCATGACCGCCCTCCCTTCTTCGACGAATAGCTGAGCGCGAGTTGCCGGAAGGTGTCGTTGGTCAGCACCGCAATCAGGAGGAGCACGCCGATGATGACGCTTCCAACATTGGAGTCCAAACTCGTGAAGTAGATGCCCTGGTTCACGATCGAGAAGGTGAGAGTGCCGAACACGATGCCAACGACCGAGCCGAAGCCACCGGTGAGCAAAACGCCGCCGATGACCACGCACATGATGGAATTGAAGATGAAGGACTGGCCCGCCAGAACCTGCGCACTCTGATAGACCATCACCTCGCTGACGCCGACGAAAGCGGCGCTGAAGCCGGAGAGCATGAAAAGGCCGATGCTCAGGCGCTTGGTTGGGACGCCGACATTGCGCGCGCTCTCCTTGTCGCCGCCGAGCGCATAGATCCAGTTGCCTATCGGCGAGATGTGCAACAGCCAGAACAGGCCAACCACGAACACCACCCACCACAGGATCGTGACCTGGAACATGCCACCGAGATAATCACCGAGGATTTCCTTGGTGAACGGATCCGGCACAAGCGAGACCCCGGTGCTGCCGGCGATCTTGACGGTGAGACCCAGCGTCAGACCCATCGTGCCGAACATGGTGCCGATGGTGATTATCAGGGATGGGATGGACGTTCTCGTGACGAGCAGGCCGTTGAGGAGGCCGACGGCGAGACCGAGTCCGAGCGCGGCCGATATTCCAAGCCAGTCGGGGAGCCCATAGTGACCGGAGATGATGGCAGCGGTCAGCGATGCCGCCGGGATCACGGCGCCGACCGAGATATCTAATTCGCCAGCGATCATCAGCAACCCTATCGGCAGCGCGATGATGCCGATCTCGGAAGCGATGTTCAACCAACTCGCCGCGCCGGCTGCTGACATAAAGCCGCTTCCGCCGAACACGCCAAAGAAAAGAAGAACAGCGATCATGCCGAGAAACGAGCCCGACTCTGGTCGTCGCGCCAGGCGGCCGAGTGCCAGTCCGGACTGCGGGCGGTCAATCGCCGGCGTTGATGTGGACGTCACGGGATGTGCCATTAGGGTAATCCGCGAGCTTACGGCCAGCCTTGATGTCGCCGCCGCAGAGAGAGGAAAAAGGGCCGCCGCCGCAAACGCGAAAGCGGCCCAGGCGGGAGGATTATCGCGTCCCGGCCTTCACGCCAGCGATGGTGGCGTCGACATTTGCCTTGTCGATGATGCCTGGTCCCGTAAGGATCTCGCGGGTGGGCACCGACAAACCATAGTTGACGTGGCCATTCAGGATCGCAACGGCCAGGTATCCCTGCAGGTAGCCTTGCTGATCGATCGCGCAGGCCTGCTTGCCATCCTTGATGTTGTTCAGGATGGTTTCGTCAAAGTTCATGCCGCAGAGTTGCACTTTCCCGACCTTGCCGGCCTGCGTAAGACCGTTCATGGCGGAGTTGGCGTCGACGTTACCGATCGTAAAGACAGCGTTCACATCCTGGTGCTGCAGCAGATAGGCTTTCACCGCCTGCGCGACGGCCGTGGCCGAGCCGAAGGATGTAGCAGGCAATGGCAGGACGTCGGCTTCGCCGCCGCCGTTCTTCATCCCCTCCTTGAAGCCGCCGCAGAAGGCCTCGATGTTGGCGGCGCCTGGCAGCGTGTTGATGCAGACGCCCTTCTTGTTGCCGCCCTTGGCAAGGTACTCGCCAGCCGCGACACCGCCCTTGTAATCGTCCGAGCCGACATAGTTCATGGCGCCAAGACGATCGGCCGCTTTCAGCCCGCCGGCATTGTAGATGAGCAGCGGAATGCCAGCATCCCTGACAGCCTTGAACGCAGGGTCCATCGCTTCCGGCACCCAGTCCGGGCCGACAATGGCGTCCGCCTTCTGGTCGATGGCTTGGCGGATCAGTTCGGCGGCGTCGACGCCCAGATTGTCGTAGTTCTGCGGCCCGAGCCAAGTGACCTTGCCACCCTGAGCCTCGACCACCTTGCCGGCGTCTTCGGCGCCGCGCTTGACGATCGACCAGAACGGATCGTCGGGCTTGCCGCCGACGACGAAGATGTTGGCGGCAAGCGTCGCGCCGGTGCTGAAGCCGACCAGCACCGCTGTCGACACAAGCATCTTGAAAAGCTTCATGGTTTTTCCTCCCAGATTACCCCGTAGGGTTTCGACAAAAGTCTTCCTGTTCCAGGCCCGCTCCTCACGGACTCAGCCGAAACAGCGCTTGGTTTCGTTATTCGGCCGGCATTCCAGACGCTGGATCGCCGCGGCCTTCCTGTCGGCCCCGTACCTTTTCCTTTTTCTTGCGAAAGCGGGTCTTCATGACTTCGTCGGCTTCCTTACTTCCGTCGTGCCAAGTGCCGAACAGCTTATCGAGGGGCACAAGCCCGTCGCCGCCGTAATTCACCTCGAAGTATTTGTGGTGCAGGTAATGCACGTAAGAATGGCTATCGAGATTGATCTTGTCGGTGATTTCAAACGTCTCGAAGCCGAGGTGGCCGTTGACCGCGCCGAAGCCCGCTCCATGCAGCGTGAAATAGGCGCAGACCGGGTTGGACGGGATCAACAGGTGCAGCCAGGCTTCGGCATGATAGAGGAAGCCCTCAACCGGATGCATCGACAGCGACGACCACGGGCTCGGATTGATCGAATTGTGGTGGACCGAGTGCACCCATTTGTAGAGCGGAGGCCAATGGATCGCCCGGTGCAGGAAGAAGAAATAGACCTCATGCACGGCAGGCGCGATAAGCACCAGGAACGACAGGTAAAGCCAGTTCGTGGTCCATGGCAGCCAGACCGCCCAGCTGTTGGCATAGACCCACAACATCACGATCTCGACTACCGTCCACAGTGGTATGGTGACGAAAAACGAGCGGGCGAAATTGTCGATGTTCTGGCTTTGAAACCAGAACACGTCGGACCGCGCGTCTGAGGGAAATTTCGGATTGTACTTGAAGCGGTTCTGTTGTTTGCGCTGGACATAGTAGCGCAGCTCGAAGAAGCCGTAGAAAAGAAAAATCCCAGCGGCGTTGAGGCCGTACAGCCAAAGGTAGTTTAGCAGCGAAAGGCTCGCGAGGCTCTGCCAGCTCGGGATCAGCAGGTTGACCCAAATGAGCGACGTGGCGAGGTGGAAGGTATTCCACGGCCAGAAGAATTCAGGAATCCAGGCCAAGACCTTTTTCGCATTGAACGGACGGTGCCAGATCGGTGCCGGCTCTGCCCGGCGATGGGGAGCCCAGTTGCCGCGCTTGTCGCGTGTTCCATACTGAAGGTCCTCCATCGTAACAGCGCCTCCTCACCCGGATCGGTCTGGTGACTGCGGGGTTCGACCCCGCCCTGGGGCTCAGCCGGCCGAGCCCTCGTTCGGCGCAATTCATATCGGAGGGTTGATATTCGGAGAAGGCAGAAATAATATCAGAATTGCATTTGTATCATTTAGTTTCAATCATGCTGATACAGGAATGGGCGTTCAATGAAGCGGCCGACAATCCACGATCTCGCCATTGCGGCAGGCGTATCAGTGGCGACTGTGAACAGGATTTTGGGTGGCACCGTTTCCGTGCGGCCGAAAACAGTCCAACGCGTCCAGAGCGCTGCGGAAGAAATTGGCTTTTACGGGATCGGCGCAATCGACGATCGGGCCCGTAAGATATCGCCGCATTACCGATTGGGTTTCCTGCTCCAGCAGTCGACCCGTGACCTCTACCAGTTGTTCGGGAAGAAGATCGTTACCGCCTGTCGCGAGCGTCGGGACGAGGTCATCGAACCTGTCGTCGACTTCGTGGATATTTTGACGCCAGAGACGATCTCGAACCGCCTTATCGCGCTCGGCGAGGAATGCGACGCCGTCGCGGTGGTCGCGGCGGATCACCCGATCATTGGCCAAGCCATCCGTTCCCTGAAGGAGATGGGAAAACCAGTTGTTTCCTACATCACGGATCAGTCGGCGCCTGAAAGGGCGGCCTATGTGGGCACGGACAACTGGAAGCTGGGGCGTACAGCTGCATTTTTGATTGCCCAAACCACCCACGGTCCTGGTCGAATTGCGGTTTTCATTGGCAACCATCGATATCAGTGCCAGGACGTCTCAGACGCCAGCTTCCGTTCGTATTTGCGCGAACACGCTCCACGGCTCACGGTGGAGGAAAGCCGCCCAACCCACGAGGAATCGAATGAGGCTTACCGAATGGTCGCCGAGTTGCTTAAGACAACCGCCGATCTCGTGGGAATTCTGATCGTCGGCGGCGGAATTACCGGTGTCCTTCGTGCATTGAGAGAGGTCCCTTCGGAAAGGCGTTCGGGCATCAGGGTAGTATGCCGCGACATTGGTCCTGAGACTCGCAGGGGATTGTCGGAAGGGTTAATCACTGCAGCTCTCTGTCACCCGCTTGAGGCGACCTCCGCCCTTCTCGTGCAGACCATGATCGATGTCAGCGGACCACAAGCACCGCTCGCAACTCTTCAACGGTCCATACCGTTCGAAATAGTCACGCCGGAGAATATCTGAGGGTGGCTGATAGGTCACACTCGGACATCTGATTAGGAGTCTGCTTTCAGGTGACATGCGAGCTGAGCTCAACGACCGAGATTGATGCCCCCAAAGCAGCCATGTCATCTCGCTCCGAAACCGGACTGGCGGCTTCTGGCCTGAGAGGTCCATGTCCGGACGTTCAGATCTTAAGGCTTGAGGCTGGAACCGGTCCAGTTGGAGATACATAGGGAACAACCGTGCAATGGTTGAATTGTCGACGAGAGCACCGGACTATCCGAGAGTTTGGCTCGCCAGAGCATAGGTCTTCGGCGTAGCCGAGCCGCCGACGGAGAAATCGGCGAGGCGTTTGCCCAGCGACATGGTCAGCACCGTATCGAAGACCGGCATTCCGGCGTTCGAGAGAAACGCGGCGAACTCGCCGCTGTCCATGTGGGTGTCGACCCGAAGGAAAGACCCCGAATGGTCGGCGACGTGCGGCCGCACGATAGCTACGGCGTCGGTATCGCTCTCGGCCACAACCGGTCCCACCACATGGCCGCGCCCGAACGGCCGGCAGAGCGCGAAGGCGCTCAGCCTGTCGCCCTTGAAAAGCCCATAGCCGGCCGAATGCGCGAAGAGCATTTCAATAAGCCGCGTCCGCTTCACGCCAAAGCCGGCCGCGTCGAGCGCGATCCCTGCCGGAATATCGCTTGCCGCCAAAGCCCGGATGTCGCCGCGCGCCCCCGGCTGACTATCCGTTGTTGGTATGCGGGCTATGCCCTGGTATTGATAGACGGTCTTCTCAGGCTGGAAGTCGAGCGAAAGGTAGAGCCGCCTTGCCGCCCTGGTCGCGTTGAGGCGCAGGTCGCGCCCGGCGACCTTCTCGAAGACCCGCTGCATCAGCCATTGCCCCGCACCGAGCGTCTGCAGTCGCGGCGAGGTGATGACCATTCCAACGGTCGCGAAATCGGCGCCATGCGCGAACCACATGGCCGAGCCCAGAACACGGCCAATCTCATCAAGCGCCACGAGCCCTTGCCCCACTTCGCGCAGGAACTGCCAGTCTTCGGCTCGGTGCGGCCATCCCACGGATAGGGAGTGCGCGTGCAACCGGTCGAGTTCGATGCCCTCGATGTCGCCGATGCGCATCAAGAAGGCATCGATTTTGAAACTTCCGGACGGCTTCAATTTCATGCCTCAGAACGATTGCATAACGGGTGACACACAATGGCCGCCCGCCCCCTGCCAACGCTAGACAACCAGGTCGATACGATTTGCTCGAAAGGCGCGCGCCAACGCAAGATTCGACTGAAACATTTCCGCTTTCAGCACGCAATCGCGAAAGAAGCCGCACATGCTGTTCCAAGTTGTTGCAGCATACAGTCGACGGTATCCATCCGGCGACCCGAAATCCGTTGAGGGCTGGAATGGACGTCTTTGATATCCTCGACCGTCTCGTCGCCTTTCCATCGGTCGCTGGCAAACCCAACGGTCGTATCGCCGGCTGGATCGAGACCTATCTCATGGAACATGGGACGCAGGTCACCGTCCTCCCCGGACCGGAAGGCGATCGTTCCAATCTTTTCGCGACGATCGGCCCTGCTGATGTCCCCGGCTACATACTGTCCGGCCACATGGACGTCGTCCCCGCCGCCGAGCCGCAATGGACCTCGGCCCCTTTCGCGCTACGTCAGGAGGGCGAAAGGCTCTACGGACGTGGCACCACCGACATGAAAGGGTTTCTGGCCGCGGGGCTCGCGGCCGTACCTGCACTGAGGGGACTGCGCCTCGCCAGGCCGATCCATCTCGCCTTCTCCTATGACGAGGAGGTGGGGTGCCGCGGCGTTCCGCATCTGATTGCCCGCCTGCCTGCCCTTTGCGCGAAGCCGCTCGGCGTCATCGTCGGCGAGCCGAGCGCCATGCGCGCCGTGTGCGGCCACAAGGGCAAGGCAGCCGCCCGCGTAACGATCAACGGGCGCTCCGGCCATTCCTCGCGGCCCGATCTCGGACTCAACGCTATCCACGCCATGGCCGGGGCGCTGAGCGCGGCCGTGAGCGAAGCCGAGCGGTTGACGCATGGTCCGTTCGACCCTGCCTTCGAGCCGCCCTACTCCTCGCTGCAGGCGGGCGTGGTGGCAGGCGGACAGTCAGTCAACATCATTCCCGACACCTGCACTTTGGACCTGGAGGCGCGCGCCATACCCGGCGTCGATCCGGCCAGCCTGCTTGCGCCCGTCAAAGCGCAGGCAGAGGTCCTTGCGGCCGACGGCTTCCGGATCGAATGGACGCCGATCAGCGCCTATCCGGCGCTGTCGCTTCCGCGAGACGCGGCGCTGGCGACCCTGATGGGCGAGTTGACCGGCGAAGCGCCGCTCGGCGCCGTCAGCTACGGCACGGAGGCCGGCCTGTACCAAGCCGCCGGCTTCGACGCGATCATCTGCGGCCCAGGCGACATTGGCCGCGCCCACAAGCCGGACGAGTACATCCTTGCGAGCGAACTCGCCGCCTGCCAGCGATTGATCGGGGCGCTGGGCACGCGCTGCGCGTCGTGACGAGGCAACCACGATGACATTCCTGTTCAATTCCGATGCGCGCCGCGGTGCCGTCTTCGCCGAGGCGTTCGCGGGGGAACTACCGGACGTCCCCTTCACGATCGATGCCGCAACAGTCGATCCCGACGCCGTGCGTTACCTGATCAGCTGGACCGTGCCGGACAACCTCGCCCGCTACAGGAACCTGGAAATCCTGTTTTCCATCGGCGCCGGCGTCGACCAGTTTCGCCTCGATGCGGTGCCTCAAAACGTGAAGGTCGTGCGTATGATCGAGGAAGGCATCGCGCGCATGATGCAGGAATATGTGACGCTGGCCGTGCTCGCGCTCCACCGCAACCTGCCGGCCTATCTGGCGCAGCAGCGCGCCGGCCAGTGGAACGATATCGCGCAACTTCAGGCCCGGTCGCGCCGGGTCGGCGTGCTCGGCCTCGGACAGCTTGGCCAGGCCGTCCTGGACAGGTTGAAGCCCTTCGGATTCCCGCTTGCCGGCTGGAGCCGCTCGCCGCGACGGATCGAGGGCGTTACCTGTAATCATGGCGAGCTCGGGCTGGAACAGATGCTCGCGGCCAGCGACATACTGGTCTGCCTGCTGCCGCTGACCGAGGAGACGCGTGGGTTCCTCAATGCCGACCTGTTCGCGAGATTGCCCAAGGGCGCGGCTCTCGTCCACACTGGGCGCGGACCGCAGCTCGACCATGAAGCGCTTGTCGCCGCGCTGGACAGCGGCCATCTGTCGTCGGCGATGATTGACGTGACGGATCCCGAGCCGCTGTCCGCTGGCCATCCGTTCTGGTCGCATCCGAAGATCATCCTGACCCCGCATGTCGCCAGCGTCACCCAGCCCGCGACTGCCGCGCGCGCCGTAATCGACAACATCAGGCGCCACCGCGCCGGACTCGATCCCATCGGGCTCGTCGACCGCTCGCGCGGCTATTAAAACCTCAACTGGAAGGACTATACCTTGCTCCTGCTCAAGACCGTCGACACCAATCCAGCCTTTTCACCGCGCGAATCCAAGGCGTTGCCCGAACGGCTGATTGCCGGCAATCCCGCCTTCAAGACCTGGGCACAGGACGTGGCCAGGGACGACCTCGTCCATACCGGCATCTGGGAGGCGACGCCTGGGGAGACGCGCTCGATCAAGGGGGAGACCTTCGAGTTCTGTCACATCCTCTCCGGCATGGTCGAAATCACCCCCGACGGCGGCAAGCCGGTGACCTACCGCGCCGGCGACAGCTTTGTGATGAAGCCTGGCTTCACCGGAGTTTGGAAGACCATCGAAACGGTGCGCAAGATCTACGTAACCGTGGGGTAGAGGGCGTGGGCGACAGGCGCCGACCTGCGCGGAAGATTTTGCCGTCCCCCGCGCCCAGCACGCAACATTCGTCGGCGACGGGCCGCCGAACAGCGCAAGCTGCGTGCTGGCACGCGCTACGCTCCGGTCAATGCAGGAAAGTGGTCGCCCATGAGCCTAAGCTTCGATCCGGATACAGTTCCCTTCCCCGTTGGGCATTTCATTGGCGGAGAGCTGATCGCGGCCGAGGGTGCGATCGAGATGCGCCGACCGTCTGACGGCAAGTCATACACCGCCTGCCCCATTGCCGGCAGCGACATCGTCGCCCGCGCGGTAGAGAGCGCCAAAGCCGCACTGAAGTCCAGCAACTGGGGCGGCATTCGGCCTCGCGAACGCACCAAGGCGCTCCAGGCCTGGGCAGACCTGATCGAGGTGGAAGCCGAAACGCTCGCCAGGATCGAGGCCATGAGCTCGACCCGGCCCGTGGGACAGCTCATCGCCGGCGACATCGCCGTCACCGCCGAGCAGATCCGCTTCTTCGCCGAGTTCGCCGACAAGGAAGGCAGCGAGCTCGTGCCGACCGACGATGCCAGCCTCGGCATGATCATGAGCGAACCCTATGGCGTGGTCGGCGCGATCACACCGTGGAACTTTCCCATTTCCATGGCCGGCTGGAAGCTCGGCCCGGCGCTGGCCGCCGGCAATGCCGTCGTGCTGAAGCCCTCCGAGATGACGCCCTTCTCGGCAGTCTACATGGCGCAGCTCGCCGTCAGAGCAGGCTTGCCGGCCGGGCTCATAAACATCGTGCTCGGCGACGGCCCGACGACCGGCACGGTGCTCACCGGCCATCCAGAGATCGCCAAGGTCAGCTTCACCGGCTCGACCCGCGCCGGCTCGGCCATCATGGAGAATGTCGCGCGCACCGGCGTCAAGCCGATGACGCTGGAGCTCGGCGGCAAAAGCCCGCAGCTCGTCTTTGCGGATGCCGATCTCGACAAGGCGGCGACAGCGATCGCCGGCAGCGTCACCTTCAACGCCGGCCAGGCCTGCGTCGCCGGCACGCGCCTGATTGTCGAGAAGACCGTTGCGGACAGGCTGACGGCCGCGATTCTGGAGCGGATGAAGGCGGTGCGCCCGGGCCCTACCTGGGACGAGGCGACGCACTATTCGCCCATTATCTCAGACAGGCAACGGACACGTGTCGATGGCATCGTGCGAGCCGCCATCGAGGCCGGCGGCGAATGCCTGACCGGCGGCGGGGCGATGGAGAACCCCGGCTATTTCTACGAGCCGACGCTGATTGCCAATGTCGACCAGGCCAATCCGGCGATCGTCGAGGAGATCTTCGGTCCGGTCCTGACCGTCCAGACCTTCGAGACCGAGGACGAGGCGCTGGCGCTCTCCAGCCATCCGACCTACGGCTTGGCTTCCGGCCTGTTCACCGCCGACCTGTCCCGCACGATCCGCATCGCGCGCAAGCTCGAAGCGGGCACCGTCTGGGTCAACCGCTACAGCCGCTCGCGCGACCACATCCTGCCGACCGGCGGCTACAAACGCTCCGGCATCGGCAAGGACCTTGGCCGCGAGGCCTATCTCGCCAATCGCAGGACCAAAAGCGTCCTGGTCAGCCTCTAGAGAGATGCCGATGAAGTCCTATTCGATCGCCCTGATCCCCGGTGACGGCATCGGCAGCGATGTGACCGCCGCCGCGTGGACGGTGCTGGAAACGGTGGCCACGCAGTCCGGCTTTGCGCTAGGGGCAACCGAATTTCCCTGGTCATGCAAATTCTACAAGGAAACCGGCCGCATGATGCCGGCGGATGGCATTGAGACCCTGCGCGGCTTCGACGCCATCCTGCTCGGCGCGGTCGGCTGGCCGGCGGAGGTGCCGGATTCCGTCTCGCTCCACGGCCTGCTGCTGCCAATTCGCAAGGCATTCGTGCAGTACGCCAACATACGGCCGCACCGCCTGCTTCCCGGCGTCACGGGACCGTTACGGGCGGAAAACTTTGACATCCTATGCATCCGCGAGAACACCGAAGGCGAATATTCCGGCGCCGGCGGGCGCGTGCATCAAGGCACTGCGGACGAGGTCGCCGTAGAGACCTCGATCTTCACCCGCGCCGGCGTGGAGCGCATCCTTCGCTTCGGCTTCGAGCAGGCACGGGCACGGCGGGGCAAGCTTGCCTCCGTCACAAAATCCAATGCGCAGAAATATTCTATGGTGTTCTGGGACGAGATCACGCGAAAGCTCGCCGCGGAATACTCCGACGTCGCCGTGACCAGCTATCATGTCGATGCGCTTGCCGCGCGCATGATCATGGCACCGGAAAGTCTGGACGTGGTCGTCGCGTCCAATCTCTTCGGTGACATCCTGACCGATATCGGCGCAGCGATCCAGGGCGGGCTGGGCTACGCCGCCTCCGCCAACATCAACCCCGACCGCTCGGCGCCATCCATGTTCGAGCCGGTGCACGGCTCCGCGCCTGACATCGCCCATCTCGGCATCGCCAATCCGATCGCCGCCATCTGGTCCGGCGCCATGATGCTCGATCATCTCGGCGAAAAGGCTGCGGGCGGCCGCGTCATGAAGGCGCTCGAGGCGACGACCGCCAGAGGCATCGGCACCATTGCCGGCAAGGACCGGACGGAGGCCATCACGGCCACCGTCATCGCGGCACTCACCTGATTGCAAGGTCTTTTCGATGAAAAACTTGAAGGACAAAACTCTCTTCCGCCAGGCAGGCCTGATCGGTGGCGAATGGGTCGGGGCCGGCTCCGGCAGAACGGTCGATGTCGTCGATCCGGCGACGCAGACCGCGATCGGCGCGGTGCCCGACATGGCCGGCTCCGAGACCCGCGCGGCCATTGATGCCGCGGCTTCCGCCTATCGGGATTGGCGGAAAAAGACCAACGCCGAACGCGCTGGCCTCCTGGAAGCCTGGCATAGCCTGATGCTCGCGCATCTGGACGATCTGGCACTGATCCTGACGACGGAACAGGGCAAGCCACTGGATGAGGCCAGGGGCGAGATCCGCTATGGCGCCTCCTTCGTCAAATGGTTCGCCGAGGAAGCGCGCCGGATCAACGGCCACACGATTCCTTCGCCGACGTCCGACCGCCGCATCATCGTGCTGAAGGAGCCGGTCGGGGTGTGCGGCATCATCACGCCGTGGAATTTTCCCAACGCGATGATCACCCGCAAGGTCGCGCCGGCGCTCGCTGCCGGCTGCACCGTGATCGTCAAGCCGTCCGAGTTCACGCCCTATTCGGCGCTGGCGCTCGGCGTGCTCGCCGAACGGGCGGGCATCCCCGCCGGGGTCATCAATATCGTCACCGGCATGCCGGCCGAGATCGGCAACGAGATCATGGCGAACGAGACCGTGCGCAAGATCTCCTTCACCGGCTCGACGCGAGTCGGCTCGCTGCTGATGCGCGGGGCGGCCGACAGCGTGAAGCGGCTCAGCCTGGAGCTCGGCGGCAATGCGCCCTTCATCGTCTTCGACGACGCCGACCTCGATCTCGCCGTGGAGGGCGCGCTCGCCTCGAAGTTCCGCAATGGCGGTCAGACCTGCGTCTGCGCCAACCGCATCCTCGTCCAGGCCGGCGTCTACGAAACTTTCGCCGCGAGGCTTTCCGCCCGCGTCAACGCCATGACAGTCGGGCCAGGCACACAGCCCGGCGTCACCATCGGGCCGATGATCAACATGGCAGCGGTCGAGAAGATCAACCGGCACGTCGAGGACGCGCTCGCCAAAGGCGCCGCAATCGTCACGACGAGCCCGGCACTGCCGGAGGGAGCTCAGTATGTCGCGCCGCTGGTGCTGACGGGCGCGACAAAGGATATGCAGCTCGCCGGCGAGGAGACCTTTGGTCCGGTCGCGCCGCTTTTCCGCTTCGAGACGGAAGAGGAGGCAATCGCGCTGGCCAACGGCACGCCCTATGGGCTTGCCTCCTACTTCTACACTGAAAACCTGCAACGCGCCTGGCGTGTCGGCGAGGCACTGGAGTTCGGCATGGTCGGGCTCAACACCGGCTCGGTGTCGATGGAGGTGGCACCCTTCGGCGGCGTCAAGCAGTCCGGCCTCGGGCGCGAGGGGGCACAGGCCGGCATCGAGGAATATCTCGAGATGAAGAGCTTCCATATCGGCGGGCTGGGCTGAGGCCCGGCCGCGCCGGATTGCTGATTACCGTATCCGGTCGAGCGCCTTGTAGTAGAGCCCGACCATCGGCAGGAACCAGGGCTTGCCCGAGTAGCCTGGAATAGATGGCCACTCGAGCCCCCTCATCGGATTGCGGTCCTCGCGGCCAAGCATGGCGTCGGCCAGGATCATGCCGAGATGGGTGGAAAGCTGCGCGCCATGGCCGGAATAGCCCATCGCGTACCAGGCTCCGTCCTGGTAGCCGGCGCGCGGGAAACGGTCCTTGGTCATATCGACCAGCCCGCCCCAGCAATAGTCGATCTCGATCTTGGCGAGTTGCGGGAAAATCGCGGCGAGGCCCGCCTGCAATATCTGTCCGCTCTTGGCGTCGGAGCGCTGGTCGGATGTCGCCGAAAAGCGCGCGCGGCCGCCGAAGATCAGGCGCTTGTCCGGCGAAAGCCGGAAATAGTTGCCGATGTTCATCGAGGTCACGCATGTCCGGTTGCCAGGCATGGTCGCTGCGATCTCGGCATCGCTCAACGGTCTGGTGGCGATTATGAAGCTGCCGACGGAGATGATCCTGCGGCGGAAATAGCCGAAATTCGGCGTGGTGTACGCCCCGGTCGCCACCAGTAGATTGTCGGCGCTGATCTGGCCGCGGGAGGTGGTGATCTGATGCCTGTTGCCGGCCTGCTTGCGGTCAGTCACCACTGCGTTCTCGTGGATGACGGCGCCGTGGCGGACGGCGGCCGTGGCGAGGCCGGCCACATAGCGGCCCATATGCATCATGGCGCTCTTCTTCGACAGCATGGCGCCATGGAAGCGAGAGCCGATCTCGGACTTGAGATCGGTCGCCGACAGCAGCGCCGTGTCCGGATCCACCTCGGCATGAATGGCTTCGAAGTTGCGCGCGATCGCTTCGAAATGCTGCGGCTTGGAGGCAAGCTTCAGCTTGCCGGCGCGGCGGAAATTGCAGTCGATGCCTTCCTCGGCGACCAGCGCCTCGATAATGTCGATGGAACTGTCCAGCGCCCGGTAAAGTGCGATCGCCCGTTCCTTGCCGAGCTCCGCCTTGGCCGAAAGGTAGCTATGCGCAAGGCCGTTGTTCAGGTGCCCGCCATTGCGCCCCGACGCGCCCCAGCCCACCCGCTCCGCTTCCAGCACTGCCACGTTCGCGCCCGCCTTCGCCAGATGGCGCGCGGCGGCGAGACCGGTGAAGCCGCCGCCGACGATGGCGGCGTCGTAGTGCCCCTGGACCGGGCCTTGCGCGCCGCCGGAAAAGACTGGGGCGGTGTCGTGCCAGTAGGAGACCAACTTCATCGGCATCCTGCCTGTCTCAAAGCCCGACCACGCTCGGAAGACTCGAAATATCGGCGATCTCGACATAGCCGTAATACGGGTTGGCCGGTTCGTGGCCGCGATTGACCCAGACCTTGTTCTTGATGCCGAGGTCGTGTGCCGACATCAGGTCGTAGCGGAACGAAGACGAACAGTGAAGCACCTCTTCCGGGCCGCAGCCCAGCATGTCGAACATATACTCGAACGCCCTGAAGCGGGGTTTGTAGGCCTGCGCCTGTTCGGCCGTGTAGACGGCATGGAATGGCGCGCCGAGCTTTTCGACATTGGACATGATCTGCGCGTCCATGGCGTTGGAGAGGATGACCAGCGGGATTTCCTTGGCGACTTTCGCCAAGCCGGCCGGGACGTCCGGGTGCGGCCCCCAGGTCGGGACGCGCTCATAGACCATTCTGGCGTCCTCGGCGCTGAAGGCGACGCCGTTGCGCTTGCAAGCGCGTTCGAGCGCGTTGTGGACGACATCGGCATAGGGCTTCCAGTCACCCATGATCTCGTCGAGCCGGTAGGCCGCGAAGTTCTTGATGAACTCCTGCATGCGCGGTTCGTCGAGACGGCTGCCGTAGAGATCGCGCGCCGCTTCCGCCATCTGGAAGAAGGTCAACGTGCCGTAGCAGTCGAAGGTGATGTATTTGGGCCTGAAGGAAGCCATGTCCGTCGATCTCCGGTGGAAGCACATCCGCATTCGGGATGCCTGATCATATGCCGGCACACGGCGAGTCACCTGACCGAAATGAACCTCCCGAAAGCAGAAAGTTCCGTATCCGCCATCCCGTTTGGCACGCTGTAGCATCTTGCCTGGCGATGGCAGCGCGGTTTCGTGGCGTGGCGCGTTCGCTTCGGACGGCGCCGGCACAAGATGCGGCGCGCCCGTCGCGCTACGGCGAAAGATACTGCCAAAGCCGAGGTCTTCAGACGATCTGCTGCGCGCCGATGGCCGAAACTTGGCATCAGACGAAAGGACGCTCAATGCAGCAGGGCGAGATCGAACTCCAGGCCTTCCGGCCCGACCACATCGAGGGCGCGGTGGCGCTTTCCCGCCAGGAGAAATGGCCGCATCGGCAGCAGGACTGGCAGATGGCTCTGCAGCTTTCGAGCGGCGCGGTCGCGCTCGACGACCAGGGCCGCGTCGCCGGAACCATCCTGGTCACGCCCTACGGCAAGGACTGCGCCATGATCAACATGGTGATCGTCGACAGGAACGCGCGGGGCAAGGGGCTCGGGCGCCGTCTCATGGAGCAAGCCTTCACCCTCGCGGGCGAACGTCCGCTGCGGCTCGTCGCGACGACCGACGGCATGCCTCTTTATCAGAAGCTGGGCTTCGTGCCCTCCGGCACCATCATGCAGCATCAGGGCAAGGTCACCAAGCTTGAGGCGCCCGACGGCGTGGACGCAGCAAGCGCCCATAACCTGCCGGAAATCAAGGCGCTGGACCGCGGTGCCTATGGCGCCGACCGTGAAGCCCTGATCGATGCGCTGGCCGAGCGCGGCCAATTCGCCGTGATCCGCCGCAACGGGGCCATCGTGGCCTATGCCGCGATCCGACCGTTCGGACGCGGCGAGGTGATCGGTCCGGTGATCGCGGGAAGTGCTGACGCCGCGAAGGCCCTGATCGCGTTCTTCGCCGCGACCCGCCCCGGCGCCTTCCTGCGTGTCGATACCGACAGCAGGACCGGCATTGCCGGCTGGCTCGAGGAAATCGGCCTCGCCCATGTCGGCGGCGGGGTGGCCATGGACCGTCCGCCCAAGAAAGATTCTGGACAGTCCAGGCCAAAAATTTTCGCCCTCGCCAACCAGGCGCTTGGCTAGTCCGGAGAACAACAATGCTCGCCAATTCCCTGATCGAACTCGACCGCGCCCATCTCATCCATCCGGTCGCCTCCTATCGCGGCCATGAGGCGGTCGGCGTACGCGTGCTGAAATCGGCCAAGGGCGTCACCGTGACCGATGCGTCCGGCCGGCAACTTCTCGACGGTTTCGCGGGGTTGTGGTGCGTCAACGCCGGCTATGGCCACGACAGCATCGTCGAGGCGGCAGCCCGGCAGATGCGCGAGCTTCCCTACGCTACCGCTTATTTCGACCTCGGCTCGGAGCCAGCCATCCGGCTCGCCTCGGAACTGGCCGAGCGCGCGCCCGGCGATCTCAACCACGTCTATTTCACGCTCGGGGGGTCGGACGCGGTCGACAGCACGATCCGTTTCGTCCGCTACTACTGGAATGCGAAGGGCGAGCCGAAGCGGGACCAGTTCATCTCCATCGAGCAGGGTTATCACGGCTCGTCGGTGGTCGGCGCGGGCCTGACCGCCCTGCCCGCCTTTCACGCCGGTTTCGGCATTCCTTTTGATTGGCAGCACAAGATCCCTTCCCCCTATCCCTACCGCAACCCGGTAGGCGAGGACGGCAACGCGATCATCGCCGCGTCGCTTGCCGCGCTGAGGGCCAAGATCGAGGAGATCGGGCCGGAGCGGGTCGCCGCCTTCTATGCCGAGCCGATCCAGGGCTCGGGCGGCGTCATCGTTCCACCGAAAGGCTGGATCAAGGCCATGCGCGAACTCTGCCGGGAGTACGGCATCCTGTTCATCGCCGATGAAGTGATCACCGGCTTCGGCCGCACCGGGCCCCTGTTTGCCTGCACGGATGAGGACATCGTTCCCGATTTCATGACGACCGCGAAGGGTCTGACCTCGGGCTATGTTCCCATGGGCGCCGTGTTCATGGCCGACCATGTCTACGAGGTCATCGCCGATGGCGCGGGCGCCTCGGCGGTCGGCCACGGCTATACCTATTCCGCCCACCCGGTCAGCGCCGCCGTCGCCCTCGAAGTTCTGAAGCTCTACGAAGACGGTCTTCTGGAGAACGGCATCAAGGCCGGCGCCCGCCTGATGGCTGGTCTGTGGGGCTTGCGCGATCACCCGTTGGTCGGCGATGTGCGCGGTCGCGGCATGCTCGCGGCGATCGAACTGGTCGTCGACAAAGAGAAGAAGACGCCGCTTCCGGCGTCGGCCATGCCGGCGCGGCGGGTCTTCGACAGGGCATGGGACAACGGCCTCATCATCCGTGCCTTTGCGCATGGGGTTATCGGCTATGCACCCCCGCTGTGCTGCACAGACAGCGACATCGACGTGATCGTCGAGCGCACGCGCCGAACGCTCGACCAGACGCTCGAGGACCCGGATGTTCGCCAGGCCCTGCCATGACGGGCAGCGAATATTTCGTGTCTCGAAATATCGCCGGGGCAGATGATTTCGCAATTTTGTGCCGCCCCCTTACGCCTTTTCGGCGAATCCAGCGCGGGGGAAGTGCCAGACTGCTCTTAAGACAAGGCCAGAACACCCGAATTTCCGGGTCTTTGAAAAGGCCGACGCCCCGGACAGCACGGAATTTTGTTCTGTTCAGCACGATTAATTCGGCCGCGCGCAGAGGAGAGCCAGTCTTGGCCAGGGGCTTCAGCGAATTCAAATATATGACCTTCGACGTTGTCGGCACGCTGATCGACTTCGAAGGCGGCATTACGACCTGCATGGCCGGGATTGCCGCCGAGGCCGGCGTTGCCATCGATGGCGAAGCCGCGCTGGCTCTGTACCGGCAGGCTCGCTACATGCCCGATGCGGGCCTGTTTCCCGACGATCTCGTGCGTGTCTACATGGTTATCGCGCCACAGCTCGGCCTGCCGGCCGAGGAGAAATATGGCGTCCGGCTGCGGGACTCCGCCAGTGCCTGGCGAGGTTTCCCCGACAGCGCGGCGGCATTGGCCGAGCTTGCGAAGTCACACAAGCTGATTGCCATGACCAATGCCCGGCGCTGGGCGCTCGATCATTTCGAGAAGCAGCTCGGATCACCCTTCTTCGCCACCTTCACGGCCGACGACACCGGCACGGAAAAACCCGACCCTGCTTTCTTCCAGAAGGTCTTCGATTTCGTGGCCTCTCGCGGCGACAGCAGGGACGACATCCTGCATGTGGCGCAAAGCCAGTATCACGACATCGGCATCTCCCGGGCGCTCGGCATGACCAATTGCTGGATCGAGCGCCGGCACGCCCAGAAGGGCTATGGCGGCACGATCGAGCCCGAGCGCTTCACCGTACCAGACCACCACTTCACCTCGATGGCCTCCCTTGCAGCGGCCGTTCGGGAAAGCCTGAAGGAACGAACCTGAGCCAAAGCTCGGAAAGCCGCAGCAAGACGAGCATCCTGACCAAACAAACAGAAAGGGGAATGAACATGACCGACAAGATCACGAACTGGACCAGCGCAGACGATGCCATGGTCGAAAATGCCATTCGGCGGGGTGCAAGCCGCCGCGAACTTCTCAAGATGCTGTTGGCCGGTGGCGCCGCGGTTGCCGCGGGCAGCCTCGTGCTCGGCCGCGCCACCCAGGCCGTAGCCGCCACGCCGGTCTCCGGCGGAAATTTCAAAGCCGCCGGCTGGTCGTCCTCGACCGCCGATACGCTCGATCCGGCAAAGGCGTCGCTCTCCACCGACTATGTCCGCTGCTGCTCGCTTTACAACCGACTGACTTTCCTCGACAAGGATGGCGTCACGCAGATGGAGCTGGCCGAAAGCTTCGACAGCAAGGACGCCAAGACCTGGACCGTGAAGCTGCGCAAGGGCGTCACCTTCCACGACGGCAAGGACCTCACCGCCGACGACGTCGTCTTCTCGCTGAAGCGCCATCTCGACAAGTCGGTCGGTTCCAAGGTCGCCAAGATCGCGGCGCAGATGACCGGCTTCAAGGCGGTCGACAAGTCGACCGTGGAAATCACGCTCGCCGACCCGAATGCCGACCTGCCGACCATCCTGGCGCTGCACCATTTCATGATCGTCGCGGACGGCACCACGGACTTCTCCAAGGGCAATGGCACCGGCGCGTTCGTGCTGCAAACGTTCGAGCCTGGCGTGCGTTCGGTGGTCACCAAGAACAAGAACTACTGGAAATCGGGCAAGCCCTACCTGGATTCGTTCGAATTCATCGCCATCAGTGACGACAGCGCCCGTGTCAACGCGCTCTTGTCCGGTGACATCAGCTTCGCCGCCTCGATCAATCCGCGCGCGATGAAGCTCATCAGCGGCCAGCAGGGCTTCGAAGTGTCGAAGACGACCTCGGGCAACTACACGGATCTCAACATTCGGCTCGATATGGACCCCGGCAACAAGGCCGACTTCGTGGCCGGCATGAAATATCTCGTCAACCGCGAGCAGATCGTCAAATCGGCGTTGCGTGGCCTCGGTGAAATCGGCAACGACCAGCCCGTCTCGCCGGCCAATGTCTTCCACAACGCCGACGTCAAGCCGAAGGCTTTCGACCCGGACAAGGCGAAGTTCCACTTCCAGAAGGCAGGCCTGCTCGGCCAGTCCATCCCGGTGGTCGCTTCCGACGCCGCCACCTCGTCGATCGACATGGCTGTGATCATCCAGGCCGCCGGCGCGGATATCGGTATGAAGCTCGACGTCCAGCGCGTCCCGGCCGACGGCTACTGGGACAATTACTGGCTCAAGGCGCCAATCCATTTCGGCAACATCAATCCGCGCCCGACGCCGGACATCCTGTTCTCGCTCCTCTACGCATCCAACGCGCCGTGGAACGAAAGCCAGTACAAGTCCGAGAAGTTCGACAAGATGCTCATCGAGGCGCGCGGCCTGCTCGACCAGGCCAAGCGCAAGGAGATCTATGGCCAGATGCAGGCTATGGTCTCCGAGGAGGCCGGCACCATCATCCCGGCCTACATTTCCAACGTGGATGCCCTCTCCAGCAAGGTGAAGGGTTTGGAGGCGAACCCGCTCGGTGGCATGATGGGCTACGCAATGGCGGAATATCTCTGGCTCGAAGCCTGAGGGAAGCCAGCCGGGGGCCAGTCAGCCAGCCCCCGGCATTTCATTGCGCAAGATTGCTTGGCCGAACAACCGCAGGGAGCGCTTCCATGACGTCTGGGGTTCTCAACCTCGTGCTGAAGCGGCTGGGGATCGCGGCCGTCACGCTTCTGATCGTGCTGTTCGCCGTGTTCTTCGCCACCAGCATGCTGCCCGGCGACACCGCGTCGATCCTGCTCGGCCAGGCGGCGACTCCGGAAGCCGTCGCCGGCCTGCGCGAGGCCATGCATCTCAACGATCCGGCAATCCTTCGCTTCCTGCGCTGGCTTCTCGGCCTGCTCCACGGCGATCTCGGCACTTCCTATGCCAACCAGATGCCGGTCGCGGCGCTGATCGGCGGGCGCTTCATCAACACCATGGAGCTTGCCGGCATCACCACCCTGCTCTCGGTGCCCCTGGCGCTGACGTTGGGTATCACCGCCGCCATGCTGCGCGGCTCCCTCTATGATCGCACCGTCACCGTCGTTTCGATCGGCGTCATCTCCGTGCCGGAATTCATGGTCGCGACCCTCGCGGTCCTGCTCTTCGCCGTTTATCTTAAATGGCTGCCGGCGCTGTCCTCGGTCAATGAGGCGCATACTCTGACCGACCTCGTGCGCATCTATGCAATGCCCGTGATCACGCTGACCTTCGTCATCTCCGCTCAGATGATCCGCATGACCCGCGCCGCGGTACTCGAAACGCTCTCCGCGCCTTATGTCGAGATGGCGCTGCTCAAAGGCGCCTCACGCGGCCGCATGGTGCTCAAGCACGCACTTCCCAACGCGCTCGGGCCGATCGTCAACGCGGTCGCGCTCTCGCTGTCCTATCTGGTCGGCGGCGTCATCATCGTCGAGACGATCTTCAACTATCCCGGCATCGCCAAGCTGATGGTCGATGCAGTCGCCACCCGAGACCTGCCGCTGATCCAGAGCTGCGCGATGATCTTCTGCCTCGGCTACCTCTTGCTCATCACCGCCGCCGATGTCGTCGCCATCATGTCCAACCCGAGGCTCAGATGACGGTTGCGCGCGCCACAACCTCCCGTCGGTCCTTCCTGGGCCACAGCTACAGCCTCGTGAGCATCGTGGCCGCTTTGGTCATCCTGGCTTGGACGCTCGTCGCGATCCTCGCGCCCTACATCATTCCTCATTCGATTGGAGACATCGTCGACGACGATTATTTCGGCCCGATGCGTCAGGGGTTATGGCTCGGCTCGGACTATCTGGGGCGCGACATGCTCTCGCGGGTGCTTATGGGCGCGCGCTACACCGTCGGCATATCGCTCGCCGCCGTCGCCATCGCCTGCTTCTCGGGCGTCGTGCTGGGGATGATCGCGGCCGTCACCGGCGGCTGGCTCGACACCTGCCTCAGCCGCTTCCTCGACGCCTTGAATTCCATTCCCAGCAAACTGTTCGGCCTTGTGGTCGTTGCCGCGGTCGGCTCGTCGATCCCGGCGCTGATCCTGACGCTGGCCGTCATCTATATACCAGGCGCCTACCGCTTCGCGCGGGCGCTCGCCGTCAACATCAACACCATGGATTTCATGACCGTCGCTCGCGTCCGTGGCGAGAGCATCGTCTATCTCATCGGGTCGGAGATCCTGCCCAATATCATCCGCCCGGTGCTCGCCGACTTCGGCCTGCGCTTCGTCTTCATCGTGCTCCTGCTCTCCGGCCTCTCGTTCCTGGGACTCGGCCTGCAGCCGCCGCTCGCCGACTGGGGCGCGCTGGTGCGCGAGAACATCGGCGGCCTGCCCTTCGCGGCGCCGGCAGTCATCGTGCCTTCGCTGGCGATCGCCAGCCTCACCATCAGCGTCAACCTGCTGATCGACAACCTGCCGCAGAAGATCAGGGACAGGGACGCATGACCAATCTCGTCGAGGTCCGGAACCTGAGGATCGAGGCGACGACCGACGCCGGACGTGTCGTCGAAATCATCAAGGGCGTCAGTCTCGATATCGCCGACGGCGAGATCGTCGCCCTGATCGGAGAGAGCGGCTCCGGCAAGACAACGGTGGCGCTCTCGCTCATGGGGCACGCGCGACCGGGCTGCCGGATCACCGGTGGCGAGATCAATGTGAACGGCAAGAACATGGCCGCACTTTCCGAAAAGCAGCGCGCCAGGTTGCGAGGCACCGACATTGCCTATGTTCCGCAAAGTGCCGCAGCCTCGTTTAATCCCTCGTCGACCATCATGGAGCAGGTGATCGAGGTTACGCGCATCCACAGGCTGATGCCCCCCCAGAAGGCGCGAAAGCGGGCTGTCGAGCTGTTCAGGGCCTTGTCGCTGCCGGATCCGGAAGGGATCGGCGCCCGTTATCCGCACCAGGTTTCAGGTGGGCAATTGCAGCGGCTGTCGGCGGCCATGGCCCTTATCGGCGATCCCAAGCTGGTTATCTTCGACGAGCCGACGACGGCACTCGACGTGACGACGCAGATCGACGTGCTGAAGGCATTCAAGTCGGTCATGCGGGCGGGTGGGATAGCTGGGGTCTATGTTTCCCACGATCTCGCCGTCGTCGCCCAGATCGCCGACCACATCGTCGTGCTGAAGGGCGGCGAAGTGCAGGAGACCGGCAGCACGGTTCAGATTCTTTCGGCTGCCCAGCACGCCTACACGCGCGAACTGCTTGCTGCCTTCGAACCGAAGCCGCGGCAAGCGCATGCGGACGCAGATGCCGGCGCGAAGCCGTTGCTGCGCATCGACAATGTGACTGCCGGCTATGGCGCGCTGCGAGATGACGGACTGCCACTTATCCGGGCCGTCGATACCGTCAGCCTGGTAGTCGAGAAAGGACGCAACCTCGGCGTCATCGGCGAATCCGGCTGCGGAAAATCGACGCTCGCGCGCGTTATCGCGGGCATTCATCCGGCCGCGGCCGGCGACATCATCTTCGACGGCAAGCAACTGGAGCGTGCCGCAGGCAAACGCAGCCAGGACCAGCTGCGCGAGATGCAGATCGTGTTCCAGTATGCCGACACCGCGCTCAATCCAGCCAAGCCGATCGAAGACATCATCTCCCGTCCGCTGGCCTTCTACCACCGGCTCGACCGGCAGGCGCGCTCGAAGCGCGTCGACGAACTTCTTGACATGGTCCGCCTGCCGCGGGCGCTGCGCTACCGTCGCCCGTCGGAGCTCTCGGGCGGCCAGAAGCAGCGGGTGAACTTCGCGCGCGCCCTGGCGGCCGGGCCCAAGCTCATCATCTGCGACGAAATCACCTCGGCGCTCGACACGGTAGTGGCGGCCGCCGTGATCGAACTGCTGAAGGAACTGCAGCGCGAGTTGGGGCTTTCCTACATTTTCATCAGCCACGACCTCTCGGTCGTCGAAGCGATCTGCGACGAGATCATGGTCATGTACAATGGCGAGCGGGTGGAGCAGATTACGCCCGACAAATTGAAGGCGCCCACCCACCCCTATTCGAAGCTTCTGTTCTCCTCGGTGCCGAAGCTCGATCCGACATGGCTCGATGGCCTCGTCCGAGACCCCGAGCTGGTCAGCCAGTACGGCCATCGCTGACTACAAGGGAAAGAGGCGGGGCAGCGGTATATGCGCCGTGACGGTGGGAGACCTCAGCACCGGGAAGCTGAAACACCTGTCAATGCCGATTCATGTGGTGAGCCGCTCATGAATCTCGACGTCAATTCGATCGACTTTCATGAACTGCCCAGGAATAGAGGTTTTGGGAGCCGCCGTCAGGCTCCGCCGTCATCCGTGCCGCGGAACTCTCCCGACGCTACAATTGCGAGCAGAGCCGGTAGGCCTCGTAGATCGACGAGTAGATGTCCCGGCTGGCAACCGCGTCTCCAATGCGGTGCAAGACAAACGATCCAGCGGCTTGGGCATTATCAGCTTCCTTTGTCCCCGCTCCGGTCATGAGTGCTATATCGGTGACGCCGTTGTTGGCTGAGCGCGCACGCAATTCCTGGTAGGTATCCTCCATGGGCGCGGTGCCGCGCTCGACAATGAGTTGGGCTGCGGGCACTTCCGTTTCCGCACCGGTGAGTTCGTGCCGGAACGTGGCGGCGATTCCGTTGCCTTGGCGTGCTGCCTTGACCAGGCGCACGTCGCTGATGACGCGGATGCCGCGTTCCGCGGCGCGTTTGCGAAAACTCACCCTGTCCGGATAAGGTGTCTCGATCGCCAGGGTGTCGTCCGCTATGGCCAGGCTGACCAAGCGTCCCGGACGGGCAAGATGCAGAGCACAGGAAATTGCGGCCTGGCGTCCGGTCTCGTCGTAGATGAGCACATTGTCCTTCGCCGGCACCACCCCGGTCAAAACGTCCCAGACGCTGTGGCAATATTCGGCGCCCTCCAGCCACTCCATGTCGGGAACGCCGCCGGTGGCGATGATGACCGCGTCCGGTTTATCGGCGAGGACCACTTCTGCGTCCGCATAGGTGTTGAGACGAACTTCCACACCAAGGCGAGCGAGTTCGCCGGTACGCCAGTCGACTATGCCGATGAGATCCTTGCGCTCGGAGGCGGAGGCCGCGACGAGCACCTGTCCGCCAAGCCGTGCCCCGGCTTCAAGCAGGGTCACTTTGTGTCCGCGCTCGGCGGCGACCCGTGCCGCTTCCATCCCACCCGGGCCACCGCCGACCACGACCACCCGTTTCGGCGTTTCTGCACGGTCGATGATATGGTTGATGATCGTCTCATGGCCGCTGGCCGGGTTGTGAATGCATTGCACCTTCTTATACAGGCAATAGGATGCGCCGACACACGGGCGGATGCGTTCTTCTTCTCCGCGCATCACCTTGTTGATGATATGGGGGTCGGCAATATGCGCCCGGGTCATGCCAACCAGGTCGACAAGGTTTTCGCGGATGGCATGTCGAGCCGTGGCTACATCCCGTATTGCCGCAGCGTGGATGACGGGCAGTTTGGTTTCCCGCTTGAACCTGCCGACCAGAGGCAAAAACGGGGCGCTCGGGCTAAACATGCCCGGCATGTTCTGCTCGGCCAAGGACAGGTCAGTGTCCATGCGGCCGAAGATGCAGTTGAAGAAGTCGATATGGCCTTCCCGCTCGAATAGCCCGGCGAAATCAAGGCATTCCTCGAAATCCGGTCCGTCTTCGACCGCCTCGTCGATCACGAAGCGGATACCCACGGCGAAGTCGTCGCCGACGGCGCGGCGGATCGCTTCGTGAACCATCAAGCCGAAGCGGGCACGGTTTTCCAGCGAGCCGCCGTAGGCGTCCGTGCGCTTATTGGTTCTGCGCGACAGGAATTGTCCGATCAGATGGCCGCCGGTAACGGTTTCGATGCCATCCAGACCTCCGTCACGGCAGCGCTTGGCGGCGCTGGCGTAATCCTCGATGATCCTGTCGATGTCGGCGCCGTCCATCTCCTTCGGGAAGTTGCGGTTTCGCGGCTCGCGAATGCGTGACGGTGCCACCGGCGGGAGCCAGTTCCCGGCATAGGCGGTGGCGCGCCGCCCAAGATGTGAGACCTGGCACATGACGGCGGCGCCATGGCGATGGATTCGCTGCGACATTAACTGGAGATGAGGGACGATGCGATCGGTCGAAAGGTCCAGCTGACCGCCGCCCCAACTGGAGTCGGGCGAGGTCATGGCCGAGCCGCCCGCCATGGTCATCGCCAAGCCGCCGCGCGCCTTCTCCTCATGGTAGCGTTGATAGCGCTCGAGCGGCAGGCCGCCGTCATCCAGCATCGAGGCGTGACTGGTGCTGACGACACGGTTGCGCAGCGTCAGACCCTTGAGTCGAAAGGGCTGAAGCAGAGGATCGCCGGACGTGCCGCTTGCGGGAGATGCCGCTGTGTTCACGTCGTGCCCCCTCCCATTCATGAAGGTTATAGTCCGTCATTTGTGAGGCCGGAGAAAGCTTGAAAATTGTTAGGGTGGCTATACGCTGGACGTATGGCCGGTTTCGCAAAACTCATCCCTTCCGCGCGCGGATTGCTCGTTTTCGAAGCTGCTGTCCGCTCCGGCAGTTTCACCGCCGCCGCGCGCGAATTCAATGTCACGCAACCATCGGTCAGCCGCAGCATCGCCCAGCTCGAGGCCGATTTTGGGGTCGCGCTTTTCACGCGCAGTCCAGCGGGATTGGCCCCGACCGCAGAAGGGCGTGCGCTCTATTCGGCCGTGCGGGAGGGATTTGACGGCATCGAGGAGGTGATCCGGAGAATGAAGCAGAGCGGTGCTGCAAAGCCGGTGGTCACCCTCTCTCTTTCTAGTTCTCTGGCAACATATTGGTTCCTTCCCAGGTTAGGAGCTTTCAACACGAGGTTTCCTGATGTGGACCTGAGGTTCGAACTGATCGCGGGCGTTCTGAGAGGCCCCGCCGAGAATGTCGACCTTGCCACGAGGATCCTGTCGGACGACGACACCCACTATCACCGCTGGGCGTTCTCGCCGGAAATCATTGTTCCGGTATGCAGCCCATCCTATTTGTCAGCCCACGGTCTGTTGATGCATGCCGGGACTGGGGAGGGCCATGTCCTGCTGCATCTCACGGACGCCAAGGAGCAGTGGCTGGACGCCTGGGGCAACGTGGCCAACCGCAAGACCAGAAGGGCAAAGTGGCTCGAATTCTCGGACTACGCGGTCGTGCTTCAGGCCGCGATGAATGGGGAAGGCGTGGCGCTCGGCTGGCTCAGCAACGTCTCAAGGGCGTTGCTTCAGGGAACCCTTGTCCCAGCTTCGGACCGGCAGATCAACACGGGCCGGATCCACCAGCTGATTGCACCGCGCTCACGGCCGGTACGACCGATCGTTTCTGACATCCGCGCCTGGATGATGGCCGAGATGCAAGCCGAATTAAAAGCACTGCACCCGATTTTGCGGACTGACATCTTGTAGCGAGGCGACAAATGCAGTGCGGCACGGCAGCCGCTGACTACATCGGAAACAGGCTGGGCAGCGGCATGTGCGCCTTGACGATGGGAGACTTCAGCACCACGAAGCTGAAATACTTGTCGATACCGATATCCATATCGGTCAGCCTTTCCATAATCGTCTGGTACTCGCCGATGCCGGCGGTCACGAATTTAATCAGGTAGTCGTAGCCGCCCGAGACGAGATGGCATTCGATGACCTGGTCGATCTTCTCCACCACGGCGAGAAAGCGGGCGAAGTCCACCTGGCGATGGTTCCTCAGGGTGACCTCAGTGAACACGGTCAGCATCTGGCCGAGTTTGCCGATATTGATCTGCGCGGAATAGCCTTCGATATAGCCTTCCGACTGGAGTTTCTTGACCCGCATGAGGCACGGGCTCGGCGACAGATGCACCAACTCGGCCAGCTCTACATTGGTGACGCGGCCGTTCTTCTGCAGTTCGTGCAGAATCTTGATGTCGATCCGATCCAATTTCATGGCCGTCTCCGAACAACGCAAGCCACAGCACAAAATGCTGCCGTGCCAACAACCATCGACACTACCACAGCCCGCATGCCTGTCCATCCGAACGAACACTGCTTAGAAACGCAGGGACTTCCGATTTCCACGGGCTCGTCGGAATAAAATTCTGCTTCGCCTTCAACTGCAGCAGCGGCTGCCTGCGCAACGCGATAGATTGAAACGTCAAATGAGAGAGGATCATGCGCGCGCCGCTGCAGCAAATCGAGACATCCGGCGAACTGCCGCAATCCGCGGACGCGGTGGTAATCGGCGGCGGTATCGTTGGCGTCTTTGCGGCTTACTACCTGGCGGGGCGCGGCATGAAGGTTGCGCTCATCGACAAGGGGCGCATCGGCGCCGAGCAGTCCTCCCGGAACTGGGGATGGTGCCGCCAGCAGAATCGCGACGCCCGCGAACTGCCGATGGCGACACGAAGCCTCGATCTGTGGGAGCGTTTTGCGGCGAACACCGGGGAGGACACCGGCTTTCGCCGCTGCGGCCTGCTCTACCTCAGCAATGACGAGGCGGAACTGGCCGGGTGGGCGCGCTGGCGCGACTTTGCCAGAACGGCCGGCGTCACGACGCACATGCTCGACGGCGCCGAGGCCAGCGGGCGGGGCGGCGCCACGGGCCGGACGTGGAAGGGCGGCGTCTTCTCGCCGACCGACGGCACCGCCGATCCATCGCAAGCCGCGCCCGCGGTCGCTCGTGCCATCCTGAAGCTCGCAGGCACGGTGCACCAAAATTGCGCCGCACGCGGCATCGAGACCGAGGGCGGACGCCTGAGCGCCGTGGTCACCGAAAAAGGGACGATCCGCACGAAGGTGGCGGTCCTGGCTGGCGGCGCCTGGGCCTCCTCCTTTTGCCATCAGTTCGGCTTCCGCTTCCCGCAGGCCTCGGTCCGCTCCTCCATCCTGTCCGTGTCGCCCGGGGCGGAGGGCCTTCCGGATGCGCTGCACACGGCACGGATCTCGGTTACACGTCGCGGCAACGGCGGCTATACGCTCGCCATAAGCGGTCGCGGACGCGTGGATGTCACGCCGCAGCAACTGCGCTTTTCGTCGCAGTTCGTGCCGATGTTCCTGAAGCGGTGGCGCAGCCTCGCGCCCGGCGGCCTGCAGGGTGTGCGTTCTGGGCACGAAACGCTTCAGCTTTGGCGGCTCGACCAACCGACGCCGATGGAGCGCATGCGCATTCTCGATCCGGCCCCGGACCAGGCGACCATCCGCCTGACCCATGCCCGTGCGCTTGAGTTGCTGCCGGCGCTGCGCAAGACGACGATCAGCGCGGCCTGGGCCGGCTACATCGACAGCACGCCGGACGGCGTGCCCGCCATCGGCGAGATCCCTACCCTTCCGGGTTTCTTCTTGGCTGCCGGATTTTCGGGGCACGGCTTCGGCATCGGGCCTGGCGCTGGACACCTCGTCGCCGATCTGGTGGCCGGATCGGAACCGACCGTCGATGCGACACCCTACGATCCGCGCCGCTTCGACGCTTCGGCTTGGGGCAAGGTCGCCGACTTCTGAGAGGCGATTCATGCCCGCCCCCAACGCCGTGGCTTTAGCAATCGCATCAGCTTTCCCGAAGAAAGGCGCCGATCGGCGCTGGTCGGACAGGCGCCTGCCCGCGAAACCGGCCAACGGCACCAGGCGTGCAGCCGGTCTGCGCCGCGATGAGTTCGACGGCGGCCAACTGACAATAGCGTCCCTGGCAGCGCCCCATTCCGACGCGCGACAGCGATTTCACCCTGTTGGCCTCGCCGCCGCCGGCATCCGCGCTCTCGCGCACGGCGCCCGCGCTCACATTCTCGCAACGGCAGACGATCGCGTCCTCGGGCAACGCCCGCACCATCTCGGACGGCCAGGGAAACGCGCAAGCCAGACCGCGGGCAAAACGCTCGAGCCGCGCAAGCTTGTGCAGATCGGCCTTGGCGGACGGCGCCGGACGTCCGAGATCGGCAAGGCACGCAGCCGCGGCAAGGCACCCAGCAATCTCCGCGCCGTCCGCCCCGAGGAAACGGACCCCATCGCCGGCTAGATAGACCCCATTGCAGGCCCGACCCATCCCATCGATCTTTGGCAGCCATTGCCGCCACTGTTCGTCATAGGTGAAGGCGCATCCTGCCAGGTCGGCGAGATGCGTCTCGGCCCGCAAATGCCAGCCAATGCCCACCATGTCGCATGAGGTTGCGCGCTGCCTTCCGCCAGCGTCGCGCCAGCGCACCGCCGCCACGCCCGACCCGTCGGTCTCGATCCGTTCGAGCGTCACGCCCGCATGATAACGGCCACCAAGCCGCGCTCGCATAACCAAGCCGCGCAACGCGACGACTGGCCGAGCGGCAAGCTCCCACAGCCCTCGTAGTTGCTGGCGCCAGGGAGAGGTGTCGAGCACCGCCGCAACGTCGGCGCCGGCCTTGACGAGTTGGGTGCCAACCAGGGTCAGTAAAGGCCCGGATCCCATCAGGACGATCCGTCGCCCGAGTGCCACGCCCTGTGCCTTGAGCGCGATCTGCGCCGCGCCAAGGCTGTAGACGCCGGCGCTCTGCCAGCCAGGGATCGGAGCGACACGATCGGACGCGCCGGTCGCAAGGATCAGACGGTCATAGCTGACCAGCCGCACGCCGCCCTCTCCCAGCACATGCAGCCGCCCCTCCTGAACGGCGATTACCGAGTTTCCCGCGCAGTGGGTAAGCCGCCCCTCTGCGGACAGCCGATCGAAGAGCGAATGCAGCGCGCGCGCCTTCTGCGCCTCCGACCCGTAGAGCTGCTGCGGGGGGCGGGTAAACCCGGCAGGCGGGCGACGATAGATCTGCCCGCCCGCGCGCTGCCCCTCGTCGATCACGATCGGATGGAGGCCAGCATCAACCAGCGTCGCCGCAGCCCTTATACCGGCGGGGCCTGCACCCACGATCACGATCCGCGGCGAGGCAAGATCGCTCACGGCCAGTTCTCCGGCGGCGTCGTGCGCAGCCGCATGCCCTCGGCAATCAGGGTTGTGCACGCGCGCAGACGCGGTCCCTCCTCTTGCCAAACCCAGCAGTCCTGGCAGGCGCCCATCAGGCAGAAACCGGCGCGCGGCTCCGATCCGAACTCGGAGTTCCGCAAGGCGTGTCCTGATGCCAGCATGGCGGTCAGCACGGTGTCGCCCGCGAGCGCGCCGCGCATCTCACCGGCGAGAAGGAAATGCACCTCTGCCCGGTCGCGCTCCGCCAGCCGGACGATACGGCCGGGCGAGATCATTCCGCGGCCTCTCGCACCGGGCGAGGACGCGGCAGTTCGGGGAAGCGTTCGCAGACCGCATCGAAGGCCGCCTGAACGCCCTCCGGCCCGGCGCGTCCCTTCATGCGCCGGAAGATTTCTGTCTTGGCGAAGAACCGCCAATGGATCGGCAAGGCATCCAACAGAGCGTGGAGCCGATCATAGGAGGCCGGCGTCCACTGTGCTTCGTAGCCGTCGCGCTCCGGACCGAAATGGAAATGGCCGGCAGGGGGCCCGTGCCGTGCGCGCTGCTGCGTCGTCGCCTGCTCGTCGACCTCGCCGCCGCGCAGGACGACGCCGTAATCGCGCTCGGCCGCTGCCGCCGAGACATAGCCGCGCCGCACGTCCCGCGCCACCTGCCACGGCTCGCGCTGATACGGATCGCCACGCCCACCGCCCCCAGCGGAGCGTATCTCGAGCATGTCCCCTGGCTGCAGGACCGCCGTGTCGATATTGCCCAGCCGCCGCTCGTGCTCAGTCCCGGGATTGACGATCATGTCCGACAGGCCGGCCGCCCTGCCGCCCAGTACGCCCCAGGGACGGAAAACGCTGCGGTCGCGGTTGCGTGCTGTAATCCTGGAGTCGGGGGCGAAGACGCGGAAGGCCATTTCGGTCGCCAGGCCGCCGCGCCAGTGGCCCGCACCGCCGCTGTCCCTGGCGAGCCCGTATTTCACGAATTCGACCGGGGTTTCGGTTTCGGTGATCTCGATCGGCGTGTTCTTGAGATAGGCGGCATCCGCGCCCGATCCGTTGGTCCCATCGCGATGCGGCATCGCGCCGCCGCCACCCACCACGGGGTTCACCGCCGCGATAACGGTCCGGCTGGTGCGCTCATTCGTGGTCATGACGTTGACGATGCAGTTGTTGCCGGCAGGTGCTGCGGGCAGCCGCTCTGGCACGACCTGCGAGAAAGCGCCGAAGATAACCGAGCGTAGCCGGGCGCAGGTAAGCGAGCGCATGCCGACGGCGGCGGGATGGACCGGATTGAGCACCGAACCCAGGGGCGTGATGCAAGTAAACGGCCGGGTGAGACCCGTGTTGAGCAGGATCTTCGGGTTCAGCGTGTAGAGCACATAGTAGACGCCTACCAGCAGCATGGTGTGGCGCGGGTCGCCACCCGAGGGCACGTTGAGCGAGGAGCCGAGCTGCGGATCGGAGCCGGTGAAGTCGAGCACCGCCTCGTCGCCCCTGATCGTCAGCGTCAGCTTCAGCCGGCAAGGATTGGCTTCGACCGAATCCTCGTCGGCATAGTCGGCGAACTCCCATGTGCCGTCGGGCATGGAGCGGAGCACGTCACGCGCCTGCGCCTCCGCGTGATCGAGAAGCGCGGCGACGCCTTCGACGAAGCCGGCCCTGCTGAACTTCTTCACCATCGCCTGGATCTTGCGCTCGCCGGTGTTGAGTGCGCCGACCAGCGCCTTGATGTCGCCGATGTTGAGGTCGGGCTTGCGCACATTGGTGCTCATGATGCGCAGGATGGTTTCGTCGAAGACGCCCTCCTTCACCAGCTTCATGGGCGGAAAGCGGATGCCTTCCTGGTGGATTTCGGTCAGCGCCCGGCTGAGCGAGGCCGGCACCGCCCCGCCCATGTCGGTGTTGTGGATGTGTCCGCCGGTCCAGGCGACGATCTCCCCGTCGACGAAGACCGGCTTCCACAGATGCGTATCGGGCGCATGCGTGGCGACGTGGCCGGAATAGGGATCGTTGGTGAAGGCAACATCTCCCGGCCGGTAGTCGCTGACCATCGCGATCGCGCGGTGGTACGAAAGCCCCGGATACCAGGTGGCACCGAGTTCCATCGGCACGGCGAAGGTCGCTCCCGTGGTGTCCATCAGCATCACCGTGAAGTCCTGCGTCTCCTTGACGAAGGCGGAGTGCGCGGTGCGGTGGAGCGTGTGGGCCATGTTTTCGGCCGCCGCGCGGGCATGGTTCGCCAGAACCTGCAGGTTTGTGCGGTCAAACATGGCGTCACTCCGGGAAGGTCAGCAGAAGGTTGAGATGGCGGTCGACCCGTGCCTGCGCTCCCGCGGGGATTGCAAACGTTGTATCTTCCTGAACGACCACGGCAGGCCCATGGAACGTGCTGCCAGGCACGAGGGTCTGCCGGTCGTGAAGGTCGACGGTCTCGACGCCGAGGCCCGTATAGACCGCGAGCCGTCGTGCCGGATTGGCCGGGGCGTCGACCGCATCGGTTTGCGGGAAGGAAAGTTTCGGCCCCGCGCCTATGGCGGATAGCCGGATGTTCACAAGCTCAATGTCGCCGTCCGGATCGTGAAAATCGTAGAGCTGCTGATGGGTGAGGTGAAAAGCCTGCGCGATGGCGGCCATATCGCCATCCGCCAGCCATTGCGGCGAAAGGACGACTTCGATCTCATAGCTCTGCCCGACATAGCGCATGTCGCAGAAGAGATTGAGTTCCGCGGCCGCATTATGCCCCTGCGCTGCGAGCCAATGACGGCCCTCGCCCGCAAGCGCGTCGAAGGCCTCGCGAATTGCCGGCAGCGACGCGTCCGATAACGGGCTGAAGACGGTCCGGATGAAATCTCCGCGCAGATCCGCCACCAGCCCACCCAGGGCCGACACCACGCCGGGGCGGCGCGGCGCCATGACGCGTTTCATACCAAGTTCGCGGGCAAGGAAGGCGCCGAGCATCGGGCCGCCGCCGCCGAACGGCATGAGCGTGAATTCGCGCAGGTCCACGCCGGCGCGCGAGGCGAGTTTCTCGACCTCGACGAACATTTCCGACACCGCGATGTCCAGGATCGCCTGGGCCGTCTGCTCCACCGGGCGGCCGAGCCGGGCGGCAAGGTCACCGACCGTGCGATACGCCAGCCGGGTATCGATGCGAAGCTGTCCATAGGCCATCTCGCTGTGACCGAGCCAACCGCACACCACCATGGCGTCCGTCACTGTCGCCCGCTCGCCGCCCCGGCCATAGCATGCCGGCCCAGGTGTCGATCCAGCCGATTCCGGCCCGACGCGCAGCACACCCTGGGCGTCGACACCGGCAATAGAGCCGCCGCCGATGCCGATCGAGCTCACCGACACGGAGGGGATATGGAGCGGGAATTCGCCGATCAGCTCGCCGGTGCCGAATTGCGCCTTGCCGCCGATGATGAGCGCGAAGTCGGCCGAGGTCCCGCCGATGTCCAGGGTAAGAACCTTGTCCTCGCCAGCCTGGCGCGCCAGCCACGAGGCGCCGATCACTCCTGACGCCGTCCCCGACAAGAGCATGTTCACACAGGCGCGCTTGCCTTCCGCAGCGTTCATCAGCCCGCCGTTCGACTTCGTCAGCATCGGGCGCGCCGGTACACCGCGGCTCTTCAGCCGCTCTTCCAGCGCCGTCAGATAGCCCGAGACGCGCGGATGGACATAGCCATTGAGAATGGCGGTCGAGCTGCGCTCGTATTCGCGGATGACAGGCCAGACCTCGGCGGAGGTGAAGACGAACAGGTCGGGCGCAAGGCGCGTGATCGCCGCCTTGACGGCAGCTTCCTGCGCAGCATTGCGCCAAGCATGAAGGAAGGAGATGATGATCCCTTGCGCGCCGTTCGATTTCGCTGCAGCGACCGCGCTTTCCACCGCCGCCATGTCCGGCGCTCTGGTCTCGCTCCCGTCGGCGCGCATGCGAGCTGGAATGCCGAAGACCATGTCACGCGAGATCAGCGGATCCGGCCGCGAGCAGAACAGTGAATACATGTCCGGCATGCGAAGCCGCGCCAGTTCGATGACATCCTCGAAGCCGGCATTGGTGAACAGCGCGAGCGGCGCGCCCTTGCGCTGGATGATCGTGTTGATACCGACGGTCGTGCCGTGCACGAAGCGCGTCATGCGGACTGGATCGAAGCCTTCGCGCTCGGCCAGAAGGGCAAGACCCGTCATCAGTTCGGCGCCGGGATCCTCCGGCGTCGTCAGCACCTTCAGCGAAGCGACGCGTCCGGAGTTTACTTCGAGCGCGCAGAAATCGATGAATGTTCCGCCAATATCGACGCCGACCTTCCAGTCAGCCTCTTTCAGCGCCTCATTCGCCGTGATCGTACCGTCCATGATGCGTCCCTTCCTGTCCGCCGACCAAGACTGGCACGAGCGGACGGTCAGGGTCCAAGATGGATGACGAGCAAAGATATAAGCCTTGCTTATGCTTTGGCGCGATGTTCGCCGAGGACGGCCGAACAGGCAGCACGGATTTCGTCGCGCATCATCTCGTCGGCCCGCGACAGCCCCCGTGTGCGCGAGGTGAGCAACGCGATCGGAAATTCCGGCCCTTCGACCAGCGGCCTGACGGCAAGCCCGGCAAACTGGTGCCACGGCAGCAGCGCGTCGACCAAGGCGATGCCGAGACCGGCCTGGACGAAGCCGACTGCGGAAATGGAGACGTCGATCTCGAGCGACGGCGAGAGCGTGACGCCCTGCGCGCGGCCGGCGTGGGCCAGCTCGTCAGCGGGACGGGTATTTCCGCGATAGGATATCAACTCCTCCCCGACGAGATCAGCGAGAACCAGCTCGGTTTTCCTTGCCAACGCATGTCCAGTGGGCAGCAGGCAAGCAAAGCCTACGCTCCCGATCACTTCGGCTTCGATGTCGGGAGGCAGGCGGTCGTCCATGGCCACGCCGAGGCTGGCATCGCCGGCGCGCAGCATGTCGACGATCGCGGCGATTGGCGCCATATGGGAACGCAGCAGAATATCGGGATGCTGCGCCCGGAATTTGGTAAATGCGCGCGGCAATATCGCCATCGCCGGCGGCGGCGAGGCCGCGACCCTCACCAAGCCGGTCCGGCCGAGACGCAGGTCGGTGGTCTTGCGGCGCAAACCCTCCAGTCCCGCCGACAGCCTTTCGGCATCGGCGAAGATCTCGAGCGCCTCCGGCGTCGGACGCAGCCGGCCCTTGACACGCTCGAACAGCGTGAAGCCGAGTTCGTCCTCGGTGTGGAGCAGGATTTGGCTGAGCGCAGGCTGGGAGATGTTCAGCATCCGCGCCGCGGCGGTCACAGTGCCCGCCCGCATGATTGAGATAAACACTTCGAGCTGCCGCGCCCGCATTGCCACTCCATAGGTAAAACTTATGGCTCTTGTCCAAACCCATCTTTGACGCAATGCCGCCGGGCGGACAAGATCGTCATGTTCAAGGATATCCGCTCTGGGCTAAATCAGGATGAAGTTTGGTTAAGTCGTCATCCTGATTTAGCTCTTCGTTGGAGCAGATCTTTTCCGAAAACCGGTTCCCACTTTCGGAATCATGCTCTGAGAAACGACTATGGATGTGATCGTGCTGGGCGGCGGATTGATGGGGACGGCTTCGGCCTATTTCCTTGCCAGGCGCGGCGCGCGCGTGACGTTGATCGAGCGCAATCGGATCGGCACGGGGGCAACCGTCGCTTCCTTCGGCAATATCCGGCGCACCGGGCGCCATCTGTCCCAGCTTCCGCTGGCCCACCGCTCGCTCAGTCTGTGGGGCGAGGCCGAGAAAATGCTCGGCCGCGACGTGGAATTCCGCGCCACCGGCCATGTCCGGCTGATCTTCGATGAAGGCGGTCTCGCCGACATGCGCGCCTATGCTCAAGCGGCGCGGCCCTGGGGGCTTGAACTGGAAGAACTTGGTCCGAGCGAAATTCGTGCCCGTTTTCGCGGACTCGGTCCCGACGCGATCGCGGCCTCGTTCTCGCCCCGCGACGGCAGCGGCAATCCGCGGCTGATCGCGCCGGCCTTCGCCGAAGCCGCGCGCAAGCTGGGCGCGGAAATTGTTGAGGGAGGTGAAGTCCAGACGATCAAGCATACGGATTCCGGCTTCCTTGTCGCCACTGGAAAGGGCACGTTCGCCGCCGAGTGCCTGCTCAACAGTGCCGGCGCATGGGGCGCGCGCATCGCCGCGCAGTTCGGTGAGGAGGTGCCGCTCGACGCCCGTGGCCCGCAGATGGGCGTGACCGAGCCGCTGCCGCATCGGATCTTGCCGGTGGTGGGCATCTGGACGCGCGACAAGGACCATGGCGCCTATCTGCGCCAGGTCGAGCGGGGCAACATCGTCTTCGGCGGCGCGGCCGAAAGGGTGCCGGTGGACCTCGATCCTGGCCATGCGGCCGCCGATCCGATGCGACTTCCGGTGCAGTTGCGTGCTGTCGCGCGGCTGCTGCCGGCAATCACGCGGGTTGCAGTCATCCGCACCTGGTCCGGATGCGAAGGCTATGTGCGGGACATGCTGCCGGTCATGGGACGCTCGGCAACGACGCCAGGGTTGTTTCACGCTTTCGGCTTCAGCGGACACGGCTTCCAGCTCGGCCCCGGCGTTGGTGACGCCATGGCCGAACTGATCGTGACCGACCGTTGCGAGATACCGATCGACGATTTCAGGATCAATCGCTTCAGCCGCGCAGCCTAATGAAGCGAACCGATCAGGGTTGGCCTCCCCGAAGCAATTAGCAATGGTCTTTTTTAGGAAACACCAGAGCTTACCGCAACGGGCGATATGAGGCGCGCAAAGCCGCCATTCGCTAGAAGATAAAGGCGATCGGCGAGTGGCGGACCGGCTTCTTGAATCGACTTTGGCGAGCCATTCCGTAAGCCATTGATAAATAACGATAATGGTGGGCCCGGAGGATGTCCGAATGTTATTGATTTCGTTGGCTTTTTCGTGGGCAAAAATCAGATGTCTTCCCGTATCGTTCCGTATGATCTCGCCGCTGATTAGATCGAACCTCGCAATTATGCTGATGACCTTCAGGTATAGTGCCACTGTTCGTACGCCGGCCGCGCTGTCTACCCTCTGTCTATTTCTTTTCACCTACAACCATCACTGATGGCGAAGATTGAAATAGGTGTTTTGGCCAAAAACGACACTGGCAACCCCAAGATGATCCGGCAGCAGAAGCGGACGTCGACAGCGAAATGCTCGGCGGCAACGCCACACCGCACTTTCTGCGCCAGCTGTTTAGTGCGGTGGCGGGCTCCCGAAATTCAGGTATTGTCTCCAGAACGTCAGTCGATCCCTGTTTTCGGTATTCGTGCAAATGCGTCAAATCAAGCCACAGCCTGCGCGCCAGTGATCTCGACAAGCGATCCGCACATGAACTGGGCCTCATTCGACGCGAGAAAGGCGACAAGTGCGGCGACTTCCTCAGGCTTACCAATGCGGCCGAACGGGACAAGTCTCTCGAGGTCGGCAATCGTCCTGCCGGAGCGCTTCACACCGGCCTCCAGCATGGGCGTGTGGATTTCGCCTGGGCAGACGGCGTTTACACGAATTTTGTGAGGCGCGTAGTCGCGGGCGAGGTTCTGCGTGAACGACGCAACCGCGGCCTTTGTCACATTGTAGGCGATGTGATTGGGCGCAGGATGCAACCCCCATTGCGACGCGGTGTTGACGATCGCGCCGCCGCCATTCTCGATCATATGCGGCAGCACGGCACGGCAGAGGTAGAACATCGAGTGCAGATTGACATCGAAACTGGCGTGCCAGTCACCTTCGCTAAGGTCGAGCAGGTTACCGCGCCGGTTGATGCCTGCATTGTTGGCGAGGATATCGATATGTCTGTTGACGCGCAGCACATCCGAAACCAGGTCGGCACAGGCAAGCCCATTGGATATGTCGGTGCGAACCGCACGCGCATTACCGCCGCTCGCCGAAATTTCAGCAACAACCGAACTGGCGGCGTCCAGATCCATGTCGGTGACGACGACGAAAGCGCCCTCATCAGCAAGGCGACGGGAAATAGCCGATCCGATGCCGCCAGCGCCGCCGGTCACAATGGCGACCTTCTCATCAAACCGCTTCATCTCGCATTTCCTTGGCCCTGATGACTTTTCATCTGATGTAGCTGGCGCCGTTGACGTCGAGCGTGGCTCCGCTGAGCGAGCGCTGCGAAGGGCGCAAGGCGAAGCTGACCAGTTCGGCCACTTCGGACGGCTCGGCCATCCGCCCTATCGGAATGTCGGCGACCGCAGCAGCCTCGCCAAACCGCGACACGAATTCCTCGGCCATTTCCGTTCGCACCCAGCCCGGCGCGATCGCTATCGCCACAACCCCCTCAGCGCCGAAGCTGCGGGCAATCGATTTGGTGAGATTGATCAGCGCAGCCTTCGCCGCGCCATACGGCATCGCTTCGGCGCTGTAGCCGCGCTGTCCTGCGCGGCTCGCCATATTGACAATGCGCCCACCACCATGCTCGCGAAAGTGCAGGATTGCAGCCCTGCAAAGGTCGGTAACGGCGAAGAAGTCGAGCTGAAACTCCCGGCGCCAGGCTGCCTGCCACTCATCGAGATCCGACCCGATGGAAATCTCAGTTCGTACGCCGGCATTGTTGATGATGGAATCGATACGGCCGGCAAGCCCGACGGCCTGGTTCCACAACTGTGTCGGTCCCGCGGCAGAGGCCAAATCTGCTTGGACCGTCCATCCCGCGCCGCCGATCTGCTCCAGGAGGAGGTTCGCGCTCTTGCGATCGCGGCCGTAGTGAATGATGACGCGGGCACCTTCGTTCGCGATCTGCCGGACAATCGCGCTGCCGATTGCGCCGGAGGCGCCGGTGACCAGGACGGTCTGGCCGTCCAGAGGTTTGGTGAGGGATGACATTGAACTTCCAATCAACCGAGTTCGTCGACCTGCGGTCCCCAAGTGTCGGAGAGTGCAAATCCCGAGGCGAAGGGGTCATTGTCGTCCAGTCGTAGCTGTTCCCGGCCATAGATCCACGCCTGACCGGTGATCCTGGGCAGGACCGCATCCCTGCCGCCGACCGTGGCCAGGCCGATGGCCTCGGCGAGAAACTCGCCGCCGATGATCGATCGTGATTTGCGCACATCGCCGACCTTGAGCTCGCCCCTTGCATGCAGCACCGCAAGATTGGCGGAACTGCCAGTCCCGCATGGGGAGCGGTCGACCCGGCCGGGTTTCAGCGTCGTGCAGGTGCGCACCGCGCCGTCGTCGTCGCGGCCGCGAAACATCACATAGGCAATCTCGTTAATGCCGGGCAGTTCGGGATGCTGAACCGAAATCTGATCCTTTAGCAATGCCTTCAACTCAATGCCGGCTTCAGCGAGCGCGCGAGCGTGGTGCGGTACGATTTCAAGGCCGATCTGGTCGACATCGACGATGGCGTAATAGACTCCGCCGAACGCGATGTCGGCCTTGAGGCGCCCCCAGCGCGGCATTTCGACTGTCTGGTCGAGGGCCTCCACGAAGGCCGGCACATTGTCAAGACTGACAGAAAGACAGCGACCGTTGGAGCAGCGCGCGCGTGCCACGATCAATCCGGCCGGCGTGTCGAGACGGACAATGGTTTCCGGCTCCTGCATCTGCACACGGCCGGATTCCAGCAGCGCAGTCACGACGCAGATGCAGTTGCTTCCCGACATCGGATGCGCCCTGTCGGCCTGCAGCACGATAAAGCCGGCATCGGCATCCGGTCGGCACGGCTCGACAAGCAGGTTCACCGACATGGCGACACTGGCCCTGGGCTCGAACGTCACGAAACGACGCAGGCTATCATCGACAGAGTTGATGTGATTCATCTTGTCGAGCAGCGTCGAACCGGGGATCTCTGGCGCGCCGCCGGTGATTACCTTGCCGATCTCTCCTTGGCAGTGCACCTGCAGTATTTCTATCGACCCTTGCCATTGGGGGGCTGAAAGAACGCTCATTTGAACCAACCTATTGTCACTGCCCGTTGATCGATGATCTGCTTAGTCTCAAAGTAGTGTTCCGCGCCCCACTTCCTCAGCTTGCGGCGAATGCTTCATTGCCGGCGGGCAGAAGTCCGCATCGACTGTCTGCTGACGGTTCGTTGGCCCTCCCTTAGAACCTGTCGACGCGATAGGGGCGAAGGTCGATCGGCGGTGTTTTGCCCGTGGTTAGATCGGCGATGAGGCGGGCGGTGGTTGCGGCATAGGTCAGGCCGAGATGGCCATGGCCGGTTGCGTAATAGAGGCCTCTTGTCCTCGCGGATGGGCCGATGATTGGCACGGTATCGGGCAGCGCCGGCCGATGGCCCATCCACTCGGTGGCGGCGTTTGGTTGCAGGTCCGGCAATGCTTCCGATGCGCGCTTCACCAAGACTTTGGCGCGCCTGTAGTCGGGCGGAGCGTCCAGACCCGCCATTTCGACGGTTCCGCCGACACGGATGCCGCCGGCAGTCGGCGTCACCATGAATGCGCGTGCGGGCCAGATGATGGAGTGCCGCATGGAAATTCCGGGCGCCATGATGTGTGTATGATAGCCGCGCTCTGTCTCCAGCGGAATGTGTTCGCCAAGCAGCCTGGACAGACGGCCGGTATAGGCACCGGCGCACAGCACAGCAGATGAGACCACGACGCGGCGTCCGTCCTTGAGTCGGATAGCTTCCAACGCATGGTCCGAGCGGTCGAAGCCGACGACCTCGCCGGTTTCCATCCGGCCGCCGAGACCTATAAATCGTTCCGCCAGCAACAGGACGAGATTGTAAGGATCGCGCACTGAGCGGTTTTGCGGAAAGAGCACCGCGCGACCGATCTTGGTCGTAATCGCCGGCTCAAGCTCACGGAGTTCATTGCCGCCGAGCACCTCATGTGGGAAGCCAAATCGTTCCAGGACTTCGATGTGCTCGCGGTCAGCCTTGAACTCGGTCTCGTCAGTATAAAGGCTGAGGCAGCCTTCGTCGGTTAGCATGTGGGAAAGCCCTGCCGTTTCGAGCAGCGGCAGGAGGTCGTCGTAGACGCGCTTGCAGAGCGCGGCACCGGCAGCCTCGAGTTTGCGCACACGTGACGGACGGCTCGCTTCGAGAAAACGCACGAACCAGGGCGTCAGCCTTGGCAGATACGATGGCCGTACACGCACCGGTCCCTCGGGATCGAGAAGCCATTTTGGCATCTGCGCCCATACCGAAAGTCGCGATGCCGGCATGAATTCGGTGACGGCTATGCTCGCCATATTGCCGAAAGAGGCGCCGAGACCAGGCTCGCTTCGATCAATCAGCGTCACGCTCTTGCCGCGACGCTGCAGCTCAAAGGCGACCGCAACGCCGATGATGCCGGCACCGACAACCGCAATTTGCTCTGTGTCTGAGCTGGACATCGCCGATCAGCCGATCATGAGTTCGATGGCCTTGCGGAGGCGGATTTCTCCTCACCCGTCGGCTTGAGGTACCAGCCCCACGGATCCTTGCCGCTGAAGCGGGTGACCTGCTTCGTTTCGAGATAATTGTCGAGGCCCCAACGTCCGAGTTCCCGTCCGATGCCCGACTCCTTGTAGCCGCCCCACGGCGCCTCGGTGAAAGTTGGCTGCGAGCAGTTGATCCAGACAATGCCGGCGCGGAAAGCAGCGGCGACGCGCTCAGCCCGGGCGTCGTCCTTCGACATGACAGCGGCGGCAAGCCCGAAGCGAGAATCGTTGGCAAGCTCAATCGCCTCTTCTTCGGTCTCGAAGGGGCGCACGCAGACCACCGGGCCGAAGATTTCCTCGGTCCAAGCGGCACTTTCCAAGGGAACGTCCGTGAGAATAGTCGGCTGGAGGTAGTAGCCCTTGTCGAAACCTTCCGGACGCTCACCGCCGCAGGCAACGGTGGCGCCCGCGGCTCTCGCTGCCTCGATAGCAGCAAAGACCTGTTCGTACTGACGTTTGGAAACCAGCGGCCCCAAAAGAACCCCCTGCTCCCGGCCGTCCCCAATCTTGATCTTGTTCGTTTCTTCAACCAGCCGCTTCATCAGCGGCTCGTATATCCGCTCGTGGACAAGAACCCTCGAAGTTGCCGAGCAAACCTGCCCCTGGTTCCAGAAGATGCCGAACATGATCCATTCGACGGCGTCATCAATATCTGCGTCCTCGAAGACGACGAATGGGGACTTTCCGCCGAGTTCGAGACTTATGCGCTTTATGTCCCGGGCCGCTGCGGCCATGATCTTGGAGCCTATCGGTCCAGATCCGGTGAAGGCCAGCTTGTCGACGTCCTTGTGGTCGATAATTGCCTGACCGGCGATGGTGCCCGAGCCTGTGAGGATGTTGAGCACCCCGGCCGGCAGCCCAACTTCGTGCGCAATTGCAGCCAGTTCCAGAGCCGTAAGCGAGGTCAGCTCTGCTGGTTTCAGAACAACGGTACATCCCGCAGCAAGCGCAGGCGCTACCTTCCACGCCGCCATCAACAGCGGAAAATTCCAAGGTATGATCGCACCTGCGACGCCCAGGGGTTCACGAATTGCTTTGCAGCTGAACCGCGCATCAGAGAGTTCAACCACCTCTTCCGGATTGTTATCGAGTTGCTCTGCCAACCTTGCATAAAAATCGAAGCAGCCTGCGGCGTCGGCGACATCCCAGTCGGCTTCCGGGAATGGCTTTCCATTGTCCAGTACCTCGAGACGCGCGATTTCGGTCTGGCGAGCGCGAATGCCTTCAGCGATAGACCTGAGATACTTTGCCCGTTGTGCTCCGCTCAACTTCGGCCAACCGTCCTGGTCGAATGCTCGGCGAGCCGCTTTGACGGCGATATCTACATCCTCCGCGCAGGCGCTGGCAATCGTTTGGATCACCTCCTCGGTCGCGGGATTGATCACATCCGAGCTTCCACCCTTGACCGGCTTCACCCACTGTCCATCAATATAGAGTTCGCTCGGCACCTTCGCTCCCTTTCCCTATCGCCTGCGCCCGTTCCCAAAGTGGTCGACGAAGCTTTCATGTCCAAAGACGGTGTCGCACCGTGATCGGGTCGGCCTGGACCGGTGGCCGATCTGTAGTTCAAGCCAAGGTGGCTGCGACCGGTGCCGTAGAAAGCGTTTCGCCGTTGGAGGTCCAGCACCTCCCTAGCGCGACCAAAGTCCCGCGCAGGATCGAAGTCTGCCATCATCACCGCAACGCCGGCGCCGATGCCGCCGCTACCAGTTCAGAATCGGCTCCATCGCCGCGCGGAAAGCGGTCTTTTCCTCGGCCGTCAGCTCGCCCAGCGGCGCGCGACACTTGCCGACCGGCGTGCCCTGAAGCTCGCAACCGTACTTGATCTTCTGCACGAACTTGCCGCTTTCGAGGATGTTCATGGCGCGATAAAGCACCATCATCATGTCACGCGCCTTCTCGAGATTGCCGGCGCGGAAGGTGCGGTCGAGATCGCAGCAGGCCTTGGCCATGCAATTGGCCGGGCCACAGATCCAGCTATCGGCGCCCCAGAACATAAAGTCGAGCGCGATGTCATCCGATCCTGAGACAAGGTCGATACGGCCCTTGTAACGGGCGTGAATGTCGACGGCACGCTGCAGAATGCCTGAGCTTTCCTTGATGCCAATTACCCGCGGATCGTCAGCCAGCGCATCCATCAGGTCAAATGAAATTTCGATGCCGTCCTTGGGCGGATAATTGTAGAGGATGAGGCTGACTTCCGTCGCATCGAGCACGGCACGGTAGTGCGCCAACAATTCTTCCTGGGTGGGCCGCGTGTAGAACGGCGTGGCGAGCAGAACCGTGTCGTAACCGATTTCCTTTGCGCGCGCTGTGTTCTCGATCACCTCGCGCGTGGCAGGCGCATTGGTGCCGGCAATAAGAATTTCATCGTCATTGGCGAAGCCCTTGACGAACTTCAGCACTTCGTCCCGTTCTTCATTCGACATCGAGAAATATTCGCCAGTCGATCCCATCGGCACCCAGCCGGTTACGCCTGCAGCGCGCAAGGCGGTCATGTGCTTTTCGAGAGCCTTGAAGTCGATTTTGTTGTTCTCGTCGAACGGCGTCACGAGCGCTGGCATTACACCTGAAAGTTTCATCTTTGTCTCCCTGAGCTGGGTCCGCGGCCGCCGATCGAGATGATCCTGCAGTCAAATTAGCTTCGATTTCTGCCGTCTGCGTGTCGACATGATCTTGTCGTCTCCATGTCGACAATTGTCAAGAGCGAATAGGGGTCTTGCTGGAAGGGCCATCTCGCCGCAAACTCCCTGATCGTAACTGTGCTGATGGTTTAGTAGTCACCGTATGGCAGGTACGAACGACGCTCCACCTCCGGAAATCGCTCACCGGTACGAACGAACTTAGTGTGTTCCCGAATGGCGTCGGGATAGTGCTCCCATTCCCGCAACTTGCCCTTCTGCATCGCCCGGTTCACAAATTGCCGGATGCGCTGACTTTGCATGACGTCGTCGCGTAGACGCGAAAGGTCCCATGTTTGTTGGACCCTTTCCATCAGCGCCGCGACGTTGTCCCTCCATGCAGGGTCTTCCGCCAGGTTCCGCGTCTCGCCTGCATCAAGGCCAAGGTCAAAGAATTGGGTAGGATAGGCTTCGGAGACGACGATCTTGCTTGTCCCCTGCCGAAGCATGACGCG